>JAXGPE010000020.1:0-2126 GCA_040767105.1 Peptococcaceae bacterium | reverse complement strand
GGAATCAAAACGCATACTGGATCTCATGATTCATTCCATCTATACCAACAAGGAGATATTCCTGCGCGAGCTCATATCCAACGCGAGCGACGCCATCGACAAGCTTTATTTCAGATCCCTGACCGATTCGGCTGTGGGGCTGAATCGGGAAGATTTCTTCATAAAAATTTCTTTGGATAAAGAAGCGCGTACGCTGAGCATCGAGGACAACGGCTGCGGCATGACGAAAGACGAGCTTGAGAACAACCTGGGCGTGATCGCAAGAAGCGGCACGCTGGATTTCAAGAATGAAAGCGATCTGGGCGCGCAGGACGATATCGAGATCATCGGGCAGTTTGGTGTTGGGTTCTATTCCGCTTTTATGGTGAGCGCTGTGGTGCAGGTGGTCAGCCGCGCGTTTGGCGAAGAGCAGGCGCATGTCTGGGAATCCGAAGGCCCCGACGGCTACACCATTCGGGCGTGTGACAAGGATACACACGGAACCCTTATCACGCTGACGCTCAAGGAGAACGAAAAAGAGGAAAACTACGACGAATTCTTAGAAACACACAGGATTACAGGGATTGTTAAAAAATATTCGGATTATATCCGCTATCCGATTCGTATGGAGCTGCAAAAGAGCCGGCTGAAGGAGGGCAGCGAGGAGGAATACAAATCCTACACGGAGGAGGAGACGCTCAACAGCATGGTGCCTCTCTGGCGCAGGAACAAGAGCGAATTGACCCGCGAGGAATACGATCAGTTCTACAAGGATAAATTCTATGATTATGAGGATCCGCTGAGCGTGATCCATGTCAAGGCGGAAGGGGCCGTGAGCTATCAGGCGCTGTTGTATCTGCCTGCTAAAGCGCCGTATAACTACTACACGCGTGACTACGAGAAGGGATTGCAGCTATACGCCAACGGCGTGCTCATCATGGACAAGTGCGCGGATCTTTTGAGCGATCATTTCAGCTTCATCAAAGGTTTGGCGGATTCGCAGGATTTGTCTTTAAACATCTCGCGCGAGATGCTGCAGCAGGACAGGCAGCTGGCCGCGATTGCGAAGAATCTCTCCAAGAAGATCAAGGCGGAGCTGGAGCGGCTGCTGAAAAACGAGCGGGAGACCTATGAAAAATTCTTCGGCGAGTTCGGTATGCAGCTTAAATACGGGCTGTACAGCGGCTTTGGCGCCCACAAGGAAGACCTGAAGGATCTTGTGCTCTATTACTCCATGGCGCAAAAGAAGCTCGTGACCTTGCAGGAATATACGGACGCTATGCCGCAAGATCAGAAGTACATCTATTACGCCTGCGGGGAGACGGCGGCCAAGATTGAGCTTTTGCCGCAGACGGAGCGTGTGCGCGAAAAGGGCTACGACATACTCTGCTTAACGGACGATGTGGATGAATTCGCCATACAGATGCTGCGCGAATATGCAAAAAAAGAGTTCCGCTCCGTGTCCGGCGACGATATCGGGATCGAGGATGAGCAGCAGCAGAAGGATGTGCAGGAGAAGACCGAGGCCAACAAGGAGCTGCTCGATTTCATGAAGGAAGCGCTCTCGGGCAAGGTGCACAGCGTGCAGCTTTCCGGCAGGCTGAGCAGACATCCGGTCTGTTTGAGCACACAGGGCGTGCTTTCAATCGAGATGGAGAAGGTGCTCAACGCCATGCCCGCGCAGGAGAAGGCGCAGGCGCAGCGTGTGTTGGAGATCAACGCGGAGCATCCGGTATTTGAAAAGCTGCGTAAGCTCTATGAACAGGATCAGGAGATGCTCAAGACATACAGCGCGCTGCTCTACGCGCAGGCGCAGCTGATCGAAGGGCTGCCCATTGAGGACCCGGTCGCGTTTTCCAACGAGGTGTCCGCGCTGATGGCCAAAGAATAAAGGAGTACTCGGTGTGAGGATATTAAAAAGCCGTGATCCATATTCACGGCTTTTTAATATCAAATTTTTACATGCAGGCACATCCTAAATGATCGGGTTCGGCGCTAAATCCCCATCATCTGCCGCACCTTGCAAGCGAGTGCCTTCCCTAGCTTTTCATGCTCCGCGGCATCCAGGTGGACGCCGTCTATGGGCGAAGCCGCAGCGACGGACGCCGCGTCGAAAAAGTCGCAGCCGTATTCGTCGGCTATGGCCG
>JAXGPE010000002.1:0-128011 GCA_040767105.1 Peptococcaceae bacterium | reverse complement strand
AAATACAGAAGGAGAAGTAATCAGAATTATACGTGGGGTCAATTAGAAAGGAGCAGACATGTCCCAGAATGTTTTATGGTATTTTTTTATTTATGCTTTCCTTGGCTGGTGCATAGAGGTCGTGTATACTGCCGGTACTACAGGCAGATTTGTTAACCGCGGGTTTTTAAATGGACCTTTATGCCCGGTTTATGGGATCGGCTTTATTCTGGTGATAAGCATACTAGAGCCTGTAAAAAACAATATGATATACATGTTTCTTGGAGCGATGCTGCTTGCAAGTCTGCTTGAGCTGATCACCGGCTACATCTTGGAAAGGATATTTAAACAAAAGTGGTGGGACTACTCTGATAAACCGTTTAATCTGGGTGGGTACATCTGCCTGCTATTTTCGATTCGTTGGGGGTTAGCCTGTTTGATAATGGTTGACCGCGTCCATCCACATGTAGCATTTGGTGTATCAACGATTCCAACAAGTCTGGGCAAAATCATCCTGACCTTACTGCTGCTTATTTTTCTAGTTGATTTTCTGGCTACCATCCAAACGGTTATGAAACTCAATCACAAATTAAAGATCATGGATGAAGCCGCCCTGAAAATAAGCTATGCCTCGGAGAGTCTCGGAGAGAATCTGGCCAAGGGCACATTAAACTTGATCCAGAAAAAAGATGAGTTGGGAGAAGTGCTGGAAAACAAAAAAACCGCACTCAGGGATGACCTGACTGAGCTTAGAGAGGCAAAGGAAAAAGCCTTTATCCATCGGAAACAAGTTTTAGGTGAGCTTCAGGAATCATATGCTAAAATCCAAAAAAAGACTCATTTCGGACAAGAAAGGTTATTTAAAGCATTCCCTGCTTTGCGTTCTATTAATAATCATGAAGCACTGGAGAAAATCAAACACATAGCTTCTAAAAAAGAAAAAAGCTGAAACTGCATCCCGGAATTCATTCTATAAGAATAACCAGAGACTGAAAGCCATTATTGCCATACCTGCGATCAAACCGTATATTGAGAGATGATGTTCTCCGTATTCCCGTGCTGAGGGCAAAAGCTCGTCAAGAGATATGAAAACCATTATTCCGGCGATCGCAGCGAATAAAAGGCCGAATAGCGTATCGCTCATATAAGGGCGTAGGATCAAATAACCTATTAGTGCTCCAGCCGGTTCCGAAAGTCCGGAAAGAAAAGCATAGCCAAAAGCCTTGCGCTTGTCGCCTGTGGCATAATAAACAGGGATCGCAATAGCTATACCTTCCGGTACGTTATGAATAGCGATCGCGAGCGTTATCGGGATCGCTATGGAAGGCTGTTGAAGGGCTGAAATAAAAGTAGCCAGTCCTTCGGGGAAGTTATGTATCGCAACAACCAAGGCAGTGAATAATCCCATGCGCAACAGTTTGGGATCCTCATGCCCTCTTTGTCCCCGCGGGTCATGTATGTTACAAACATGTTGAATCTCGTGAGGATTTTCAGGGGATGGCACTGCCTTATCGATCAGAGCTGTCAGAAGCATACCGCTGAAAAAAGCCAAAGTTGCGTATAATACTCCTGGTTTTAGACCGTATGCAACTGATAGGACATTTCTTGCCTCGAAAAAAAGCTCTGTCATTGAAATATAAACCATCACTCCTGCAGAGAATCCAAGGCCCAAAGAGAGAAATTTAGTGTTCGTCTTATGAGACAAGAGAGCTGTCGCTCCGCCTATCCCGGTGCTTAAACCTGCAAGCAGTGTCAAAATAAAAGCAAAAAAAACATTATCCATCTGTTTCCCCCGAAAATCTCTATTTGTGAAAAGCAGAAGGCTCATTATAGCTATATGATCATGCAAAAATGTATATGCTTATTACTGTCAGCGGCTGAACGAAATAAATCAATTGTTTTCTGAGCATATACATCTAAATTCTCATAAAAATCATGTTCGTGTATCAGCTGGATATAATGAATTTCGCTGGTTGTGCTTAGGATATCCCAAAGAGCATCAAGGTTTTTCCGTAGTAATCGGGAAATTGCAGCGATTCCGAGAGGCACTGATGCAGGTCGGCCGGGGATTTGATTTTTCTGCCGTCGAGCAAAACCGTTTTAATATCGATCACCTCTGCATAAAGCGGTATTCAAAAAAAGTTTGATAATGATCTCCGGTATAAAAAATGAGCCCGTCATTCGAATAGACGATTCTTTCTCCTCCGCGATATCCGCCCTGATAGTTCACATCGCATTCATACCAAATACGATCGGCTTTTTGGGGCAAGTTCCCCTCGCGGTTAAAAAACACATTTCCGCCAATGCTCACTTGCCCGGCTACTTCCCAGAGGTTGCCGGCACTGCTTACCCAACCTGCAGCTTGTGCCTCTTCCTTTGTGATATAATTCGCAGGAAGTTTTTTATACTGATGGATGAAGAGGGCTACATCATCCGGCGAATCATATGACCCGTTTGGATCGAGCTTTGATATTGCAACAGAAAAAGGAATATCATTATCTTCGGCCACCGTATCATTATCAGTGCATCCGCTCAATAAAAAACAAAGAAACAATGCCGATAAAAGAATTAAAGAAAGAAAAAGAATGTGTTTGGATGATTTTTTTATATACATGATTTATTTTTTGAAAAACTTGCCTAATAAGCCGCCAACATCATCGATGATACTACCGTCATTATCGGAGTCCAGCAGATTGGAAGCAATATCCATGATACCACCCTCGGAGCCATGTGTGAGCGCTGACCCTAACAAGGAAGATATGCCGCCCTGGTCAAGATTATTTGCGTGCTTTTTTTTGCCTAACATACCGATCAACATCGGCGCAAGCTGGGTAAGCACACCCGAAACCTGAGCTTGTTTTAATCCGGTCTGTTTTGCTATATTACTCTGTACACGTTCATTGTTGCCGGAAAAAATATGTTGGAGCATTTTTCCGCCTTCTGCGGTATTGACCTTATCCAAAAAAATATTGACATCATCGACATCGTCGTCTTTGTGTTGATCTAGTGCCGCTAGCAAGGATTCGGCGCCTGAAGCGCTACTTGAGTTACGATTCAATGCTTGAAGCAGTGCGGGTAATCCATAAGCTGTTATTTCTTTGGCTTTTTCTGGAGAGACAGATGCCTGTCTGCTCAGTTTATTCAGCACATTTGGATCGTTTAGCTGTGAAGTCAAAAGATTAAAAATATCCATAATGATTCTCCTCTCATTATCTACCGGGTAAGGATACGGATTGGCTTCAAACCAATCCGTATCCTTAAAACATTTATGTAGTTCTTGCTGAAATAATTAGTAGCTCAGTGCTTTTGGAAGATTTGAGGCTTGTTGGATCCAACTCTCGATGTGTTTTTGTGCGGGCAATTTTCTGACGAGCTTTTGCGCAGCATTGACCTGCGAGAGTTTAATAAAAAGTTTATCTGCTTTGCGCTTAGAAAGTTCCGGGACAGTGTCGACGCCGGACGCTTCAAGTAGCTCGGCATATTCACCGCCGATTCCCTTGATCCGGAAAAGATCAGCATGATTTGCCCATTTCAAGATCAACTTTTCCGTAATCCCAGTATTTTCAGCCAGCTTGGTACGGTTCTTTTTTGAAGAACACTTGATCAATAAATCTTCGATGGAGGTTATTCCAGCTTCTTTAAGTTTTGTTTCGTACGCTGGGCCGATGCCCTCAATTACACTTAATTTTGCCATATTTATCCTCCTTTATAATAAAATCAACTACTATAAATAGATGGTAACATAATCCGACAATCGCCACAAGAAGCGGTGGATTTAGTTAAGAATAATGTAAAAATATGTATGTATTTGTACAAATAAGAAGAAATCACGATTATTATATTTATAAATCGATATTTCATGCAATACTTAAAAGAAAGTTATAAAATAGATAGTGTAAGATTCAAAAAAGGAGTATGCAAAATTGAATAAAAAATATAGCTCGATCGACTTGGGCATTGCCGATCGGATATCAAAAGTAGGGTTAGGTAACGAAAAATACCATCTGGGAAGGATAATCGCCCAGCACAAAGATTTTTACCGTGTTGCAACTGAAAAATCGGATATGCTAGCCAAAACATCTGGGAAGATACTTTTTAAATCAAACGATATTAAGGATTTGCCGGCCGTAGGTGACTTTGTGTTTTTGGATCGCGACGAATCTTCAGGTGGGAACGCGATCATTCATGGCATATTGGAAAGGAAAAGCATTTTTATACGGAAAGCGGCTGGGACATCTCAGCAAGCTCAGGTCATCGCTGCTAATATAGATACAATATTCATATGTATGGCTTTAAATAGAGATTTTAATTTACGCCGATTAGAGAGATATCTGGCAATAGCTTGGGATAGCGGAGCCTGTCCTGTCGTTGTTTTGACAAAGGCTGACTTATGCACAGATCTTGAGATGATGATTGCAGAGGTGAGTTCAGTGGCCATTGGCGCTGAAATCCTGGTTACATCTGGTTTGACATGTGACGGATCAAAGAGCATAAGAAAATATATATACCCGGGGCAAACAGTAGCTTTTATTGGTTCGTCCGGGGTGGGTAAATCGACATTGATCAATCTGTTGTTGGGAGAAGAAAAAATACTCACAGCCCAGACTAGAAGGGATGATCGGGGAAGACACACGACAACAAACCGAGAACTGTTCTGTATTCCTGGGGGAGGGGCAGTTATTGACACCCCGGGAATGCGTGAAATAGGTCTGGAGAATGCCGACCTTGAGCGTGCTTTCGCTGACATTGAAGAACTTGCTGCTTCTTGTCATTTCAGTGATTGTACCCATGAAAAAGAACCAAATTGTGCAGTCAGAAGGGCTATTGACGAAGGAAAAATCGACCTTGAAAGACTTATGAACTATAAGAAATTAATAAAGGAAGCAAAATATGAAGGATTGAACTCCCGGCAAATCGAGCAAGAAAAGGTAAATGAAATGTTTACAGCCATGGGTGGGATAAAAAATGTGCGGGATCTTATCAAATCAAGAAAAAACCGCTAATTATTATTAAAGATCAGTGCTTGATATCTGATCAAGAGAAGAATGAAAGGATGTTCATGCACGGACGGCGAAATCATATATTGAACAAATAAGAAAACGGAGGTGAGCCAATGCAGGAGACTCATTTAAGACTCGGCAGACAAACCGTCAAGCTTGGTCTGGTTAAGGTTGTCCGGGAACTTTTCCCGCGGGATAATCTTAAAACGACCTATTCAATATTGGAGGGAGTTTTCTGCAATCTTACTGATTCAGCTCTTTCAGCCAGAGAAGTGGATTTGATCGGTGTAAAACTTAAAGAATGGGTCGATAAGAAAAGTCCAATCGAATTGATAAAAAAAAGCGAGGGCTATTACCACTACAAATTAGATGATTCGATAATAAAAACAGTCTATCCAGCTCATAGCAATGCCTCAATGGTGGATCCGTTCACAATTGTACCTTATTCTTATGGGTTCATCGTCGATTTTGGCGACATTGGGCGTGGAGCGTCAAGACCGCTTATCCCGCCGGATATGCTCTCCCAAGCTTTTGAGAAAGATCGCCGCTGGCTAAAGAATATTAACATAGAATTGGTTTCGGACGTCAATAAGTATATTCTTGCCGGTAAAAGCATGAAGCTTTTGAGTATAGCCGAAGCTCTGCATGAGAAAGAAATTTCGGATATTGCTGATCTTGTCTTGAATCAGCGAAGGGCTCTGCGCGTTCTGCTGGTTTCCGGACCATCTTCATCGGGGAAAACCTCTTTTGCCCAAAGGATATCGACTCAACTCGAAGTGAATGGATTTAAACCGGTGCCGCTTTCGTTGGATGATTATTTTCTGGATCGAGAGAAGACACCTTTAAATGAAAAAGGAGAAGTTGATTTAGAGTGTATAGGAGCAATTGACCTAGAATTATTGAATGAACATATTATTAGTTTGATAGAAGGACGAAAAGTTGAAACTCCAATTTTTGATTTTGTCACCGGAAAGCGCAAAATGGAGACAAAGCCAATTCAGATAGGGCCTTCAGACATATTGGTGATCGAGGGCATCCATGCATTGAATCCAGAGCTGATCACCGGGATCAACAGAAATTTGCTCTATAAAGTATATGTCAGCGCTCTGGGCGGTCTGAACATTGATCTGATTAACCGTATCCCGACCACGGAAATCCGCTTGATACGAAGAATGGTACGTGATGACCTCTTCCGTGGAGCTGCCCCGGAGGAAACATTAAAAAGATGGACGAATGTTCGCGCTTCTGAGTATGCGAATATTTTTCTATACCAAGAAGAAGCGGATGTTATGTTCAACTCCAGCACTATTTATGAGCTGAATGCGCTGCGTCTTTTTGCCGAGGAATCTCTTCAGAAAATAAAAAAGGACGGTCCTTATTCAGAAACAAAAGAACGTCTGTTAAATTTATTATCCTTTTTTGAGCCGATTGATACTTCGAAAATACCATACAACTCAATATTGCGTGAATTCATTGGAAACAGCATCTATTTCTAGTACATCCTGACAATGGCTAATTAACAGTATTATGATGCCAAAATCAAATTTAATAAAGAAATCAAGAGTGATGCTTAAAGTACAAAAATGAGGAAAATTAAAGGATATCATGCCCAAGAAAAGAATATTGCAGATGTGTTAAGATAGTATAAAGCATCGACAAGAGAGGAGCGAGGACATGAAAAAGATAATCAAAAACAATGTATTTTGGGTTGGAAAAGTAGACTGGGAGCTCCGTAAATTTCACGGCGACGAACTCAGTACAAATAATGGGTCATCATATAATTCATATTTGATCCAGGAAGAAAAGAATGTGCTTATCGATACGGTATGGTTGCCATACGCCAAAGAATTTGTTGACAATCTAAGCTCGGAAATAGATCTTAATAAAATAGACTATATAATTGCCAATCATAACGAAGTAGATCATAGCGGAGCGTTGCCTCTTTTGATGGAGAGGATACCGAATGTACCGATTTATTGTACTGCAAACGGAGTTAAATCCATAAAGGGCCAATATCATAGGGAATGGAATTTTAATGTAGTAAAAACAGGGGACAAATTAGATGTCGGGAATGGCAAACAGCTTGTTTTTGTCGAAATGACCATGTTACACTGGCCTGACAGTATGGCGACATATCTTACAGGAGATAATATATTATTCAGCAATGATGCTTTCGGACAGCACTATGCGACAGAAAAACTCTTTAATGACCTGGTTGACCAATGCGATCTTTTCAAGGAAGCAATGAAATATTACGCTAATATCCTGAATCCATTCAATGCCTTATTGAAGAGAAAGCTCAGTGAAATCACCGCCCTGAGTTTGCCTATTGACATTATCGCGACGAGTCACGGCGTTATCTGGAGAAAAGATCCAATGCAGATAGTAGCAAAATATGCTGAATGGTGTAACGATTATCAGGAGAATCAAATTACCATAATATATGACACAATGTGGAACGGAACGAAAAAATTGGCGGAAAAAATTGCCTGGGGAATTGGACAAGCTGATCCAGAGACTGATGTCAAAATATTCAATTTAGCGAAAAGCGATCCGAATGATTTGATTACCGAGGTTTTCAAATCCAAAACAGTTGTTATTGGATCGCCCACCATAAACGGAAGTATGCTTCATTCTATTTCCGGGTTTGTGCATCTGATGAAAGAACTTAAATTCAAAAAGAAAAAGGCCGCGGCATTTGGCTGCTACGGCTGGAGTGGTGAATCAGTGAAGCTGCTTCGGGAAGAGCTTGGGGCCGCCGGATTTGAAATTATCGATGAAGGATTCCGCAGCTTGTGGAATCCAGACGAGCATCAACAGGAAAAAGCAGCGGAATATGGACGAAAAATAGCCGGGGTGTAGAATTTCGGCAGATAATTCGCATAATATGGATAAACCGCTGATACAGAGCAAGTAAATTTGTATCAGCGGTTATTCTATAAGAAATATAAAATCAGTTGCCTGATATAAAAAATCATTGATCACTAAAATTATGAATCAGGGAGTATCAAGCGAAATGGCCAGAAAAATACACATCACTTCCTCGGATCGTGAACGGTTGTTAAAACTTATCAAAGAAGAAAGAGAATTTGGAACAGCCAAACAAAAACAAAACCTTAATGATCTTGAAAGAGAGCTTGAAAGGGCGAATATAGTAAAACCGCAAAAAGTTCCGCCGGAAGTTATTACGATGAATTCGAAAGTCATGCTTAAGGACCTTGACACCGGAGAGAAGATGATATATACCCTGGTTTATCCAGAAAAAGCTGATTTGCTTGAAAATAAAATCTCAGTGCTTGCTCCGGTAGGCACTGCTATTTTGGGTTTCAGCAAAGGTGATGTGATCGAGTGGAATATCCCTGCCGGGTCAGTGAGGCTTAGTATAGAGGAGATACTGTATCAACCGGAATCAGCTGGAGAAAGTGAGAGTCTATAATTCGTTTTTTCCCCAAAAAGCAATGATATCAGCCAACTCATTTTCCATAACGGGCATGCGGGTATTTTCGGCACCGCAATTTAAGCATTTGTCGTTCTTGAATCCCTGTTCAGTACATTTATCGGCAACTTCTTGGGTACATCCATAATTGCCGCATTCAGTGCATCTAAATATGGGATTTTTACATAAATGTGCGGCTTTCATACCTTGGCATCTAGCTACATTGCTCTTTTCTTCATCCGTCATCTCGTAATGCCTTTTTTGATTCAGCCTCCCGCTGCGCAACCAGGACCTATTTTCGGCTGGTACTTTTCTTGGCATACAAACACCTCCTAAATGTAGATAAATTTAGAAAAAGCACGATGCTATTTTCTGAGGATCGAACCCAGCACTCCGCGCACCAGCTCACGGGCTACCTGACGTCCCAAGCTAGATGCTGCGGATTTTGTCATTTTCTCCAAAATGCTGTCTGAACGTCGTGGGGATTTTTTTTGAAGGCGAGTTGACTTGCTTGATTTTACATCACTGCGTTCTGCAGCAAGCTTTTTTTGTAGGATCTCATATGCAGACTCTCGGTCGATAAGCTCAGCATAATGTTCTTTCAAAGAAGAAACGCGCATTATTTCTTGCTTTTCCTCTGCTGATATAGGACCAACGCGGCTACCGGGGGGAACGATATAGGATTTTTCAACCTCTGTCGGTCGACCATTATCATCTAAAAAGGAGACAAGTGCCTCGCCAACAGCCAATTCTGTAATAACTTTTTCAACATTATATTTCGGGTTTTGACGGAAAGTATTTGCCGCTGCCCTTATAGCTTTTTGATCTTTTGGCGTAAAAGCCCGCAAAGCGTGCTGGACCCTGTTGCCTAACTGACCAAGTACAGCATCTGGTATGTCTATTGGATTTTGAGTGCAAAAATATATTCCGACTCCTTTGGAACGGATCAGTCGAACTACTTGCTCGATCCTTTCGAGCAGAGCTTTTGGCGCATCATTGAAAAGCAGGTGCGCTTCATCGAAGAAAAATATGATTTTAGGCTGTTCAAGATCGCCGACTTCCGGTAGCTCCTCGAACAATTCGGAAAGCATCCAGAGCATGAAGGTTGAGTATAAGACGGGCGAATGAAAAAGCTGTTCACAGTCCAGAATATTGATGACCCCTCGCCCTTCTGTTGTGGTTTTCATAAAATCTCTTATATCCAAAGCCGGTTCACCGAAAAAAAGGCTGCCTCCCTGATCTTCGAGTACGAGCAGTGCTCTTTGGATAGCACCTACGGATTGCTTACTGATGTTCCCATACTCAACTGTATACTGAGAAGCGTTTTCGGCTACGTAGACAAGCATGGCTTTTAAGTCCTTGAGGTCCATAAGCAACAAGCCCTGATCGTCTGCGATACGAAATATAAGGTTCAACACTCCGCTTTGGACAGGGTTTAGCGCAAGAAGTCTAGATAAAAGCAACGGACCCATTTCTGAAATCGTTGTTCTCACGGGTAAGCCATGTTCTCCGAAAACATCCCAGAATTCCACAGGGAAACCACGATAGGCGAAGCCATCGAGTGATAGTTGCTTCACTCTTTCTTCAATTTTGGAGTTATTTCCGCCGGCAGCAGATAAACCAGATAAATCACCCTTTATATCCGAAACAAAAACAGGTGTGCCAATATTGCTAAAGGCTTCAGCCATGCGTTGGACAGTTACTGTCTTGCCGGTTCCTGTGGCACCTGTGATCAAACCATGACGATTAGCCATCTTGGGGATGATTTTTAATTCAATTGTGCTTTTTGCTATTAGGAGGACATTGTTGGACATTAACTCACCTCTGACTTGTGAATAAATACCGATAAGCAAAATTTCGACAATTATCATGTAATACCTTTATTTCGCAATTCCGCTGAACGATGACCAATATCTAAGCGTATATGTATCGGATAGATATGTATGTTTGAGGCGGGACATGTTATTATAAAACTGTAGACTTTGATTGAAAAGTAAAATCATATAGAAGGAAGAAGACTGATTGCTTAACAATTTTGAGATAAGAAGCATGGCACGCCGTGCTTTAAAAGGAAACTGGTTGATTGCAGTGGTCTGTTTTATATATGCGTTAGTGTGCTCTGCCGGAACAGAATTGGGTACGGTCATTCCTGTTGCAGGTTTCTTCGCTTCGATGTTTTTTATCGGACCGGTCAATCTTGGAGTTAATGGTTTTTTTCTAAGCATATCGCGGAAGGACGATAAGGTTAGAATCTATCTTTGAAGGATTCCGCAATCTTTTGTCAGCCTTTTTGGTAGCCTTGATCACGTGGGTATTTATACTTTTATGGGCACTGTTGCTGGTGATACCTGGAATAATTGCTGCTCTGCGTTATTCTCAGGCGATTTATATTCTTTATGATAATCCGGATATGAGATGCTTTAGAAGCAATTGAGCGCAGCAAAAAGATGATGCATGGATATAAGGAAATTGTTTTCTGTATTTGAGCTTTTTGGCGCGGCTGTTATCCATCCTGACGGCGGGTATCGGCTTTTATGGCTGGCTCCCTACGTTAGCATGTCTCTGGCAGGATTCTATGAGGATTTAAAATTAAATCAGGCAATTGACTAAGAAGCTTTATAACAAAAATACTTTTTAAAGATATAAATATTTACTTCAGAAAAGGCGGATCGTATTTTAGTATCCGCCTTTTTCTGAAGTAAGAAAAATCAGAAAAATCAGAAAAAAAGTGTAAGAGATTTTTCGAAATGATATAATTAGCTTAGGGATTTGTCAACAAAAAACTAAATTGGAAGTGATCTTGAGATGGGCGGTGCAAACACGGAAAAAATCTGGCAACCTATAAAAATTGCTGCATTGGAGTTGAAAAATCGTTTTGTAATGCCGTCGATGGTCACAAATTACTGTAGTAAGGAAGGATATGTGACCGAAAAATTTATCGAATATCATAAGGCGAGAGCTAGAGGCGGGGTTAGCTTGATTATCATCGAGGCGACCTATGTGAGTTCTTCTGCAAAAGGATTTTCCTTTTTCAGACGGGAATAAGCCGCGATGAGCATATAAAAGGAATGCGGATGCTTACAGATGCTGTTCACGAAGCAGGAAGTAAAGTAGCCGTTCAGCTTTACCACGCCGGTCGTCAAACACATCGTGCTGTTACCGGAACAGAAATATATGCTCCTCTGCGATACCTTGTCCTGTCGGACAAGAACAGCCAAAAGAAATGAGCGTTGCTGAAATCAAAGCCGTGGTAGAAAATTTTGGTGAAGCAGCAAGAAGGGCTGTTGAATCTGGGTTTGATGCCATTGAAATCCATGGAGCTCCTGAGGATATCTGCTTAATCAGTTTCTTTCATCTTACAGCAATCAAAGAAAAGATGATTACGGCGGTATTTTTGAAAATAGGGCCAGGTTTCCGCTTGAGGTCCTGGAACGCGTCCGTAATGTCGCAGGAAAAAAATTCCCGATTATTTATCGCATGAGTTCTGAAGAATTTGTGCCTGGAGGGCTCACTGTAGAAGATACGAAAAAATTTGCCAAGCTATTGGTAGAAAAGGAGATCGATGCGATCCATGTATCTGGGGGTGTATATGAATCTGCAGCAATGATTATTCAGCCAGCTGCTGTCCACCAGGGCTGCTACGTCGAAAACGCGGCAGTCATAAGGGAAGAGATAAAGGCTAAGGTCCCGGTAATTGTTGTTGGAAGAATAAAGGAGTTTGCTGAAGCTGAAAAAATCATTCGAGATGAGAGGCCGATTTAGTAGCGATGGGAAGAGCGTTGCTGGCTGATCCGAATTTCCCCGAAAAGCTTTTGAAAAGCGTTTTGATGAGATCAGAAAATGCATTGCCTGCAATCAAGGCTGTATTGACAGATTGTTTCAAGACATAGATATCGGTTGCTTGGTTAATGCTCAAACCGGGAATGAATATAAATACGATTTAAACAAGCCTTCTAAAGTCAAAAAGAGACTAATGGTGATAGGCGGCGGACCAGCCGGAATGGAAGCAGCAGGGTCGCTGCAGAACGAGGGCATGAAGCGGTTCTGTATGAAAGAAATGATAAACTTGGTGGACAGTTGCTTATTGCCTCAATTCCACCGCACAAAGAAGAAATAGGCGATTTGACAGACTTTCTCAGTCGGGAACTTGCCAGATTAAAAGTAAAGGTCGTCCTTGGAACTGCCGTGACAGAAGATACAGTGAAGAGAGAAAAACCTGATGCGGTTGTTCTTGCAGCCGGAGCGAAGCCAATAATCCCAAATATTAAAGGGATTGAACAAAAACATGTTTCTACTGCCCATGATATCTTGACAGGAAAAGTATCGGCGGGCTCAAAAACGGTGATCGTAGGCGGCGGTTCGGTTGGTTGCGAGGTGGCAGAATATATTGCCGCACAGGGAAAGAAGTATTTGTACTTGAAATGCTTAAAGATGTCGCTACAGACACTGGCCCACTAGTAAAGGCACTGCAAATGAAACGTATTGAAGAGGCTAATATAAATATACTTACAAGCAGCAAGGTGACCGAGATACTTGCGGAAGCTGTCGCTTATGAAAAAGAAGGAAAACAGAAAAAATAGGTGGGATTGATACTATAGTGCTTGCAGTAGGCGCGAAGAGCGAAACGGAAATGGTGGAAACTCTTGATAAAATGGGCATACCATATATAAATACGGGCGATTGCGTGGAACCACGGAAAATATGGGATGCCATACATGAAGGCTTTAGAGCTGCCTATGATTTATAATAAAGAACGATGTAAGTGATGTAGTACTAGATAAATATTATTTAAAATCATAAAGCTGATGCGGAGTATTCCGCATCAGCTTTATGATTGAACGATTAAGTATTGCATATTTTAATTATTAGTGGCATAATCAAATTAATAAGCATAGATATAAAACATAAATATACCACATATAATCTTATATGTCAATATAAAAAGGAGAAATATGAAAGATATTGTTTTGATTCAACAAAAACCGGAACTACGAAAAATTTTGCTGGAATTGCTAAAATATAACAAATACTCTGCAAATTATGCTCTTTCATTGACTAAAAGGCAAGCGCTGGAAATAGTCAAAACAAGAGCAGAAGCTTTGCAGAACAACGGACGTATTGAATTCAAAGAAGATATTTATGGAAAAATAATTCTGGCTTTTTGCAGTTCCCAGTATGTGACAAAAGAAAATTATGCTGATACCCTTATGGAGTTGATCGAGATTTTCTATTATTTCAAAAATGAAACGATGGATCAAATAAGCGATGAGGAATTGATCCAATTGATGCAGCGATCATTTAACGGGGTCTGCTGTGGATCATTAGAGCTTCTGAGGCACCGCGAGCTTGAGAGAATTGCTCAATTGTTTCGTGAGAAAGGAATAAGGTTTGATTCTGAAAAAATAAACTTTACAGACGAAGGTGATGCGGATGATGCGCGATGACCTTGCCAGCATTAAAAACACACATTTGAAAGATAATTTTACTTATTTTGAATCGCTGATCATGGAGGCGATAAAAAATGGACGCTTAGATGATAGTGATCATATGCGCGTGCAGACTGAACTGATAATGTTGCTTGCCAGGATGTGTAACAAATATGATCCCGGAAGCAGTTCTATACGTATTGAAAGAGCACAGTCTATAATGTCATCAATACTTTTTACCTTGGATATATTTCTTAAAAAAACGGGCGACCCCCAGCATGCGCTTCGGTTAATAATCGATCGGCCTTTGCAAGAAATTTATCAAAAAGGTCGAAGTTCAATAGAAATCAAACTGTTGTCAGCTAAACATCTATATTCTCTTGTGCAAGAAAACAGGATACAAACAAAGAATATAGAATATAATTGGACTATCGAAAAAGGGATCCCGTGCTTTTTTGAAAGTTATGATCCTGACTATGCAGCACAAGAGACATTCGCAGATATCGATTATCCTTTACAGCAAACTGTCGTCGATTTGCGCGGAGTGGAATATATAAGTGAATATTTATACCGTTTCTTGTTGGAAAATATTTTTCTGTCCAGATTTCCGGCCGAAGACTTACACCGTTTACTGATTTCTTTTGCCCGAGATTATCAATATTTGCTGCTGAATATTTTTGAGATAGTATTATATAGAGTATTTGCATTGGGATTACTGCAAAGAAAGGTTGGAACCTTATTTCTTGCTAATGAGGATATTGAAGATATAGCAAAAGAGTTGGATCGAAAAAATCCAAAACAGGTCGAAGCAGATCTTCTGAAATTGATCCCGCAAATCCTTTTTGAATTAAAAATTGATGATTCCAGGGTCAAGGGATATATAATCCGGACTATACCCGAAATCGCATTCAGGCTTGACCTTGCAGTACAAAACATGACTTTGGGAAAAACACTGTACGTTTATGAAGCAAAGCATTGAATCAATTAAGAGATAGAGATCGTTATAAAAAAATGGAGGATTTATAATCGATGCGTATAGGATATGCTTGCTTGACAATTGGTGTAGATGGTACGAATATAAAAAGATCTCGGATCAAAAATATCACAACAAGTTTACTCATGGATTTGATCGAGCATAATTTGAATTCTTTATCAAATATGATCAACTACAATGGAGAAAATGAAATAAAATTGTTCCGAATCAGCTCGGATATTATTCCCTTTGCTTCAAATCAGGTCAACGAAATTAAATGGGCGACCATATTTCAGGATAAACTAGTCAAGATAGGTCGAAAAATCAAAGAAACCGGGATGCGTGTTTCTATGCACCCCGGACAATATACGGTGTTGAATTCACCTGACCCAGCAATCGTCGAGCGAGCGATAGCTGATTTGGAGTATCATGCTCTTTTTCTGGACAGCCTACAGGTTGGAATTGAAAATAAGATAGTTTTGCATATTGGCGGAGTATATAATAATAAAGAACTTTCCAAAGAAAGATTTATTGAGAGATATCGGAAGCTTGACTTGGCAATAAAAAACAGGCTTGTTATTGAAAACGATGACAAATCATATAATGTTGCCGATGTATTGGAGATATCAGCGGTAACGGGTTTGCCGGTCGTATACGACCGACTGCACGACGAAGTCAATCCTGCAGACACTATTAAAAGCTATACCGATTGGATCGAGCAAAGCAGCAAAACCTGGGCAGCAGTAGATGGCTCACCTAAAATACATTATTCGCAGCAAGAACCATTTAAAAGAGCCGGTACTCATTCTCAAACGATCGATTTAGATCAATTCGGAATATTTTTTGACACATTAAAAAATAATGTTGATATTATGCTTGAGGTAAAGGATAAAAACATCTCAGCAACAAAATGTCTTCAATACCTTGAAGATACCGGTCGAATAAAAAGGTCGCGATCATAAGTGATCAAGCATGTCAGGGTAAAGTCATAGGCCGTGGGATCAGAGATGGTGATGTATAAGGTTCGGTCAGGATAGTTTTGTATACAATATATTTATTCGAAAAGTATTTAACATTGTAATAAGAAAGCATATAATTCTTTTGTTCGCATAAAACGCACAAAATCTGAATATATAATATTTCTGAGGAGGAGTTGCCAACATGTCCTATATTGAAAGTTTAATCGAAAAAGTCGAACGCAGAAACGCCCACGAACCAGAATTTCATCAAGCTGTCAAGGAGGTTCTTGAGTCACTTGAGCCAGTCCTTGCTAAACGTCCGGAATATGTTTCTGCAGGTATTGTCGAAAGAATAGTTGAACCGGAGAGACAAGTGATTTTTAGGGTACCTTGGACAGATGATAATGGAAAGCCGCAAGTCAACAGGGGATTTAGGGTCCAGTTCAACAGCGCGATCGGTCCGTATAAGGGAGGATTGCGTTTCCATCCATCTGTAAATCTTTCGATCATAAAATTCCTAGGTTTCGAGCAAATATTTAAAAACTCGCTTACCGGGTTACCTATTGGTGGAGGTAAAGGCGGCAGCGATTTTGACCCAAAGGGAAAATCCAACAATGAAATCATGGCTTTTTGTCAGAGTTTTATGACTGAGTTATATCGTTATATTGGAGCTGATACTGATGTTCCAGCTGGTGACATAGGGGTCGGCGGACGTGAGATAGGTTTTCTTTACGGACAATACAAGAGGATCCGTAATTTATATGAAGGGGTATTGACCGGAAAAGGACTAACCTGGGGTGGCAGTCTCGCCAGAACAGAGGCAACAGGATTTGGACTGGTTTACCTCGTTAGCGAAATGCTTAAAGACAATGGCAGATCTTTGCAGGGAAAAGTAATTGCTGTTTCCGGTTCGGGAAATGTAGCTATATACGCAGCCCAAAAAGCAACTGAGCTGGGGGCTAAAGTTATAACGATGAGCGATTCTGACGGTTATATAGTTGATCATGCAGGGATCGATCTAGCGCTTATCAAACGCATCAAAGAGGTTGAAAGAAAAAGATGCGCTGATTATGTAAAAGAGAAAAAAGATGCGCAATATTTCGAAGGCAAAGGCATTTGGAAAACCCGTTGTGACATCGCATTGCCTTGTGCCACTCAAAATGAATTAGATGAAGAAGACGCAAAGTCACTAATTACAAATAAGTGTTTTGCGGTTGGTGAAGGAGCGAATATGCCCAGCACACCGGAAGCCGTAAAAGTATTCCAGGAAAACGGTATACTGTTTGCGCCTGCTAAAGCTGCTAATGCCGGTGGTGTGGCTGTATCGGCTTTGGAAATGTCTCAAAACAGCATGAGATATTCATGGACATTCGAAGAGGTCGATAATAAGCTTAAGAGCATAATGGTCGATATATATAAAAAATGTAGTCAAGCCGCTAAAGAATATGGCATGGAAGGAAATCTTGTCGCTGGGGCGAATATTGCAGGCTTTTTGAAAGTTGCCGAAGCGATGAAGGCTCAAGGTTCTGTCTAAATAACAGAAAAAAGTTATTGCCCTTTCTGTAATAAAAAAATATTTAAGGACTTGTTCAGATATCTCGGCAATTCTCCAGGTGGCAGTGAATTTATACTTGGATTTTAGCCGATATCAGGACATGTCCTTTCTTTTTCTAGTCGGCAAACAACTCGGTGCTAAAATATCTTTCTGCATTATCTGGGAGGATGGTCAACACCGTTTTGTTTTTACCCAATTCCCTGGCTAGCTTCATTGCTGCCCAAACATTTGAACCGCTCGATATCCCCGCTAAAAGACCTTCCATTGAAGAAAGTCTACGGGCGGTTTCGAGCGCTTGTTTATCAGAGACAGTTATCGTTCCATCTATTATTCCACAGTTAAGAATGGGAGGCATGACACCGTCCCCTATACCTTGCTGAATGTGATTGCCGAGCTTACCGCCTGATAGCAATGCTCCATTTTCTGGTTCAACCGCAAAAATTTTAATTTTCTGGAAAGCTTTTTTTAAAGCTTCTCCAATGCCTGTGATTGTGCCCCTGTACCGATGCCAGAGCAAAATGCATCGATCGGGTATTCAATTTGGGATAGAATTTCCTGCGCTGTAGTATTATTGTGGATCAAGGGATTATTTGGGTTGCTGAACTGTTGCGGTACAAATATATTTTTATCTAGCTCAACTAAATCAAGGGCTGTTTGAATACAGCTTTCCATCGTTTTCCCAATATTCCAAGATCTTTGATCAAAATGACCTCTGCGCCGTACTGCTCGATTATTTTTTTTCTTTCAAGACTGACTGAGGCGGGCATGATGATTTTGACCTGATAACCTTTTACTGCTCCTACCATTGCTAAACCAACACCCTGATTGCCGCTTGTGGGCTCAACGATAACTGATCCATCGTGTAATTTACCTTCATTTTCAGCAGCTTCGATCATTGCTAGCGCACTTCTTGATTTTATACTACCACCGGGATTTAAAAACTCGACTTTGACTAAGATTTCAGCGTCATTTGCTCCGCGGAGTCTTCTTAAGCGAACCATGGGTGTGCGGCCGATATTTTCAAGTATGTTTGTGCATAGTCTTTCCAAGATGATACCTCCCATATGATTTATCCTGCAATGATATTTATTATAAACGATTAGCAAACTAAAAACACCTAAGGCGATGCAAACAGCAAAAAGAAAAATATGGAAATAATGGAAAAAATATGTTATCATAAGATTGTGATATTAATTGTTGTATTTAATTCAGATTATATTATTTTGAGGTAACTATATTGAAAGTAATAAAACTCCATTTGATTTTTTCTTTTATACCAAATGGTTTGCTGGAAGATATAAGCCAGTATTGTCAAATTACAAGATTACACTCTTCTCTGATAAGTGCTGTTGAATGGTCTAAGTCATCGACATCAGAGCGACCGGATATGTTCTTGATCAATGGAGCGGATAATGTTGAAAATATAGACTGCAAAAAGCAAGGCGCACGCTTTATAAAAAAAATCAAAGAAATCGATGGAAGAAAACCAGGAGCTCGATTCATAATTCTTTTTACAAAAAAAGATACGCAAAATTCAAAAGTAATAAAAGAATTGATCGAAAATCATTTATATGATTTTTGGGTTTTTGAAACATTTGATTCGGCAGATGTTCACCGCTTTATTCATACCCACAGAGATAAACAAAGCGCTGAAAATTATTATCAAGAAATCATAGCTGCAAAGACTTGCACAGCGTTTTCAAATAATAGGCAGCCCGTGACTGCAAAGCTTTTGCCGGCAGCGATGAAACCAACTATATCAGTATTTCATACTAATGGTGAAAACCATTTGTGCTATGCTCTGGCTTCTTTGTGTGCAATAAGCATAGCGAAAAGAGGAATGAAAATAACATTAGTCGAGATATCTAATAGAAATCCTCAGCTGGGAGCAATCTTTTCTATTCAGCATCCATATTTAAATCTTGATCATGCCTTAGCGATGTATTGTCAACTACCTGATAATGGATTTATCAAAAATTGCGTGTTTAATAGTGAGATGTTTTTGAGCGATAAAAACTCTTCTATGGAAAAATTTCATAGGATCGCCGAACACCCTACAAAGCTCTACTTTTTGCCTCAAGCCGAAAGTGCTGATTTAGAGGAAAATTCGGCTAGATACTCTGCATATTTACGCCAGTTTATTCATGATTTGGCCCGAATAGTTATCTTTGAAAAAGATCATGATCATTTAATGTTTATTTGTTCAGGTCCGGCAAGTGAATATTGTTATATTATGCAAGAATTATCATGCGTTAATTACTCTGTCGCAAATTTGATGCCTGGCATCATTGACACTGCAATCAGGTACAAAAATAACTCAAAATGCAAAACACATTTGATCACAGATAAAAAATCTAAAAATATAGCAGATGATTTTCTGAATATTGATAGTGAGGGACTTCTTTGGGCACCGGAAAGTGTGATTGGTGATTTCCTGGAATGGTCATATAGCAGCAAGCCACTGAAAATAAGAAATGAAACCAATCGATTTATAAGTGAAATTTTGGGGTTAATGAGCAGATGATAAATCAATTTGTTGCCTGATCAAGATGATCGATATTAATTGTTCCAAGAGTTGAGATTCAATAATCGGGGGAGTATAGAGGTTAAGCAATGAGAAAGTTCGTTGTCTGGTCAGCAGTATGCAGGGATACGAGCAAGTTTAGCTATGATATTTCCCGAGAAATCTCAGTAAAAAACAAAGTATTGCTGGTGGAGCTGCCATGTCTAGGAATACCAAGAACAGTAAGGTTTATCAAGAAAATAGAAAAAGGCAAAAATATCGAAGCAGAGTTGACATATTATGACAGGAGAAATGAGGTAGGATTCAAAAACTGCTATGAAATCAAAAAAAATCTCAGCATTATTCCGGCAAATATACATTCTACTCCCGAGTTCCCGATCACACATCAGGTTTCTCAGGAAAGCCTGATATCTTTTCCTGAAGCCTTGGCTTTAAAGGCAGCAGAGGAAGGCTTCTTAACTGTAGTTTTTGAGTGCCAGGGACAGTTGACAACGCCGATGACCTATAAAGCGATCACAACCTCAGACTTGCTTTTGGTACCGATCTATTATCCGAATGACATATATTTTTCCTTATCAAACATTTTAATATTGGAAAAAAGTTTCAATTTTAAAATATATAAGTCAGCTATTGTATGCTCCGCTGGATTACGCAACTTAATTTCAGAAATCTGGATGCATAGGAATCAACAAAATCAACTTGATTTGACAATATGGAATGATAATTGTGTAAAAATCGTTAATAGACTTATCGCTGAGAATCATTCTCAAAACATGCTTAAAACCCAGGAGGATCGAGCATGGTCAAAACTTTCAATCCTTATACGGCGCATTTTTCAACAATAAAGCACTCAGTTGAGGAACAATCTTTGTCTTCCAGTGACCTCTTATATCAAATAATTGATCAGGTAAGAGCATATTTGCGCAACAACCATTCTCAGGTATTTGCACAATCTGTAATAGATGGTCAAGCCAGACAGAAAATGAAAAAAGTCATTGCTGAATACCTGACCCCTCGAAAAGACGCCTATTTAAAGGGTCAAAATATTGAAAAGATAATTGAGAGCGTTCAGCAGGAGATACTTTATTATGGCCCGATCCAAAAAGCCCTGGAGGATCCGCGGGTAACTAATATAGATATCAATTCATCTAGAGATGTATTTATTGAACGTGAAGGGGAAGAAGAATATCACCCGGAATATGGTTTTAACGATGAAGATCATCTCAACAATGTTATCAACAAAATGCTGACACCTTTAGGTAAAACTCTTACTGCCAACGAACCGCACATAGATAGTATATTTGAGGGTTTCCGTATCTGCGCTGTTTTGCATGCTAACAAAGGCGGTATTTCTACAGAAAGCACAGCTGTATCTATAAGAAAATTTTCTGAAGAAACCATTTCTCCGGAAAAGATGGTTGAATATGGAACAATAAGCTCAGAAATAAATGAATTTTTAAGGGATGTAATACCCCATGCAAATGTAATAATTGCCGGAGCAACTAATTCAGGAAAAACAACAACATTGATTTCTTTTATTTTGTACTTTCCTTTTCACACCAGAATTATAACCATCGAAGACAGTCCTGAGATGATGCTACGGAGAAAACCAGCATTTGCAGAATATAAAAACATAATCCATTTACAGACAAAACAGCATGAAAATATTGAAAAGAGGTACGATATTGCTAAACTTACTAAAGTGTCCCTGCGTATGCGACCATGGAAAATGATAATCGGAGAGGTCAGAGATGGGAACGCTGCAAAGCAGGCCCACGAGGCAATGAATACCGGACACAATTGTTATCTGACTCTGCATTCAAGTTCAGCAAAAAATGCTGCGACAAGAATCGTTCAATTAGCTGGCGATGGTTACAATAATGAATCTGTTGCTGCTCAACTTGCTGAAACTGTTGATATAATAATATTTCAGCAAAAAATCGGCAAACTGAGGGTTATTTCTGAAATTGTGGAGTTAACTGGATACGAAGGAGCAAAATATCCGATATGTAATACCATATTTGAATATCAGATCATCCGTAAGGAAGGTGAAACTAATCAAAAATACATTCATGTGAAAACAGGAAAAATATCAGAAGGATTGGCTAATAAGCTGCGGGCAGGGCAGGTCAAGGAAAAAGACATTATCAGATGGAGCAGCCAGACATAAAGGAGGTTCAGAACATTGCCTTTGTCTTCATATCTGCTTATCGCATCTACATATTTGATTTGTATGTTTGTGCTTAATATCCAAGGAAAGGGTACTATCCTAGAAATAGACCCCGGATATAAAAAGCCCCAAAAAATAATAACTGAAGGTACTATCATACTGAACGCGGCGGGCCTTTTAGGTACAATATTTCTGGCTTTGATACTTAAAAATATGGCGATATTATTTTTTGCTGTTCCTGTAACAATTTATTGGACGAAAATATTCCTGAAGGAAAAAAAACAAGCGGCTAGGTTCACTGAAATCCAAAAACTAAATGATGCCTTCCGGAGTGTAATATCAAGAATACCTGATCAGCAGAATATCACAAAGGCTATCGAAATAGTTCGAAATGAAAATAAAGAAGATATTGTCGGGAGTATTTTTACGGAATATTTGTCTGAATGTGCTATAGGAGGAAGCGTTAAGGCAGCGCTTGTAAATATGAAAACAAAGATTGGTTTAAAGAAATTCGATATTTTCATCGAATATTTGATTCAGGCCAACAGCGATGGATTTACAAGAAATGCAATGCGTGCGATGGAGAAAGCTCTTGAACTAATTGATTTGGATATGCTGGCTGTTATTAAGGTCAAAGAAAAAAGCAAAAAGAAGAAAAAACAAATCAGAACTACCCTGGCAATGATTTGGCTTTTTCCGATCATTCTATCATATGCTGATTATGGGAAACAAAACCTTTATCTTGACACGATCGGAGGTAAAATTTTAATGCTGGCTTATTATTTATGCAGTGTTTTCATATTGATCAAGACTGAGGAATATTTAAATGTTCGACTGGACGAGCTTTAGGGTGATTTATATGTTGGACATTGCCTGGACATGGTTGATGCCGATCGGCGGAGCATTTATTATGACATATGTTATGTCAGATATATTTTTCCCGAACAGACCAGCTGAAAAAGCCTTTGGTCTTCATGACAGATATGGTTATTACTCAGATAGAAGAAATCACTATCTATCAAGGACATTGGAATATAGCATAACAAAAGGCATCATTGCTGCCAAAAATGTATTTGATGTTGAACAAATTTGTTTTCATGAAATGTCCAAAATACTTCATTTCTTGGGTATCAAAAAAAGACCCGATGAATTGATCGGTGTTTATATTTCGAAAAGTCTGCTGCTTTCTTTGCCCGTGTTGATATTGCCAATTATAACTGGTTGGACAGGATATCTATTACTATATGTGATTATGACAATAATAATCACATATAGACAATACAATAATCTTCTGAATGAATATCGGAAGAAAAGAATCGCTCTAAAAAAAGATATACCCCATATCATAGACAAGCTGAGGATAAGTTTTGCGAGCGGCAGAGATTATATCGCCGCGTTTCACCAAATCAAAGAAAGTACTGGGAAAGAAACACAATTAATAATTGAAAGACTACTTAATGATTTTCAGTACATGCTTCCCCAACAAGCTTTGGATAATTTCAGCACGGCATTCAAAATGCCGGTCGTAAACAAGTTTTGTTCTGCAATGCGTATTGCCTTGGAAAACGGATATGAAGCCGCCGAGAATTATTTTCAGATCATCGAAAAAGATGTTTATGAGGTTAGGCAAATTGCTATTGAAGAATTGACAAAATCAAAACCAGAAAAAGTCCAATTGCTTTTATATCATAATGCTAAACATGGCGAGTGGTGCGTTGCTGCTGTTGCCAAAATATTCAGTCAGATAAAGCAACATTATATGATGGAGGAGAAAAATGAGATTAATTGATAAAGCCTTCGCAATGATCTTGATGTTAATAATTGAAATAAAAAGGTTTGTTCATGATGTAACCGCGGAGACTTTGTAGAACTATAGGTTGGATGGCAATCATCACAACTATATTGCTATGTACACGGTGCTCAAGGGCTGGTTGCCGGGTTTTTGTAGATGATATGTTCACTAAGATTGAAACACTTGTATAAAACAAAATCACAGCCGCTCTTTCAATGAAAGAGGAGAAGAATTAATATGTTCAATATATGCTATGGCAGACATATTTCTTTTTGATGATTTTATTTACTTTGATAGATGTTATTGGGCTACACGTCAATGGGCTATAAACTAAGAAACGTATGCAGCCAAACTTTGGCCTGATGCGGATGCAAAATGGGATGAACAGCGCTCTGATGGACGTTTCCAGGATTGTGCTTTGGTCTATGGGATCGATATAAGCAGAACTGAAGGGCTGCAACTCCTCAATATGTGCAAAGAGGCGAAGAGGTTTCAATAAGAGCATCGACCCCATATAAGATTAAATGCATGAGGCCTTTTAATCAAGAGTTTTCAGTCATGATAGATGTGGAAATGACCGGCATAGCTGAGGATTTCATAAGAGAATTGCAATGAGGGCAGTGATTTGGTTTTCAGTGGCATATTATTATACCATTTTGTTAGATATGACTGTTTTTGGACCATGCATGGTGCAAAATAGCGGCAAATGGAAATAGCAACTGATGTCAAATTTATCAACAGCCTTATTGGAGCAAGACATATCTGTAGCACATACTATCGATGAGGGCAAAGCCGTGAGGAAAACTGTAAAAAAGTATTTTATGAAAACATCGAACAGAAAGCTTCAAGAAGAAAAGGATTCTGAAAAAATGCAAACTTCGGACTTTTCTTTTCCACAACGCAACGGAATCCGGTATATATGTTTATATGGAAGCCTGAAAATGACAGTAATGACCCCTCGATTGATTGGACTTGAAGGATATCGATTATAATCGTACTCAAAGAAAAGGTTTTTCAGAGCAATTATAGATGAGGAGCAGATATGAACAACATCGTCGATAGTTTTCAAAAATAATGCGCAACCTTATACTTTGTTCTGGTCTTTTATGTCTTTTCTGTCTGACACTTTGCAACTTACCTTACAAACAAGCGGGTACATAGAAAAAGAATGGCTACGTATTGCCCGACGCGGTTTCAGCAAATCAAAATATTCTTCCCTTCTCAAAAATCACTGATATTTAAACAGCTTTGCATTAAGAAGAAAACAAAGCTCATCAATACCAAAATGATGCTTTTTTCGAGATGGAGCGTATTTAAATCCTCATCAATCTGGTACACAAAAGAAATTGTTTTTGGTAAAGGAGACACAATATGTTTCGATAAGATTTCCACGGATCGGAAAGTGAGACAGGAAGATTAGCAGGGCTGACTGAAGATAAAAAGATGCTGGTAACGATCAAGACTGATCTAGTAAAAAAGCTGTGCCAATATGATTGTTCCGAACTTTTAAGAATGCGGTGATTTTTATTGAAGGAGGAGCGAAAGGAGAAATTGACGAGGTCATAAGTTTTATCGAAAATCCTGATTTAGAGGGTCTAATGGTTTTTGACAAAAGGATACACCTTCATATGGGTGATGATAGCAGCGATAAAGCCATACCGGTGTGTATAACCTTGCAAATAGATAAAAGAAATGAAAAATTGGCAAAAGATCTTGTCAGATACAACGAAACAGGATGTATATACTTGCTGAGCCTATTGGGATCGAAACCAGAGAATATTTGAAGACAATAGGAAAGAAATAGAGAATAACTAAAGGAAGGAGGCGGTCATCTTGGATGAAGACATGGGAAGATTGCTTTTGGAAGAAATCAGATCAGTATCAAGAATTGTTTCAGAGGAACAGATATATTTTACTGAAGAAATAAAAAAAATCAGTCGTGAAGAAATATTGAGAGCAAAAACAGAGATGGTTTATATCAAAGACCAGCTAAGTCTTATCCATAAAGAAATGGATGCTATCAAGAACGATTTTGGTTATCTGAGAGAGGATGTTCGTACTCTGAAGTACGATTTGAGTATATTAAAGGAAGATGTTTGTTTTTTTACAAGTGATTTTGAACAAGTAAAAGAATTTATTTGTAAGGCTGATGATGGGTTTAATGATTTCGAAAAACGCATTCGAAAAATTGAAAATGATTCTTCCTCTGAATAAAATAAACTTTGTATAAAAAAATTTTCAATCAAAAGGAGAAAGTATTGAAGAAATTTATATTTGCAATAATTATTGTATGTCTCTTCTTCGTTCAACCTCATAATGCAAGTTGAGACAAAAAACCTTGCGGTTTATGTTGATGGAATGTTGTTGGAATTTCCCGATCAGAGACCTTGAACTAACTGACGGTGGTCGGGTAATGGTCCCTCTAATGTTCTGTAAAAATCCGAGGCTTTAATGGCCACCAGAATGGGATGAAAGCAACAAATAATATATATAGAAAAAAATGAACAAAAAGATCCAACTGAAAATTGGTGAAAACAAGGCAGCAGTAGCAGCTTTGATTGTGACACAGTAATTCTTGATACAGCAGTATATCTTAAGAATGGCCGGTCCATGATACCTATCCGATTTAGAGTGAATGTCTATAAAAGTAGATGTATTTTGGAATGGAAGAGAAAACGCAGTATATATGCTAAAGAAATGCTCTTATTGGCAGTATTTTTTCTGGGATGTTTTTTGAACTTAAAGATTATTTAAGACAAGAAGAATATGTTTTGGCAGCTCTCGATACTATAAAGGTGCACAGTTAATGCCTGCCACAAAGGATGAATTTCCTATAAAAATTGATGACTATACCATATATAGTATCAAAGTAAGCGAAAAATGCATTTCAGTCTTACAACGTACGGAAAGCAATAATTTTATACCTATTGGTTTTTTATGATTGAAAATGGGCTATTGACCAGGAGCAGAAATTAAGAATAAACAAGTCAAAAAGGCAGACAATTTACTTTCGATTATCCTTGCAATCTATTATGGATGAAAATGAAACGAATCTTGCCAAGATCAGTTCGTTTGCACTATTTACATTAAAAGATGAAAATTTCAAGATGATCGTTGTGCCTAATCCCCAATATATTGGCGGAGGCATATGAATTGAACAAGAAAGTAATAGGTCCAATCATAATTTCCTTATTATTTTTTACATACGGAGCTGAAGCAAAAGATGAAGTTTCAGCAGAAATGCTTATCAAGGAAGAACAAAAGATAATCGTCGGACTTTTTGAAATCTGGAAACATGTTGATGGTACATGGCAGGACACCGATCATGATGGAAAGAGGGATAAGCCGTATGAAATTGAAAACCGTCTTGTATCAGCAAAATTACATGAGCCTATCCCGGCAAAGATTATCGAGAAATATGATCAGATTCATCAGCAAATAATACCGATTGTAGCCATAAATGACAATAACGGAGTAAATAAAGCTTTATTCAAGAGCGATCCTGATGGCTTCAATGCTATAATCAACGAAGAAATAGGACTTTCAGTCGAAGCTAAAACATATATGTCCTTTCAAGAACTAGTGCTGAAACATCGTCCCTCCGAATATAAAGAGGCCTCAAACAGTGAAGGGGAAGTTGAATTTCAATTATACAGCTGGCCCTTGATTTCCTTAAAAAGACCTTGGCAAGAAAAAGAAGTCGAGGGGTACGGCTTTTATCTTCCTGCATTGGTCCGGTATTTTGGAATTCCCAAACCAATAGATCTCGAGGCCATAAGCATTTATAATGCAAGCCCGGTCAATACTGATTCCTTACAGAAAGCAGAGGTAGTATTCCAAAACAATGGAGCTCAAAAAGAGCTTGTTACTGCTCAATATTCTGCGTGCGGAAATATCATCAAAGAGGAAGTGATTGAAATAGAAGGCGGTGAAAGAACAACAAGAATCTTTTTATGGAAAAGTCCTGATATCCCAGGGAAGTACGAATTAGCTGCCCAATTGATTCCCTTAAGTGGTGAGAAAAACATCTCGAATAATAAGACAATAATGACTATAAAAGTCGAAAAACAGGGGCAGGAATTCGAAGAAAGCATGATCAAAGCCGCTAATTGGGAGGAAGTCTATTCGTGGACTGTTTACCACTCAGATTCGTATATGGATAAATCCGGTAATATCATCGATTCTTCTTGGACAGAGAGCATTAACGAGAGTGTGCCATATAACGAGACTTTAAGCTGTCGAACGATGATCGATACAAAACAAGGGATCATTACGAACAAGCTTTCTCCGGGAGAACATGATGAAGAAAGCAGAGGATCATGGGAGATCATTCCATGGGCAAGATCCAAAAGGATAAATCCGAATGAAGTAACAAGAGCTGGTTATGGTTTTGAAGTAAAGGTAAATACAACATATTGGACTGATTGGGAAACTAAGGTACCATCAGCCGCCAGTCCACACGGAGGTGTTTATCCAGGTGCCGAAAGAGTTACGGCGTATTTTTTCAGCACGTCCGGTAGACAGGCCGAGACTGTTGAAATGGTTCCAACCGCCGGACAAATCGGTGATAAAAACATAACCTGGGAGCTGCCCCTTCAAAAGCACAAACTCAGTGATGGAAGCTACCGGTGGCAGAGGAAGCATTACACTGATTTAAAAAACGCAGATGGAAACTATCAAGTCCGAATAATCGTCTCTGCATGCGGTAAAAATGATTTACAGCTGCAGCAGGATAAGCAAGTCATTATTTATGGGGATAGTTATGATGATTTGTATGTGAAGGCTAAAGAGCATGCTGATCAATGAATGATCAAAGAAGACAGAGGTAGATGCTCAACATGCGGCTCTGTTTTACAATTGTATTCTTGAGTGGTACTATTGCTGTCATCACTGATCTGCTCCAGAGAAGGATACACAGAAAATTAACGATGACAGTACTATTGGGAGGAATAATATATAACATTATTAATTGCTTGATTAATAAACCTTTAGGAGCAACCTATTCATTATCAATAGTTCTTTATATAAAACTAATAGCAGTCCAATTAATCCCTTTGGCTGTGGTTATGACGATCATGCTTGTTTTATTTTGGCTGGGATATTTTGGCGGAGGAGACGGACACTTTTTGATATCAATTACCCCATGGATGGGCCTATCGAAGATGATTGATCTGTTTGTATACCTGTCCGTTTTTTTAACAGCAAGCATGTGCACAATTAAATTTTTTAACAGAAAAAGATACAACACTTTGCAGCCTATCCCGGCAATGCCGTACATTTTTATTGCAGCATTATTTGCTCTTTGTCGCTAATCAGATATAATAAGACAGTAAATAAGTGATGTTAGCATTAGCGCCAAGGAGTTCATATGAGCACATATATTGCTTTGGGATATATTCTAGAATTAGTTTTCGGTGGTTCGGCAGTACATCCGGACCTCTTTAAGTACTTTAGGCATTTCGCTGATTTGATCAAGAAAAGGATATCAGAAAGAAGATTTTCTGCAAATATCAGTGAGTTAATTTACCTTTGTTTTGTAATATTAGAGAGTCTAGTCGTGTTTTTGCTGATCAACACTCTACTTAACATATCTGCAGAAGCGGTAATATGGATCCACGCTATTTTGTACACTGTGCTGATATTCCTCATCCTGGACATTCGTGGTATCGGCAAAAAGTCAATTCGGGTATCCACTGCTTTGAGGGAAAACGATATTGCTATGGCGGCAAAGGAAATTGGATTAAACAGCATATGCGAAGAAAAGAACAATAAACATGATCAGCGATTAATAATATCTGAAACAGTTGGCATGGTAGCTCGAAAATGTGTTTCAGGTTTTGCCGGGCCAATGTTCTTTGTCTTTATTGGAGGCCCGGCGCTAGGCTTCACTTATAAGGTTATAGAAGCAGCAGCAAAATCGGGAGGCTGGGCGGCAAAGCTGCACAACTTTGCTGAGTTTATTCCTAACCGGATCGCCGGACTTTTTGTTTTCTTGTCCGGAGGTGTATGGGGGAAAAAGACAGCTTTAGGGATGAAAAAGCATAGCCAGAATAAATATAGGAGAAATGAGTTGGATCAGGGTTATATGGAATCTGCAATGCTTGCTATTTTGGATTTGGAGATTTTAAAAAATACAGAGACTATGTCCAATCAGCCTGAGGACTGTACAACAAATCAACCTGCTCACAATTTCGAAATCAGCAGTATCGCTGATGCTTCGCGCATAATGTATACTTCAGTTTTCCTTTGCCTGATAGCTTTCTATTTGATTGCCATGAAATTTGGCTTCCGCTAATATTTCATAATTAGGCCTTATTTATAGATTAAAGAGAATATAGCTTGAATATTAGGGAGATGAAAAAATGAAATATATCATAGTATTAGCGGACGGCATGGCCGATTATCCCATAGACGAATTGAACGGACTGACCCCGATGCAAGCAGCGAAAACAGAAAAATTTGACGAGTTGGCGTCAAAAGGAGAAGTGGGGATGGTGAAGACCATTCCGGAGGGTATGCCACCAGGAAGTGACACGGCTAACTTATCTGTCATGGGTTATGATCCTCGAGTCTACTATTCGGGCAGATCGCCTTTTGAAGCAGTTAGTATGGGGTTGGATCTGGCTGATACGGATGTTGTTTTTAGGTGCAATTTGGTTACTCTATCGCAAGAGGGACTCTACGCTGACAAGGTCATCCTTGATCATAGTGCGGACGAAATCAGCAATGAGGAAGCCAGCGAATTGATCCGCGTTGTAAATGACAACTTGCGTTTAGAAAACATGTGCTTTTATCCTGGCGTAAGTTACCGACATATTTTGATTTGGAACAAAGCTCCATTTGACTTTGAGTTCACTCCACCACATGATATTTTGGAAAAAAAAATAGGCACCTATCTACCCGCGGGTCCTTATGCCGAAATATTCAGGAAAATGATGCAAGATAGTAATAGCTTATTATGTGATCATCCAATAAATCTTGATAGAAAGCGTCGAGGACTTAATCCGGCAAATTCTATTTGGATCTGGGGTGAAGGTCGAAAACCGGAATTGCCCAGTTTCTATGAAAAGTACAGTTTAAAAGGTACTGTTATATCTGCTGTTGACTTAATAAAAGGGATTGGGATCTGTGCTGGACTTGAATCCATTGATGTTGAGGGGGCAACAGGAAATTATAAAACAAATTATGAGGGAAAGACAAATGCGGCACTTGAGGCATTGAGCAAGGGGCAGTATCTGGTTTACATACATCTTGAAGGTCCCGATGAATGCGGACATCGAAATGAAATTATGAATAAGGTGCAAGCTATCGAAAGCATAGATCGAAGGGTTGTTCGTCCGCTGACAGAAGCTCTGGATAGAAGAAAAGAAAAATACTCGATCATGATCCTTCCCGATCATCCAACACCTTTATGTTTGCGTACTCATACCTCTGAGCCGGTGCCGTTCCTTATTTATCGCAATGATCGTGTGCTTATCCGACCTGACCAGCTTTATGATGAAAAGAAAGCTTTGGATACTAACATTTTTATTGAACAAGGTCATTTATTGATGGATTATTTCATCAAAGGATATTTCGATAAATAGCAGTACAATAGATAAGTATCGCGAAAATATAAAACAAAACAAGCATAAGGGACAGTTATACCCTTTATGCTTGTTTTTCAAATTATAATAGAAATTTAATGGATAAAAACCAAACGTTTCTTTTGTTTGCTGCTTTAGTATGCCTGAAGTTTACTAAACTTTCCCCATGATGTTGTCGCGATAGGGGATGGCATAACCTTCTTCAAGCGCTTGAAATATCCTATCAACAGCAATCTCGGTAGTTTCGGTAACAATTTTCCTGCATAACCTTCTGCGTTCAACACTGGAATAGTCATAGGCTGCGAGGAGCTCTTTGCAGTTGGCAGAACCAAACTTATCGATAAAATCATTGGCAAGATTATTGAAATGCCTGATTACACCTTGTTCACCAAACATTTCTTCGACTCGTTCTTCGAGTGTTTCTTTGGCCATTGGATTTTTGCGACCATGTACTACGCCTGCGGCCATTATAGCCCCCGTAAGAGCGCCACAAGCATTTCCCGTACTGCCCACACCGCCGCCCATTCCCGTAGCCAAGGCAGTTATCTCTGCCGGGAATGAGGTCATTTTATTTTCGATCAAAGTGTCCAATACAGCTTTAAAGGTGCTTTCTCCACAATTCATTCCACTTTTGTAATTCTCAGAAGCTCTTTTGGCAGCTATTTCTTTGAACTCCTCTTTTGTTATGTTTGCCAATTAAAACCAACTCCTTGCTAATAGATATTATGTTTCACAGGCTTATTATAACAGAGATTTAAGATAAAATTTATAACAATATCTATGACGAAGGTATTATGTCTACAGCTTGTACCGAAATTTCGCAAGTGCTATTATGGATTCAGAACAGAATCTAGGAGGTATCGATATGGCATACGTTATTTACGCAGACAGGGCAATAGATCTAAAAGGGAATGAACTGACGAAACAAGCATTGAAAATCAAGTTTAATATCCCGATTAAGATCAACCAAATTCTTCAGGCAAAGGGCTACCGGACGGCATATTGTTTTGTCGACTCGCTTTTAGATAGTTTCGAGGCGGCAAATCATTTTTATTTTGATATTTTTGAATGTACGGAAGTGACAAAATTAAACGTATATCGTAGTGGTTGTGGACCAATTCAGGCTTTATCGGATGCAAAGGTATTAGTTGATCAGAATTTAGCTGATGCTGTATTCGTATTCGGACATGAACAGTTGGCAACAACAAAAATGCTTAAAGGCAAAGAATTTGTGATGGAAGGCATGAATATATTTCAGGGTATTTCCATCCCTGCAGCGTATAATAAGCTCGCACACCGCCTGATAAACGTTTTGGATATTCCCAAAAATCAGTTTCTGCAGATTACAGATCAATTGCACAAAAATTATCAAAGATCCTACGGGATCAAAGAAACAAACAATACTTCGTTAAACAGAAATTCTCTTCTGGACTCAATTGATGCTGACCTTTTCACATTGACGGACTGTGCAAACCCCTATATAGATTTTACGGGTGGTTTGATAGTTGCGCAAAAGGAGATAGCCGATTTACTGAAAACACCCCCGGAAAATATAATTGGATTAAAGGCTGCAGAATATAATGTTATTGGTGATGGACCGGAAAACATCGAACGCATCATCGGCGAAAAAAACAATGTATTTCCGCATTTAGCGGCAGCATATCGACGCGCATGTCAAAAAAGCGGTATAGATTTCACTAAAGAATTCAAGGCCGGCAATGCCCTAATGGAGGCATATACGTGCTATCCTCCGATCCCTTTAGGCCTTTTGCTTGCGGCAGAGATGATCGATCAGGCGGAAGCAGCACATGATTTTCTGCGCAAACATGATATAACCATAACCGGAGGATTGAATCTGGCCAGAGCGCCATGGAACAATCCAGCACTCAACTCAGCTATAGCTATGTGCCAAATGTTCCGCAATACCAAGAAGAAGTATGGTATGGTACATGGCAATGGCGGTCTTGGCGGCTTACAGGGGATAGCAATTCTGGAAAAAGAATAATCAACTTGGATATACAAGGAGAGTGGTTATGTGTATGATGTTGGTGCTCTTGATGGAATTCGTGTATTAGATCTTACAAGAGTGTTGGCGGGGCCTTACTGTACGATGATGTTGGCCGATATGGGCGCCGAAGTAATAAAAATAGAGATTCCGAAAATCGGTGATGACAGCAGACAATTTGGGCCATTCGTCAATAAAGAAAGCTCGTATTATATGAATCTTAATCGCAATAAAAAAGGTGTCACCTTGAATCTAAAATCCCCTGCAGGGAAAAGTATATTTCTGAAACTAATTCAAAATGCTGATGTAGTCGTGGAGAATTATCGACCCGGAACCATGGAAAAACTTGATCTGGGTTATGATGTATTAAAAAAAATCAATCCAGCGATAATCTATGGGTGTGTGTCGGGATTTGGTCACTACGGCCCATATAAAGATAGAGCCGGTTATGACATTATTGGGCAGGCTATGGGAGGACTAATGAGTACAACAGGTTGGCCAAATGGTGAGCCAACAAGAACCGGTACCGCAATGGCTGACGTATTGGCAGGACTATCTTTGACGATTGCTTTGCTTGCGGCCCTTAGACACCGGACGGAAAGCGGACTTGGTCAAAAAGTGGATATTTCACTTGTCGATTCTGTGGTTTCAAGTCTTGAAATAATCAATCAGATATATTTAACCGAAGGTCGTATACCGGAGAGGATCGGGAACCGTTATGAATCGGTTTATCCGTATGATTCCTTCCGGGTCAGAGACGGAAGTATAGTTATAGGCTGCGGGAATGACAAACTATGGCAGAAACTGTGTAATGTTATGAAAGAGTCAGATCTGGCCTTAGATGAACGTTACGATAAAAATATAAAAAGAGTAAAAAAACACAAAGAGGTAAAGGAAATAGTAGAGAACTGGTCAAAGAGTCTCACTATCGATTCAGCTGTGGATATATTGTTACAGGCAGGCATCCCGGCAGCACCTATAAACACGATCGATCGACTGGTTAAGGATGAGCATATTGCAAATGCCCGGGAGATGTTTGTAGAAATCGAGCACCCGCTTGCGGGAAAATTGCACCTGACAGGCTCACATCTAAAATTCAGCGATACACGCACTGCGATAAAAACTCCTTCCCCTTTGCTTGGCCAGCATAACGAGGAAGTGTTTTGCGGATTGGCTGGTATATCGTTAACAGAACTGTCAAAATTGGAGGAGGATGGTGTAGTATAAAAGGGAAAATTAATTATTATCCTCAACAGGTAAAAATAACAGAGGTAGGGCCAAGAGATGGGTTCCAAAACATTGCCGAATGGATTCCAAGCGATACTAAACTTGATATTATTGCCGACCTCGTCAAGGCAGGATTAGGAACGATCGAGGCAACTTCTTTTGTAAATCCTGCGGCGATCAGTCAAATGAAGGATGCTCAGCTGATCGCGTCGACAGTTTTGAGAGAACATAAAAAAACCGAATTCGCCGCATTGGTACCCAATAAGCATGGAGCTATAGCTGCATGGAATGCTGGTATTCGCAGGATAACATATGTAGTATCGGCCAGCGAAGCCCACAATCTTGCTAATGTTAACCGTACGGTCAGGCAATCTATGGATGAACTCAAAGATATCATGTCTGAAAAAAAGGATTTTAAAATCAATTTTGCTCTTGCGACGGTTTTTGGCTGCCCTTTTCAGGGGAAGGTTGGAATTGACGATGTTTTGGATATCATCAGGCAAGGGAAAGCTCTGGGAGTTGAAAACATATGCCTTAGTGATACTATAGGTATCGCTGATCCTATGCAAATGCATCATACCCTGGAAATAATCGGCAATGAATATGAACTTAGCGGGTTTTCGCTACATTTACACAATACCAGAGGCATGGGTCTTGCTAATTCAGTTGTAGCCCTGCAATGCGGGATATTTAAATTTGAAACTGCGATTGGAGGTCTTGGTGGCTGCCCATTTGTTCCAGGAGCAGCAGGGAATGTCGCTACAGAAGACTTTGTCCATATGCTTGAAGCCATGGATATAAAAACCGGTATCGATTTACAGCTTCTGCTTAAAACAGTCGATCGGATAAAAAAAGAAGTCAGGACTGAATTGAACAGCTGCCTGAGCAGGATGGTGCAAAAATGCTGAGGATCCAGGGGCTGCGCCTGGAAATTGACGATGAAATGGACAAACTTCCCGCAATGGCGGCCAAAAGAATGGGTATCAGGATCGCTGAAATCAAAAGCTGTAATGTATATAAAAAATCGCTCGATGCCAGGAAAAAAGGGAAAATCTATTTTGTCTTTACTTTGGATGTATCGATAAAAAATGAAAAAAACGTTTTGAGCAGACTGAATGACCCGGGAATAATGATGGCAGAATCAGAAAACTATAGGTATGTAAGTACAGGCACCGAAAAACTTAAAAACAATCCTGTGATTGTGGGTTCCGGACCAGCCGGGCTTTTTGCCGGGCTGTTACTTTCAGAAATGGGGTATTGTCCGATAATCCTTGAACGAGGAAAAGAAGTTGATAAAAGAGTTAAAGATATTGAGCAATTCTGGAAAAGCAAGGTATTGGACAAGGATTCAAATGTCCAGTTTGGTGAAGGCGGGGCGGGAACTTTTTCTGACGGAAAACTCACCACCCTGATCAAAGATGTGCGCTGTCGCAAAGTTTTAGCAGAGTTTGTTGCGGCAGGAGCCCCTGAAGAATTGATGTATACTTATAAACCGCATATAGGAACTGATATTCTGCGACGGGTAATAAAAAATATACGTCATAAAATAGAGCAGCAGGGAGGAATCTTCCAATTCGGAGCAAGGGTTTCGGACTTTATTATCCACAATGACAAATTGACAGCCTTGATCGTAAACGGAAGCGAGAAGATAATAGCCGAGGCGGTCATATTAGCTACTGGACACAGTGCACGGGATGTCTTTCACATTCTGTTCGCAAAAGGAGTTCGTCTAACTGCAAAACAGTTTTCGATTGGCTTACGTATCGAGCATCTGCAAAAAGATATTGATCGTGCCCAATACAAGTCTTTTTACGGACACCCCAGTCTTGGGCCAGCTGATTATAAGCTTGCCTGTCATTTACCGGAAGGAAGGTCTGCCTACACCTTTTGCATGTGTCCCGGCGGTGAAGTGGTTGCAGCCAGTTCGGAAGATGGTCAAGTGGTCACAAATGGAATGAGCATATATGCTAGAAATGGAATAAACGCCAACAGCGCATTGCTTGTTGGCGTCAGACCAGACGATTTCGAAAGCGAAAGTCCTCTGGCAGGTATAGAATTTCAGAGAAAATGGGAAAGAAATGCTTTTTTACTCGGGGGTAATAATTATGCTGCCCCGATCCAACTTGTCGGAGATTTTTTGCAGAATAGAGAGTCAAAAGCCATAGGCGCTATCAGACCTACATATCCTTGCGGTTCAGAATTAGCAGATCTTAACCAGTGCCTTCCCGATTATGTTGCCCGGACGCTTCAAAAAGCTCTGACCGATTTTGATAGAAAAATCAGGGGATTTGCCCGCGAAGATGCTGTTCTCACGGCTATAGAAACACGAAGCTCCTCTCCGGTAAGGATCATCCGCGGAATAGATCATATTTCCAGTGTGGAAGGACTTTATCCTGCTGGCGAAGGAGCTGGTTATGCAGGAGGGATCATCTCAGCCGCAGTTGACGGGATACGAACGGCTGAAGCAGTAGTTGCAAAATATAAGCCTATATCAGCAGCTCGAATAATTCAGGATTTTCATTGATCAAAGTATACTGGATATCTTTTGCCTGAAGCCTGGCGATAAGCGGTTCATAATCTTCCTTGCGGTTTAGCTCGATACCTACTAAAGTGGGCCCTTTTTCTTTATTGTTTGATTTTGTATATTCAAAACGAGTTATATCATCCTGCGGTCCCAGGACTTCGGCAACAAACTCGCGCAGAGCTCCGGGCCGTTGAGGAAAACGAATTATGAAATAATGTTTCAATCCCTCGCTGAGCAAAGACCGTTCTTTTATTTCAGGAGTACGTTCAATATCGTTATTGCCCCCACTAATGATCAAGACAATATTTTTACCTTTAATTTGTTTGCTGTAGGCATCAAGCGCTGCTACAGGCAAAGCCCCGGCTGGTTCAGCTACGATGGCGTTTTCGTTATATAAATCTAATATTTTAGTACAGACATGTCCCTCGGGGACAACTACGATGTCGTCTAACAGTTGTTTGCATATCTGAAAAGTCAGCTCTCCAACGCGCTTAACTGCAGCCCCGTCAACAAACTTATCAATAGTGTCAAGGGTGACTATTTCATTTTTATCCAAAGATGCTTTCATGGAACAGGCCCCCTGAGGTTCAACCCCTATCATTTTTGTTTTGGGGCTTATATTCTTGATGTAGGTGCTTACACCGGACATCAATCCACCTCCGCCGATACTACCAAAAACATAATGCAAATCATCCTTGATGTCGTTCATTATTTCGATACCGATCGTACCCTGGCCAGCGATGACCTGAGGATCGTTAAAAGGATGGACGAATAACATCTGCTCTTTTGCACAATAATCCTGCGCTTTTGCACTTGAAGCATCAAATGTGTCTCCGCCAAGGATTATTTCGATAAAATCTCCTCCAAAACGTTTTACCTGTGATATTTTTTGTTTAGGTGTGGTCGATGGCATGTAAATTTTGCCCGGTATTTTCAAGGCACGGCAAGAATAAGCTACTCCCTGGGCATGGTTGCCTGCGCTTGCGCAAACAACTCCCTTGCGCAGTTTTTCTGGCGGCGTACTTTTTATCATGTAGTAAGCACCACGAATCTTAAAAGAACGTACAACCTGTAAATCTTCACGTTTCAAAAACACATTACAGTTATATTTCTCCGAAAGTATATCGTTTTTTTGCAGAGGGGAATGCATAATGACATCCCTTAAGACATGGTGGGCTTTTAGTATTTCTTCGACGGGGATCAATTTCATCTCAATCAACTCCTTAAAATAATAAAGCCACTCATCTCTAAGAATAAATCATTCCTAGGGACGAGAGGCCTCTCGCGGTACCACCCTAATTCTCCGATCAGCATAAACGGATCGGACTTAAAAGGTCAAAACAACTAACCCTGGCCTTATAACGGGGGCCATCTGTATTACAGAAACCGGCTCAGCTTACTTTTTTCGGCGTGCAGTTCAGGAGTGATCAGTATCAAATCCTGCTGTTGTCGGCTTTCAGCATTTGCCGACTCTCTGCAAACAGCTTCGGATCTCTGTTTCTCCATCAAAACTTTATAAACATTATTAAATTGGATTTAAAGATATACTACAGCAAAACTTAAAAAAAAGTCAACCACATTTATCTCGATCTTGCTTAAATCATCGAAGTATTTATAAGTTCATCGATAGTATTATTTAATATACATCAGAAATTGAAGGAGTGAAAAAGTGCAAAACAAGGATTTTTTATCGTTAGGTGTTTGTAATGATTTTGTAACTAAATTAGCGCTCAAAGAAATCATCACGCCAACAGAGGTCCAAGTCTATTCAATACCAGAAGTATTAGCCGGCCAAAATATTATCGTGCAGGCACCGACTGGTTCAGGCAAAACTCTGGCATATTTGCTTCCCCTGATGAGCAAATTGGATAGAGCAAACAATATGCTGGAGGGTATAATTCTTGTTCCGTCCAGGGAACTGGCTGTTCAGGTCAATAAGGTCATTAAGGAATTGATAGATCAAGATTTTAAAACTTCGCTGCTGATCGGTGGTTCAGGACAAGAAAGACAACTTGCTGCCCTCAAGGAGAAACCGAAGATCGTAGTCGGAACTCCCGGGCGCACCTTGGAAATTCTTAAAAAAAGAAAAATAAATGCGCAAGAAATAAAATGGATAGTTGTAGACGAAGTTGATAAAATGTTTAGAGCAGGTTTTATGGATGATGTTTTGTCAATATTCAAAGCTACTCTGAGATCAAGGCAGGCTTTATTTTATTCAGCTACTATCCCGTCAGGATTTGTCTTGGATAAAAAGGTCAATTTTACTGAACCCAAAAGAATAATTATTGGTGAAGATAACAGGATCCCACAGACGATCAAGCATCTATATATTATGAGCGAAATGTCTAAAAAGAATCAGCTTCTGGAACAGCTCCTCTTCAACTTCGCTCCGCTCCGGGCCATGGTATTTATTCAGCGTAACGAGGGAGCCGGACCGCTTGCGGGGATCCTTCAACAAAAGGGTTTCCTTTCGGGGGCACTGCATGGAGGACTTTCTCAACAGCATCGTAAAGAGGTCCTGAAAAAATTCCGCCAAGGCAAAATCAATGTGTTGGTCACCACAGATCTATTGGCTCGCGGGATGGATATTGAGGGAGTAGAATTGGTTTTCAACTATGATTTGCCACAAGACGATGAATTTTACCTTCATCGCGCCGGTCGGACCGGCAGGGCTCAAAAGCGTGGGAAGGTTATTTCTCTGATTGAAGAGAAACAGAAATTTATCCTGGGGAAATATTCGCGTTCTCTAAAAATAAGTTTTTCGCAAATAGGAATTGACGATCAGGGCAAAGTATTCTTTGTCAGATATAAAACAAGGAAACGCTAAAAAAGAAGCCATTAAGCTGATGGTTTATGATATTATTAATTTAATAAAACGAAAGGGGCTGTTAAGATGAACAACAAAGCTATGCGTAAAATTTCATATGGTCTATATATAATCAGCTCAAAAAAAGATAAAAATATCAACGGACAAATCGCAAATACAGTTTTTCAGATAACATCAGAGCCGCCCACTGTTGCCATAAGCATAAACAAACAGAACCTTACGAACGAGTTTATTAGAGATTGTAAATTATTCAGCGTTTCAATTCTTGCCCAAAATGCCCCGATGAATCTTATTGGCAAATTTGGTTTTAAAAGTGGACGTGAAATAAATAAATTTGAAGAAACTAAGTATCATTTGAGCACTAATGGGATCCCTGTGGTTGATGAATATACCGTTGGTTACATGGAAGCGAAAGTTCTCCAGGAATATGACCAGGGGACGCATACTCTTTTTATCGCTGAAGTTATCGATGCCGAGATAACCGGGGATGAGCCCCCCATGACTTACGATTATTATCATATGGTCAAAAACGGTAAAACTCGCGATACTGCACCGACATATATCAAGGAAGAATCGGCAAAGACTGTGGATTCTGATAAGTATCAATGTTCGGTTTGTGGTTATGTTTATGATCCCCTGCTAGGCGATCCTGACGGAGGGATACCCGCAAATACATCTTTCGCTGATTTGCCACCTTCTTGGGTCTGCCCAATCTGTGGGGCGGGCAAGGAAGAATTTATTAAAGAGTAGGAGGAGAAAGATCGTTACATGGAAGAATTTATGACAAAGATGCGTCAATATTTAAAAATGGATACCGAGATCTCCTTTATAGAATTCAAGGCTTATTACGATTCCTTGCTTAAACACCTTCATTCCGCTTACGAAGAGATGACGGATGAGGACCAATTAGCCGCTAAATTTATTTTAGATATTATCGACAATAATGCCAAAGACAGAGCACAAAGAAAAACCCAGGAAAGCAAAAAATATAAAAAAATCGTAGAAAAAGCTTCGCTTTGGAGCGATGCTATCTCATTGCGTCTGCAAAAAACAGGTTGGACCAAAGAGCAGATAGATGCCGAACTAGATAAAATAGGCACCGAAAATTAAAAAAGGCTCCTTCTTATTGCTAAGCAATAGAAGGAGTATTTTTATGGATTTATATATTAAAATTTAATAAAGTATTAATTTATCGGTGATTGGATCACCGAAATATCTGATAAGAGATATACTTTACGTATAATACAATGTTATAGTAATAAAAAGGTATGATATACTTTGTTTGATTAAATAAAAGCGAGGTGCTTTTTTTTGTTCAAAGTCATTAATGACCAAAATGGTATATTGAGGCCCAGAAATTTATTTATCGCAATTGTTGTGCTGTTCATATTATTTAGCAGGACAGTCATAACACTTAAACTTGACTGGAGCTGGTTTGAGATACTTGGATATGAAAGTGTTTTCTGGACAATGCTGCTGTCGCGCTTCATCATTGGCGCTGCAGTATTTTTTGCAGCATTTTTGTTTAGCATGATCAATTTGTATGTAATCCATCGTTTGGCAGAAAAAAAGATAAAAACCATCTTCGCGCTGTTGATTGCCGCAGGAATAGGTATTATCGCCGGAATTGCTGCAGGGACTTCGTGGATGAATGTCCTGCAGGCAATTCACGCGCATCCTTTTGGCATGAATGATCCGCAGTTTGGTTTGGACCTTTCTTTTTATATTTTCAAGCTTCCATTTTGGGCTTTGATTTTTAAACTCTGTAGTATATGGCTGATCCTTAATCTTATTGTCACAGCTACATACTACATTGTATATCTGCCGGGCAGGATGGAGGTAGCCTCCGCTGGATTTAAAAAGAGGATATTGACTTCATTTGAGAAAAAAGGCTTGATGCATATTGGGGCTTTGCTGGGTTTGAATATCGTCCTGCAGGGTTTCAAGTACAGATTGGCTGCTTACGAGGTGCTATATAAGCAAAGTGGTTCGGTCATCGGAGCTGGAGCTGCTGACGTCGGCGCAAGATTGCCTATGTACAATATAATGGCTATCGTTGCCTTCGTTTTGGGGATACTTATAATCTTTTTATTCAAGAAAAACATTAAACTGGCCGTAGTCTCAATAGCAGCCTACTTCATTGCCGCTGTGCTGTTGATGGGTATAGTACCTGGATTTTATCAAAAATTCATTGTTGATCCTGAAGAATTAGGCCGCGAAACTCCTTATCTTGAAAGGGATATTGCTTATACGCGAATGGCATATGGCCTCGATGGGCTTACAGAAGTGGAGTACCCTGTCGGTGAATTGACCGCGGCAGATCTACAGGAAAACGCTGATATTATCGAAAATATCCGTATCATAGATCACCGTGCTACAAAGGATACTTACGGACAGCAACAGGAAATCAGGTTATATTATGATTTCGCCGATGTTGATGTAGACAGATATATGATCGATGGAAAGCTGACCCAGGTTTTCCTTTCGGCCCGAGAATTGAACCAGGACTCACTTCCGGAACAGGCGAAAACATTTAATAATCTTATGTTTAAGTACACACATGGCTATGGGTTGGTAATAAGTCCGACGAACAAAGTTACCGACCAGGGGATGCCTTCATATTTGGTTCAGGATATACCGCCGCGTTCTGAACTTTTTAAGATAAACGAACCCCGTATATACTTTGGCGAATTGACTTATAACAATGTTATAGTTAACAGCGGGTTGATGGAATTTGATTATCCCTTAGGCAATGATAATGCTGAAAATATTTATGAAGGTACAAAAGGTGTTCGCATGGGCTTCCTGAACAAGGTTTTCTTTGCTTTCCGGGATATGAAACTCAAATACCTCTTATCTTCATACATCACTTCGGAAAGCCAATATCTTGAGACGAGAAATATTAGGGATAGAGCCTATCGCATAGCTCCATTCCTAAGTTACGATACAGATCCTTATCTTGTTTTAGGCGAGGACGGAAAACTGTACTATATTTTGGATGCATATACCTCCACCAACCGGTTCCCCTATGCAAAAGCTTACGATGAGACAGGAAGATTCAACTATTTGCGCAACAGTGTCAAAATTACGGTAGATGCTTATACCGGAGAGATCCTGTTTTATATTGCAGACAATAATGATCCTATCGTTCGCTCATACCAAGGCATTTTTCCCGATTTATTCAGGGATATATCTTCCATGCCTGCCGATTTGAAGACCCACATGCGTTATCCGGAGGCACTGTTCAATGTGCAATCCAGGATCCTTTGCGATTATCATATGGAAAACACTACGGTTTTTTATAATCGCGAAGATCGCTGGGAATTTTCCCGAGAAAATTATGCCGGTAAGATCCAGGAACAGGAGTCTTATTATGCCATAATCCGTCTGCCGGGTGAAACAGAACCGGAATTCATTCAGATGAGGGCATACACACCGACCGGCAAACAAAATCAGGTTGCCTGGCTGGCAGCAAGATCGGATGGAGATAAGTACGAAAATCTTCTGTTATACAAATTCCCAAAAGGCGTACAGATAACGGGGACCTTGCAGGTCGAATCGATCATCGACCAGGACCCCGATATCTCTAGTCAGCTTACCCTCTGGAGCCAGGGTGGAAGCGAAGTCATTAGGGGTAATATGCTTATCTATCCTCTTGCAGATTCGCTCTTGTATGTAGGACCTTTATACATCGAAGCTGAAAGCAATAAATTCCCTCAACTAAGGAAAATATTTGTCTATTATAAAGACAGAGTAATCATGGCAGACAGTTTGGAGAAAGCTTTGTACAGTCTTTTCGGTGATTCGACCTCTACAGGCGAAGGAAAAGAGCAATTGGCTCCAGGTGGAGAGGAGTATATGGACTATTCCGGGGAAACGAATCCATACATAGAAAAGCTGATCATCTTACATGAACAAAGTCAGGAAGCTCTTCGCAGCGGGGACCTTGAGGAATTTGGCCGCATACAAAAGAAATGGATCAAATCTTTGGAGAACTTGCGGGGAAAGGACTCCCAACAATTCAATAGATGTTTGATTAAAATCATAGATTATAAAAAAAGCGGGGCTCTTAGCTATGAATAAAAGAAATCAAAGAATGGATCATACCATACTGCTTGCTCTGGTTTTGGTTTTTTGATCCGAACATTTGCCTTAGATACAAGGATCGTTCCAACCACTTCAATGGTTCCGGCGATAGTACCCGGGGACAGACTTTTTGTCGAAAAAATTACTCATCGATTTATTGGACTGGAACGCGGAGATATTGTTGTTTTTGAGCCACCGACGGAATCAGGACTAAAAGATGATTTGATAAAACGTTTGATCGGTTTGCCGGGGGACAGTATTGAGGTCAAGGATGGCAAGCTCTTTTTGAATGGGATAGCTCAGGTAGAAGAGTATCTGAATGAAGACATGGAATATATGATGGAGGAACAACTCGTCCCTGAAGGCAAGATCTTTGTTATGGGAGATAATCGCAATCGTTCTTTTGATTCACACTCTTGGGGCTTCGCCGATATTGAAAGTGTTGAGGGCAAGGCCCTGTTGACCTATTGGCCGTTCGACCGCATAAGGTATTGGGGAGGGGAGCAAAACTGATTTTTATTAAGAGGGCGATCAAGATGAAAATAATCTAGCATCTGGTTATGTCCCTAAATAAAAAAGATGATCGGGATGTGAAAAAAGATGCGGTTGCGCCGGACAGCAAATATTATGGAGCTTATAGCGAAAAAAGAAAATATTATATTACAAAAGCCGGAGCTAAACAAAGGGAAATGGAAGCAAATATTTAAGAATGATCATCCATTGTATCTGGAAATAGGCACCGGTAAAGGTGAATTCATTTCTGAATCGGCTCTAAAATATAAAGAAATAAATTATCTCGGTATTGAAAAAGTCCCTGAAATCATTTTTAAGGCTGCGCAAAGGATTGCTGCCGAAGAAACAGATAATGTTCTGCTATTATTAGCAGATGCGGCAGAATTGGAGTATTATTTTGCCGCCGGCGAAATCGAACGAATATACCTGAACTTTAGTGATCCCTGGCCGAAAGCAAAACATAGCAAACGCCGACTGACCCACCCCGGGTATTTGGAAATATACAGGAAGATATTGAAAAGCGGAGGAACAATACAGCTTAAGACTGACGATCGCCGGTTTTTTGATTATTCAAGGCAAAATCTTATAGAGAATGGATATAAAGTACACCAGACCACATATGACTTATATGAAACAAGTATTGCTGATAACATCGCCACAGAATACGAAAAAATTTACGGCGGCATCAAAACCGATATGCCGGCTGGAGGCAATTATAAAGATATGTAGGGAAAGCGAGCTGGATTGATGCGTCTTCCTCAAAAGTTTGTATCAAAGATGCAGGAGCTGCTCGGAGATGAATGGGCGAAAATTGTAGCGGAGTGGAAGAATCAAGGCCACTCAGGCTTAAGAGTAAACACACTAAAGCTTGAGCCCGAGGAGTATTATAAAAAAGTGCCCAGAGGTTTGGAAAGAATCCCTTGGACTGCTGAGGGTTTTATTTTGATGGCGATTTTCGTCCTGCAAAGCATGCTTATTACAATGCCGGATTGTATTACATTCAGGAACCGAGTGCAATGGCCCCTGTTTCGTGTATGGATATAAAACCGGGAGAACGCGTTTTAGATTTATGTGCGGCTCCTGGAGGTAAAACCACACAAATAGCTGCTTTGCTTAAAGGTGAAGGCTTCTTGGTCAGCAATGATAATAATGCGGCAAGGATAAGGACCCTTGTCTGGAATATCGAACATTCGGGGGCGAGAAATGTTGCTGTTTTTAATGAAGATCCTCAGCGGCTGTCGGTAATTTATCCGGATTATTTCGATAAAATCCTGGTTGACGCACCTTGCTCGGGAGAAGGAATGTTTCAGCAAGGATGAAAGGGCTATGAAAGGCTGGGAGAATTTTGGGCCGCAAAGATGTACGTTGATGCAGAAGGATATTTTGCAATCTGCGGCAAAAATGCTTTGTCCAGGAGGAAGTATGATATACTCGACTTGTACTTTCGCTCCGGAAGAAAATGAAATGATGATCATGGAGTTTCTAAATGAAAATCCTGAATTTATCCTTGAAGATTTACCTGTATTTCCCGGATGGGATACAGGAAGACCTGATTGGGCGGCAAATGCTGAAGGAGCAAGAGAACTGCTGAAAACGAGAAGGCTATGGCCCCATAGGATAAAAGGAGAAGGACATTTTATCGCCAGAATGTGCAAGAAAATGACAACGACAGCAAAAAAAGATATACACAACAAAAAAGAGGATCAAAAAGAACTTGCTCCTTGGTTCGAGTTTATGAAAGAAAATTTAAATCTGAAATCAACTGGCAATTATATATTGCGTGGTAAATATATTTATCAGATGCCATATGGTTTTAACTATCCGGAGAAGCTCAATATAGCAAGGCCGGGCTGGTTTGTGGGCATGCTTAAAAATGGCCGCTTTGAACCTTCTCAGGCACTGGCTATGGGACTTGCTGCAGCGGAATCGCAACGTTTTATAACTTTGGAGGTCGATGATCGGGCTGTGCAAAGTTACCTTAAGGGAGAAACTATGCTAATGCAAGGAGATAAAGGGTGGACTTTGGTATGTGTCGAAGAATTCCCTCTTGGTTGGGGCAAACAGATGGCAGAAAATCTCAAGAACTACTATCCTCCAAGCTGGAGAAATCCGGAGTGATGATTATGAGCAAAAAATATCGCCTTGATTGGATTTTAGCCCACATGGGCCATGGGAGCAGGAAAGAAATACGCAAAATGATCAAAGCGGGACGGGTAACTGTTAATGAAAATACGGTTTTTGATCCTGCACAAAAAATAAACACAGATACTGAAAAAATAAGGGTCGACGACGAGCCGGTCTTTTTTAAGCGGCATATATATCTTATGTTTAATAAGCCAGCAGGATGTGTATCTGCAACTGTTGATAACAGAGAAAAAACAGTGATCGAACTATTGAGCGAAAAAGATCGTATTTTTATGCCTTTCCCGGTCGGCAGACTGGATAAAGATACAGAAGGACTGTTGATCATTACTAATGACGGTTCATTTGCTCATAACATAACCTCACCGCGAAAAAAAATCAAAAAAACTTACTACGCTGAAATAAACGGGTTTATCTCCACAAAAGACCAGGAAATATTCCGGGCAGGAGTTGAACTGGATGATGGGTATATAACATTACCTGCAGAATTGGATATAATCAGCAGTAACTCAAATTCGAAGGTGCGAGTTTCTATAGTTGAAGGCAAATATCACCAGGTAAAGAGGATGTTTCGGGCTGTAGGAAAAGAGGTGACCTATCTTAAACGCCTGTGCATCGGAAATGTTGAATTGGATGAAAGCCTAAAGCCGGGTGAATATAGAGAGCTCAAAAAACAAGAATTAGATTTTCTTTTTAGCGCGGACAAGGAAGAGTTGCAGGAAAATACTATGGTAGGCAAGAAAAGATAAAGGTTGTTAGCCTGATCAAACAAACAAATTGAGGGAGGAAGTAAAATGCCGATAAGTCATGCTGAAAGAGTAGTGGCTAAAAGCTTCGAGGGCAACGGAGCCAAAGGAGTTTTAAAGAAAGCTCTGCTTGGACCGAAAGAAGGTTGGCAGGATTATGTCATGCGCTTATTTGAACTATCTCCAGGTGGCTGCTCGCCAAAACACACTCATCCTTGGCCACATATTGCATTTATTATCAGCGGCAGCGGAACAATAAGTATTGACGGAGTCGAGGAAAAGGTTACCGGAGATTCCTACGCTTATATTCCGGCGGGAACGACACATCAGTTTACGAATAGCGCGGATTCAGTCATGCGTTTTATCTGTATTGTACCGCCAGAGGGAGATGCGTGATTGTTAAATAGTTTTTCTATAAGTAAACCATCAATTTCTAAAAGTGTGATCAGAAAGATCCAAAGAAGTATTGTCGAGTTTGATATGCTTTTTGATCAGGACAGAGTTTTAGTGGGCTTGTCTGGTGGCAAAGACAGCATTTTCTTATTGTGCGCTTTAAACACGATCAGGAAGCATGCCAGCTTTTCATTTGAATTAGCTGCCATTACTGTTGATTTTGGTTTCAAACCAGCCGAAGACAACGATTATAGACATCTTGCCGAGATATGCAATAATCTTGGGGTGCCTTTCATTATCAAACGAGCGGAACTGGCGCAAGAGATCCTGCATAATGAAAAACAGAATCCCTGCGCGCGGTGTTCATACTTTCGAAGAGCGATAATCCATAATTTGCCCGGTCAGAAGGATATAACAAAGTGGCTTTCGCCCATCATCTTGATGATGCTATCGAAACTTTTTTAATGAGCATTTTATATTCCGCGATCCGCACATTTCAACGAAAATATCTGGATAAGACGGAAGTCATCGTTATCCGTCCCTTGGCTTATTTGCGGGAATATGAAATAAAAAAAGCGCTGCGTATTCTAAATATCCAAGCCATGCCCAGCCCATGTCCTTGTCCGGGAATACAAAAAGGACCGAGATCAAAGAGCTGCTCCGTTCGTTGAAAAAATCAACCCGCATGTCATCGAACATATTGCTGCTGCAATGCGTGAGGTAGAATACGCAGCTTTGGCCAGTGGAACTGACCAAAAATACAGATTGGCTAAGAGCGCTTTATTCGGGGGGAGAAAGAAAAGAAAATGGTAAAAGCCGATGATAATTGACACACATATCCATGAGTGCACATATTCACAAGACAGTACGCTCTGCCTTGAGGAAATAGTCGACCGAGCGAGAAATTTGGGATTAGACGGGGTATGTATCACCGACCATGACAGTATGGATATCAGCTCAAGAGCAAAAAAATATTCCCAAAAAACAGGGTTTTTGATTTTGGTCGGCGCGGAAGTATTGACTTATGAAGGAGAAATACAGGTTTTTGGACTGCCTTGTCTGCCCAAACGAAGAGTACGTGCGCAAGAACTCCTAACAGAAGTGGGAAGACATAAAGCTGTTGCCATAAGTGCCCACCCATTCAGAGATAATTATCGCGGACTTGGGAGTGCCCTTCGTCGTGTTAAAGGGATTTCAGCAGTTGAGGCTTACAATGGAAATACTATGCTGCGTGATAATCAAGCGGCATATAATATATCTCTGGAGCTTGATCTCCCGGCTGTAGGGGCGAGCGATGCACACCACGCAAACGAAATAGGCAGATATGCGCCGCTTCGCGAGCCATATAAATGATTTGTCAGATTTCGTCGAGGCAATCAAAAGAGGAATGTATCATCCTGTTGAATTGGTCGGTGATGTATACCGGGAAATTCTGGCATAAGCTGTGATCGTGGGAAAAATATAAACTAAAATATAAAACTGTAGAAAGTTAAAAGATATCCGACCTTGAAGGCGGATATCTTTTAACTTTTCAAACATTCTCGATGGTGAGTGTCAGCTGGCTATCGACTGAATCCAACATTATCTCGCTGCCAGAGAAAGCTTTACCGTTGACTATCATTATACTTAAGGGAGTTTCAACTTCGTTTTGAAGCAAACGTTTCATTGGTCTGGCTCCAAAACTTGATCATAACCCTTTTCAGCCAGATAGATTAATGCTTCTTTTGACCATTTGAGGTTGATATGTACGGAATCTGCCAGATGAGCAGCCAGATCAGTCAAAAGGATCGCAGCTATTTTTTGCAGATGTTCTGGTTGTAAAGCATGGAAGACCACTATTTCATCGACCCGGTTTAAAAATTCCGACGGAAGTATCTGCTCAACAAGCCGTTAACGACTTCCTTGATAGTTTGGTAATCGCCGGAACCAGATCGTTGATGGTCCAAAATTTCTGGCTGCCGATATTTGAAGTCATGATCAAAACTGTATTTTTAAAATCGACTGTTCTTCCCTTCCCATCTGTGAGTCTTCCTTCGTCAAGTATCTGCAGCATAATATTAAAGACATCTGGATGAGCTTTTTCGATCTCATCAAACAAAATTACCGTATAAGGGCGTCTGCGGACGGCTTCGTCAATTGTCCGCCTTCATCGTAACCGATGTATCCCGGAGGAGCACCCACAAGTCTGGAAACAGAATGTTTTTCCATGTATTCTGACATATCAATCCTAATTATATTCTGCACATCATCAAACAAAGTATGCGCAAGTGCACGGGCTAATTCGGTTTTACCCACACCAGTCGGGCCCAGGAATATAAAACTTCCAATTGGGCGGCGAGGATCTTTAATTCCTGCTCTCGCCCGCAGAACTGCTGCAGAAACAGCTTTTACAGCCTGATCCTGACCAACGACCCGTTCGTGCAGAACTTCTTCCAGACGGATAAGTTTATCTTTTTCGCCCTCCATCAATCCTATTTACCGGGATATTGGTCCAACGGCTGACAACGTCGGCGATGTCCTCCGTCGACCTCTTCTTTGAGCAGCATTTGCCCTTTCTGTTTCCCGGCTAAATGTTCTTCTTCGGATTTTAGCTTACGTTCAAGTTCAGCCATACGACCGTACTTTAATTCGGCAGCACGCTCCAAATCGTATTCACGTTCAGCCCGGTCGATTTCATTGCGGGTTTCCTCAATTTCCTTTTTGAATTGACGCAGACGCGATATACCTTGTTTTTCGACTTGCCATTGAGCTTTCATCGAGTCGGCTTCACCTTTAAGTTCTGCCAGTTGATATTGAATTTTGTCCAGACGTTCTCTGGACAAAGAAGTCAGTTTCTTTTTTGAGCGCAGCTTCTTCGATTTCCAACTGCATGATCCGACGGTTGATTTCATCAAGGGCTGTGGGTAGGCTATCTATCTCTGTCCTAAGGCGTGCGGCAGCCTCGTCCATTAAATCGATGGCTTTATCAGGAAGAAAACGATCGGAAATATAACGGTTTGACAAAACAGCAGCGGCCACCAAAGCACTATCCTTGATCCTGACCCCGTGGTGAACTTCATAGCGTTCTTTTAATCCGCGCAAGATCGAAATTGTATCTTCCACACTAGGTTGAAGAACTATAACAGGTTGAAAACGACGTTCGAGGGCGGCATCCTTTTCTACATGTTTGCGGTATTCATCAAGAGTCGTAGCACCAATGGCCCGAAGTTCACCGCGTGCCAGCATAGGTTTCAGCAAATTGCCCGCATCCATTGAGCCTTCGGCCGCTCCCGCTCCGACTACTGTGTGCAGCTCATCTATAAATAGAATGATACGTCCTTCGGAATTTTGAACTTCTTTTAGGACAGCCTTAAGACGTTCCTCAAACTCTCCGCGATATTTTGCGCCGGCAATCAATGCCCCCATATCAAGTGAAATGACTCGTTTTGTTTTTTTAAGCCCTCGGGAACATCGCCTGTGACAATTCTTCGGGCAAGTCCCTCAACGATCGCGGTCTTGCCGACTCCCGGTTCACCTATCAGTACGGGATTGTTTTTTGTCCGGCGGGAAAGTATTTCAATAGTGCGACGTATTTCATCATCTCTTCCGATGACCGGATCAAGCTTGCCATCCTGGGCAAGGGTTGTCAGATCACGACCATATTTTTGCAATGCCTCATAAGTATCTTCGGGGTTTTCACTTGTTACTTGCTGACTGCCTCTGATTGACTGCAGCGAGTTCAAGAGAATGTTTCGGTTTAGTCCGGATCTCGCAAGGAGACCCTTAAGTTCCTTTTCCCCGTCTTCTAAAAGTCCGAGCAGAAGGTGTTCGACGCTGACATATTGATCTTTCATATCTCGCGATTCTTTCTCCGCTCTCGCTAAAACACGGATAAGATCACTGCCCGAGCTTAAAGAAGATTCGTATCCGTGAACAGAAGGCAGACGTTTTAATAGTTCGTGAGTACTTTCGATGATATCTTGAAAATTTAGGCCAGCATAACTTATGATCCTGGGGATCATACCATTTTCCTGTTCTAATAAAGAGCAGAAAAGGTGCCGGCTGTTAACCTCCTGATGATGCATTCCGGCTGCTATATTCTGGGCAGCAGAAACTGCCTCTCTGGATTTTTGTGTGTATTTGTTAAAGTCCATTTTGATCACCTCTTTGGATTAAAGGTTTTATTTTTGTTTTTTAAGCTGGGATATTTTCTGATAGAGCTCGGTTTCTTCCGGAGTCATTTGTGATGGGATGTCGATAACAACTTGAACATATTGGTTTCCTCTGGCACCGCCCTTTTTAGGCCAGCCTTTACCACGCAGGCGAAATTTCTGACCGTTGTGGGTCATCGGAGGTAAGGACAAACTAACATCGCCGTCAAGTGTGGGAACAGTGATTTTGTCACCGCCAACTGCCTGGGGTGGAGTGATGACTGTCCTGACTTCAAGATCGTCTCCATTCAATACAAAAATAGCATGAGGCTTCAAGGAGATATTCAAGAGCAGATCACCTCGTTTACCCTTCGGGAGAGCTTCCATTCCCTGTCCTTTTAGTCTTATTTTACCTCCAGCTCGCACACCGGGTGGTATTTTGACTGTCAGCTTAGTACCACGCTGGTCCAGCAGCAGTGTTTTTTGCCCTCCGTGATATGCTTCTTCCAGACTGAGTTCAAGTTCACTTTCTAAATCCCGTCCTCTTTCCATAGCCGTGGATCGATGTTTTTCATTAAAGCCCGGGTGATCCTGTCCGAAATTAAAACCGTTCCCGAAAAGAGCTTCAAAGAAATCGCTGAAGCCACTGCCGCTAAAACCATCTGCGGTTTTATTACCCCAGGTATAAAATTGAGTATCGCTTGCGGAAGAAGATCTCGGCTGCCAATCCTGGCCATGTTGCCAATCAGTACCGAGAGTGTCATATTTTTTACGCTTATTGATATCGCCCAATACTTCATAAGCCTCGTTGATTTCCTTGAATTTTTCTTCGGCTTCTTTTTTTGAGGTGCCCGAATGAAGGTCGGGATGAAACTCCCGAGCAAGCTTGCGGTAAGAGTCCTTAATCTCTTTTGCGGAGGCGGTCCTTTTTAGACCCAGGATTTGATAATAGTCTTTATACTGTGCAGCCATCTTTTACCTCCCGCGGGCATAAACTACAGAGCATCGGGCTAAAAAGACCGATGCTCCGTGGCTTTGCTTGATTATTGTTCTTCGGTATATTCGGCATCGATCACATCATCACTACTGCCATGTTTTTCCGTGATCTTCCTGTATCAGCTTCTTCTGGTTCTCTTGCCTGGGACGAAGCCTGTTGAAAGGCAGCCTGGGCTTGTGTAAGGTCGCTTATTATGGAACGTATCTTTTCGACAGCGGCATTTTCCTGAAGCGCGGTTTTTAATTCAGAAAGGAGTTGTTCTATGCGCGCTTTTTCATGAACGGCAAGGACATTGCCCTCTTCTTTGAGTTTGCGTTCCATCTGGTATATAAGCGTGTCGGCTTCATTGCGGACCTCGGCTTCCTCGCGGCGACGTTTGTCTTCTATAGAGTTCTCGGCAGCCTCTTTTACCATACGATCGATCTCTGCTTTGTCAAGGGTAGAAGAACCAGTTATGGTTACCGATTGTTCTTTGCCTGTGCCCTTATCCTTAGCAGTGACTTTTAGTATACCATTCGCGTCAATGTCAAAAGTAACTTCGATTTGTGCACTTCCTCTTGGAGCCGGAGAGATGCCTTCAAGCTTGAATTTGCCTATAGTCCTGTTATCCTTGGCCATTTCACGCCACCCTGCAAGACGTTAATATCAACTGCCGGCTGGTTATCCTCTGCAGTGCTGAAGATCTCGGAGCGGCGCATCGGTATGGTCGTATTGCGCTCGATCAAGCGGGTCATAACTCCTCCCAAAGTTTCAACACCGAGTGAAAGAGGAGCTACATCAAGCAAAACCACATCCTTGACCTCCCCGGATAAAACACCGGCCTGGATAGCTGCTCCGATAGCCACAACCTCGTCGGGATTCACACTCTGATTTGGATCCCTTCCTCCGGTCATCTCCCGGACAAGCTTTTGTACGGCGGGTATTCTGGTTGAACCTCCGACCAAAATGACTTCATCTATGTCCTTTTCATTCAATTTGGCGTCTCTTAACGCGGACTTAACAGGGCCGCGGCAACGTTCAACAAGTTCATGGGTAAGATCATCGAATTTTGCCCTGGTTAATTTCATTTCCATGTGTTTAGGACCAGAAGCATCTGCGGTGATAAACGGCAGACTTATCTGAGTTTCGTTTACGCTGGAAAGCTCCACTTTCGCTTTTTCGGCAGACTCAGTCAAGCGCTGCAGGGCTTGCTTGTCCTTGCGCAGATCAATCCCATAATCTTTTTTGAATTCTTCAGCCAACCAATCTACGATCATCTTGTCAAAATTATCGCCGCCAAGATGAGTATCGCCGTTAGTTGATTTCACTTCGAAAACTCCGTCTCCGACTTCAAGTACGGAGACGTCAAAAGTACCACCGCCCAAGTCGAAAACCAGAATAGTTTCATTTTTCTTTTTATCTAAACCATAAGCCAAAGAAGCGGCAGTAGGTTCGTTAATAATACGCAAAACATTTATACCGGCGATCTTTCCTGCATCTTTGGTCGCCTGCCGTTGTGAATCGTTAAAATATGCCGGCACAGTGATCACGGCATCGGTGACTTTTTCCCCGAGATATTTTGAAGCATCATCGACAAGCTTTTTTAAGACGATTGCCGAAATCTCTTCTGGCGCATAAAGCTTTCCGGAAATATCGAAGCGCACGTTATCCCCCGCTCCTGCAACGACCTTGTAAGGGACCAGCTCCATTTCGCTGGAAACTTCTGAATAGCGCCGACCAACAAAACGTTTTATTGAATACAGGGTTTTTTCAGGATTTAGCGCTGCCTGCCTCTTGGCCACCTGCCCAACCAAACGCTCGTTATTATCGCGAAAAGAAACAACTGAAGGAGTCGTCCTGTTGCCCTCGGCATTCACGATGACCGCGGGCTTCCCCCCCTCAAGAACAGCGACGACGGAATTGGTAGTACCCAAATCTATGCCAACTGCTTTACCCATATGTACACCTCCCGAGTTTGACCATTATTGACCTTAAACATAATATAACAAGAGCGGCAGTTATAAGCAAAGGTCAAAATAGGTCAATAAATGCGGAAATAGGTTGTATGCGTCCGTTTGATTAAATTATAACAAAAATTTTAGGGAATTCTCAAATTTTATCGGATTTTGGATAAAAGAGCAAAGAATTACTGTTCCAGAATAAAAAATAAATATATAATAAGCATTAGTTTAATTTTAGATAGGATCGTGATCTTAATGTCTATGCTCCTGCAAGTGGTTCTTCCGGTTCTGCTCATATTTTCTACAGGATTTATCGGACAAAAAATATTTAAACTAAATATCAAGTCTGTTTCGACAACTGCTTTATATCTGATGACTCCTCCGCTGATCTTTAGAAATTTTTACAATGTAAAGCTTGACGCGAAGTATTTGAATATCCTCATTTATTCACTCGCCCTGACTGTTTCAATTATTTTGATCGTCATGCTTATTGCGAGATTTAGAAAATTTGATTCGACGAAGACCAGTGCTTTGATTGCTTCAACAGCTTTTATGAATAACGGAAACTACGGGGCGCCGCTAATGCTTTTTGCTTACGGCGAAGTGGGCTTTCAGTACGCGGTGGCGATAATGATCCTGCACACTATTGTGATGAGCACACTTGGATTATATTATACAGCCAAGGGTAGGTTCAGCGCGAAGCAATCATTTGTTTCAGTGCTGAAAATGCCCGTCGTACATGCGCTTTTCCTGGGTATAATATGGCAGTACCTAAATCTTCCCCTGCCTCAAAATATTTACAACGCAATTAGTTTGGTGGCAGACGCTTCGATTCCTTTGGTGATGATAGTCCTTGGCATGCAGCTGGCAGAGATGAAGATATTCAATGTCCGCTGGGGAGCTACAAGCCTCGGGCTTTTCCTGCGCTTGATCGTTTCACCGCTGATCGCCTACCTGATCACATTGATCCTGACGGTTGAGCCGCTGCTGGCAAAGGTAATGATCGTTCTTGGGGCAATGCCTTCCGGTGCAATTATGGTCATTTATTCAATTGAATATGATTGTGATCCACAGTTGGTCTCTTCAATAACTTTTATCGGCACCATACTAAGTATTTTTACGCTTAGCGTATTATTGACAATATTATGAAGAAAAAATACAACATTTCGATAAGATGCTTTGCCAAAAAAAGTCACCTGCGAAGGTGACTTTTTTACAGCTGTGCAGCTGGCAACATCATATATTTTTGTATATTGTTTTTACAAAGGTTCTATTTCTTGATATAATTAAGCGGATTTGTATATTTACCATTGATACGAACCTCAAAGTGCAAGTGCGGACCGGTACTCCATCCGGTCGACCCCACCTTGGCTATTGTTTGTCCCTTTTGCACAGGATCACCGACATTTACCAGGGCCGCCGAAGTATGAGCATACATCGTGACTATCCCATTTCCGTGGTCGACCATAACGACCCTGCCATAGGCTCCGTACCAACCGACCTTGACTACGCACCCGTGGTCGACAGCTACTATGGAAGCGCCGTTTGGAGCCCCGATGTCAACGCCGGTATGCATCCTGTTTGTCCTTAGGATCGGATGCCTGCGCATGCCGTAAGGCGAAGTGATTCTTGTGTGCCCGGGCGTCGGCCAAATATAACTTCCGCTGCCCACATATTGCGTATTGGGATTGAGCCTCATCAACTCTTCTTCGATTTTCTGAGATTCGATTTCGAGATCCTCAAGGGCAGCCTCGATTTGTTCTTTTTCATTTGAAATATTTTGATACAGCTCGCTTTGTCTGGAACTGGCCAATTTCAATTCTTCTTTTTGACGGCTTTGATCGTCCTGCAGATCGAGCAGGGTTTCTTTTTAACCAATACCTGGTTTTTTGCTCCTGGGTAGCACTGATTTGTTCCTTGACTTCGTCTATCAAAGTGCAATCCATCTTTGCCAAACGAGAAACTAAATCCCAGCGTGTCAAAAAATCTGTAAAGCTTGTTGAAGAAAGCAAAACCTCCAGAATGTGAACATTGCCCTGAGCATAGATGGTGTTCAAACGTTCACTCAATAGATTGACGTTCCCGGCAAGATTTTCCTCGCCATCTTTGATTGCCGTTTCCAGTTGATCCAATTCTGCAAGAAGCTTATTGAGTTTGCTCTCGGTGCTGCGCAACTTCTTTTCCGTAGAGCTAAGCGTCTTATTTATAGTTTTAAGCTCGGTCAATGCTTTTGATTGTTCGGCCTTTTTCTGAGTTAGCTCCTGCTCCTTTTGTTCGATCTGCTGGCCAAGCACCTCCTGCTGATGAATAAGGTCAGACTCGGCCGGAGCGGCCAGAGCGATGTAGCTGCACATAAATGAACATATCATCATAAAAGCTGTTATCCGCAGAATTTTCAACATACTGTTAAACCATCCCCCTTTTGCCAATGCATTACATTCGACACAAAAAACGGAATTCCTGCACGAGAGAAAGGATTCAGTGCAAAACCACACTCTGAAAGCCAAATTATGGTAAAATATTAACATAAAAGGAGAAAATATGCTTATTCAGACCCATCGCAAGGTAGCTAAATTAGTTCATGCTTATATGTTTGAAAAATACGCATTTGAACTCAATCTGAAGGAATTGCTATACGGGAGTGTCAAACCGGATTTTTCGTGGGAAAAAAGGGAGTATCCTCATTATTACAATGAGAGCATCCATTACTTCACGAGAGAGCTTGGTAGTTTGGCCAACGACCGCAGATATTTGGACATCGGTGATTTCAGCAACGGGTTGGGGAAAATATTGCATTTTACAGCGGATTATTTATGCCAGGCTCATAACAACGGAGAAATCAGACATTCAAAATTAAGTCATATCAATTATGAAATAGCTTTACACCGCGAGTTCCGGATTTTTGATCAACTGGCTGCCGGCCAGCACCTTATATGCGGACATGCATATAAACAGCCTTTGTCTATTGTGCAGGACATGCGTAAAAAATATTTACTTTCTTCCCGAGGAGTAAATAATGATATTAGTTATATAATGGCAGCAAGTGCGGCTTTGACAGAAAATCTCGCGAAAAAGGATTTTCCGGCCGCTTTCAGTCGTTGCCTAAAGCCGTTGCAAATAATAAAAGAAAAATTGATCAACTTATATGGTACTTGTTGATTTTTTGATATATGTTTGCTCGACTGATGCCCAGGAGCTTAGCTGCGCGAACCTTGTTCCCGTTGCTCCGTTTAAGAGCATTTACGATGGTCAGGCGTTCGGCTTCCTCTAAATGGTCCTTTAGCTCCAGAGCCATGTTTTCATTCCCTGCGAAGCATTTTTGATATGATAGGGTAAATTAGCCAGCTTGATTATCCCGTGATCGATAAAATTAAGACAGCGCTCCAGAGCGTTTTCGAGTTCCCGGATATTCGGGCCAGTTGTAATTTATTAGTGCCTGACGGGCCTCTTCGTCGATGAGCGGAATAGGACAGCCAAGTTTAGTTGAGAGTTTGTTCAAAAGATATACGGTAAGCTCATCGATATCTTTTTTGTGAAATCTAAGCGGTGGGATATGCAGTTCGATAACATTCAGGCGATAATAAAGGTCTAGCCTGAATTTTTCTTTTTTTATAAGATCCTCCAGGTTGCGATTTGTCGCAGCAATTAGTCGCACATCAACAGAAATTGGCTCTGTTCCGCCTATTCTTTCCAATTCTTTTTCCTGCAGGACCCTCAAGAGCTTGCTTTGCATATTTGTGGGCATATCGCCGATTTCATCAAGGAAGAGAGTCCCACGGTGGGCAAGCTCGAATTTACCCGGCTTTCCGCCTTTCTTGGCGCCGGTAAAAGAACCTTCTTCATAACCGAAAAGTTCTGATTCCAGAAGAGTTTCGGGGATAGCCGAACAGTTCACCTTGATAAAGGGACCGTTTTTGCGTGGACTTGCGTAATGAATGGAATGCGCGAAAAGTTCTTTGCCTGTCCCACTTTCGCCGCGAACCAGAACGGTGGAATTACGTTGAGCTGCTCTTTGGGCCATTTCTTTAAGCTCTTGCATTTCCGGGCTAGCTCCGATTATATGATCGAAGGTATATTGGGTACCCTGGATTTTCTTCACAATATCCCGGTAATATTCAAGCTCGACCTGCATTTTACTGAATTTTTCAACGAAAGCATTAAAATCATTGAAGTCCCGGAACATTGTTTTACCTATAGCTCCGATAATTTTGCCGTTCTCCTTTATGGGTACGCGGTTACAAATCATTTCGCGTCCGCAGATCTTTTGCAAAGCGGCAAGCTCAGGGACTCCAGTTTTAACCACGATGTGCAGCCGCGTGTTTTCGATGACCTCAGTAACGTGTTTGCCAACGGCTTTGTCCTTGGGAATACCGATAAATTTCTCATAAGCCTTGTTATACATGGTAATGATACCTTCGGTGTCGACTACGACTACACAGTCATAATCATTATCGATTATAGTCTCCAGGGTTTCTTTGTATTTCCGCACATTGCTCAATTCGTCAATCACGGTTTGCATCTCGGTGATATCCTGGAAGATTGCTAAAGCGCCGATGGTTGAGCCTTTGTGCAGGATTGGAGTACGATTGGTTATAAAATGTTTATCGCTGAATTCGAAACGATAGCCGATTTCCGGTTGGCCGGTTTTCAGAATTTCCGGAAGGCGGCTGTTGGGTATCAGCTGATTGATATCACGGCCAAGTGCATCTTCGGGCAAAAGCCCGATGAGCTTGGCCGCTCTTTCATTCAGGTAGGCTATTTTATGTTTCGTATCAATGCATAAAATGCAGTTGATGCTCGCGGATAGAATAGCTTCCAGGTTGCCGCTTGCGCTGTCGCGTTGACTGCGCAGGGAAGCGGCTAATTTGTTCGAAGAAATGAATCCGACAAAATGTCCCTCGTCATCAACAATGATCGTCTGCTCGAGGGGATAGGGCAACAGTTCGGAAGAAATTGCATTGCGACTGATAAGCATAGCTTTTTCAAGGTAATTGTCTACAGGGGTTTCAAGTGAAGCGTGATCGAGATATGCCTGAGCAAGACTGCGGGCTGTGAAGATTCCGGCAACTTTGTTATTGTGCAACACTGCGATACGCGGAGAGTCAGAACGGGCAAGCATTTGTGCCGCAAGACCAATTTTTGTGCCCGAAGAGCAAAGGATGCTATTCTCAGCAATAAGTTCTTTTACCAGCATAAAAAGTATTCCCCATAAGCAAGTAGAAGAGATAGTTCTTAAGTAATAACCGAAACCTTTATAACATAAAATATCTTAAATAATAGACAATGTCTATAATATTGGATTAATTTTATCGGTTTTTTTATGTTTTCAGGAAGGAATTCTCTTATCGATGTCAAAATTGTTATCGTCAGAAGCTAGGATGCTGGTTGTAAGGAAAAATATTTCACTTTAGAGCAATTACGCAGTGGTGCGAGTTTCATCGCTTTTACATAAATAATATTACCGATTAAGTGTGATGGTTTGCTTTTACCTCTTGTTTAATCCTGGCCTATCGTATAATATAAAGTTGTATAAAAATTTTAATGATATTTTTTAAATTTAATGAATATTTGTTACAGATTTGTTATTTTATTATCGGCAACACTTGGCAAAATATATATCGTATTTTTAAAGCTTTTATGAAAGGGGGTATCGCGTTTAGTAGGGCATTTCTTGTTTTAGGCAGTAAAAGTAAAAAAATGGAGGTAGAGATAATTGAGTAGGAACAAAAAGTTTGTAGCCCTTATTGCAGTTCTTTTAGTGTTCTCGTTCGTACTGGCCGGATGCGGCGGCGGCTCCGATGAGCCTGCTGCTCCTGCAGCACCGGTTGCTTCCGGCGACAGTGGTCTCCCGGAAGTAAAGTGGACTCTCCAGACTGGCTGGAGCCAGGGCTGGCTGCTTCATGACATGGCTATCCGTGTAGCTGACGACGTAAGAGAAATGACCGGCGGAAAATTTGATATCGAAGTTCTCCCGGCCGGCGCTATCGTAGGCAGCTTGGAAGTATTGGATGCTTGCTCCGCAGGCACTGTACAAGCATATCACAGCTGGACAGGTTACTGGCTGGATCGTCACCCGGCAGCTCCGCTGTTCGCTTCCACCCCGATGGGCATGGAGCCGGCGATGCACTTAGCTTGGATATATGCTGGCGGCGGTCAGGAAATGATGCAGGAAATGTTTGATGAGCTTAATTCCAATATCAAAATATTCTATTGTGGTGTAACCCACTCTGAGATTTTGGCTCATTCCAACAAGAAGGTTCAAACATTAAAAGACTTCGATGGACTGAAGTATCGTGCTCCTGGTTGGTGGGGACAAATCCTGAGAAGCGTTGGCGTTAACGTTACACTGCTTCCTTCACAGGAACTTTATCCCTCAATGGAAAAAGGCGTTATCGATGCTGTCGAATTCAACATCCCGATGGTTAACAAGCAAATGGGCTTCCATGAAGTTTCAACATTTATTTGCGGACCTGGCATGCACCAGCCGACTTGTGCTTTTGAGCTGGGCGTGAACAAGGATGAATGGAACAAGCTTCCTGCAGAATACCAAAAAATACTTGAGTATGCTACCATTGAATCAACGATGTGGAGCTGGACTTATGGTATCGTTGGTGACCTGGAAGTGCTGAAAGAGTGGCAGGCTAATCCGAAGTGGACATTGTCAAAATTCTCTGTGGAAGACCAACTTAAGATCAGAGAAATGTCTTGGGCTTATATTGACAAGACCGAACAAGACGCGAAAAATGCTCTGTTCACCAAAGCGTGGACCTCATACAAACAATTCATCAGAGACTTTGATGACTATGAATGGTTCATCGTTCCTGAGCGTGATCCCGTTGCTGACAAAGACAGACAATTCGGAGCTCCTAAGTAGGACTTAGAGATTATAGAATCCTGATCCAAAAAGCAAATGGTATGCCCGGATTATATCCGGGCATACACCTTGCCTTTGCAAAATTTGCAGGGAAAAGAGGTATGCATATTCGTGAAAAAGGTAGTGCTTTTCATCGACATGATTAATGAAAAGATTGCCAGGATTTTTTTCTTACCTAGCGATCCTTCTCGTTATACAGCTTGTTTATGAAGTGTTCTGCAGATATGTGCTTAATAAGCCGAATCTGTGGAGTTTTGATGCCACGTATTTTATAAGCAGCATCATGCTGATTTTTGGTTTGGCATACACCTGGAAAAAAGGCGGACACGTCAGTGTCGACCTAATAAGCGCTTTTCTGCCGAACAGAGTCAGAGCGCTTGTAACATCTATTTTATTGATCGCTCTCTTCTTTACTACTTGGGGCTTGATCGCCAACTCCATGTTCGGAGATGCTGTTCTGGCTTGGGCCCGCAAACAAAAAGCGGCTTCCGGATCAATGCCTCCCGTATATCCTTATAAGACCTGGATGCTTTTGGGTGTTGTTACCTTCTTACTCCAGGGTATTTCACAACTGATCAGAAATCTCAGTATCGCGATTACCGGTAAAGACATCATAACCGGGAAATCAAGAATCGAGGAAGGGGGCGTTGAGTGGTGAGTGCTGGATTATTGACCTTTTTAATGCTGGCCGTCCTTATCCTGATCATCCTGCTCGATTTTCCGATCGGCCTTGCCTTAGCAGGTACAGCGATGATCTTTGGTACGATATTTGTCGGACCTCAGATCACCTCTTCTTTTATGCTGCGCATGCACGTAACATTTGCAGATTACATCCTAATAGCGATACCGCTGTTCATCTTCATGGGCGTCATCGTCGAAAAATCGGGATTGGCGACCAAACTTTATGACGCAATGTTCATTATATTCGGTGGACTGCGCGGTGGTTTGGCCATAGCTACTGTCGTGGCATGCACAATATTTGCCGCAGCTACTGGCGTTGTCGGAGCTACAGTTGTAACCATGGGCATGATGTCCTTGCCCTCAATGGTGAAATACAAATACAACCAGTCTCTTTGCGCCGGATCGATTTGTGCCGGTGGAGCTCTGGGCATTTTGATCCCGCCCAGCATCATGATCCTGGTTTATGCTCCTACAGCGAACGTTTCAGTTGGTGCAATGCTCATTGGAGCTTTTGTACCCGGATTTTTCTTAGCGTTGATGTACATTATATATATTGCAGTCCGTTGCTTGATCATACCAACAGATGGACCGGCGATTGAGAAAGAGCTTTTGTCACAATACAGCGCTTGGGATAGGATCAAATTGATATTCACTTCGGTTCTGCCCGTTGCTGGTTTGATCCTTGCGGTGCTCGGCTCGATCTTTTTTGGTCTGGCTTCACCTACTGAAGCAGCTTCTCTTGGCGCTTTCTTTGCTGTCTTCCTGGCTCTCGCCTATCGCGGACTGACCTGGAAGGGTGTCAGGGAAGCATGTATCAATACTGTTACAACCACATCAATGGTCATGCTGGTAATGGTCGGAGCAGCCTTCTTTACAAGTGTGTTTATGCGCTTAGGCTGCGGGGCAGTCGTTGAGAATGTTATCCTAGGTCTTCCGTTTGGCAAGTGGGGGATCTTGGCCGTAATGTGGTTTATAATATTTATTATGGGTGCATTCATTGACTGGATCGGAATCGTTATGATCGTAGTTCCGCTGTTTTCACCGATAGCTGTCAAGCTTGGCTTCGATCCTATTTGGTTCGCGATCATGAACATTGTTGTAATGCAAACATCCTTCCTCACTCCTCCGTTTGCATACTCAATATTCTACCTGAAGGGTATTGCTCCTCCGGAGATGAACCTTATGCATATTTATAAAGGCGTTATACCATTTATCATAATAATCCTCTTTACAGTTATCTATTGACGGCATTCCCGCAGATCGTTATGTGGGCGCCGAGTCATTTCGTCGGTTAGATTGAAACAGACCAAGCAATGTCGATTGCCTGGTTGCATCTTGTTTGTTGGATCTTAATATTAATAAAAGGTGCCTGACCTCCCTAAGGGAGGTCGAGGTATCTTTTATCTTAGAAATGAACTTTAATACCGTTTTAGATACCTTTGCGTTTGACCGTGCAGCAGTAAATTTATTCTGCACGTGCCAGGTGTTGCAACTAAGGTATAAAGGTGGGTTCAATATGGCAAAAAAGAATAAAGTCATGAGCGCGGATGAAGCCGTAAAACTTATTAAAGATTGTTCAACTATTGGAATAGATGGTTTTGTCGGTTTTGGACATCCTGAAGAGCTCTCAATAGCAATCGAAAAACTATTTCTGGAGACAGGTCATCCAAGAGATCTAACATTACTCTACGCCGCTGGACAGGGTGATGGAAAAGAAAAGGCCTAAATCATTTTGGTCATGAGGGTATGGTAAAAAGAGTCATCGGGGGCCACTGGAATTTGGCGCCGAAGCTTGGTAAATTAGCTGTAGAAAATAAGATAGAAGGCTACAATTTTCCACAGGGGGTAATATCGCACCTTTTCCGAGATATTGCCGCGGGAAAACCAGGGACGATAACTCATGTAGGACTTAAAACGCTTGCCGATCCGCGTGTGCAGGGAGGCAAGTTGAATCCCAAAACTGTTGAGGACCTGGTCGAATTGGTAACACTCCGTGAAAAGGAATGGCTGATGTATAAGACTATTCCTGTAAATGTCGCTATGGTCCGCGGAACAACGGCGGACACCAATGGCAACGTTACTCTTGAGAAAGAAGCTATGCCGCTTGAAGTCCTCTCAGTCTGCCAGGCAGCTAAAAATTCAGGTGGAATTGTAATCGTTCAGGTTGAAAGGTTGACAGAAAACGGGACATTAGATCCTAAACTGGTCAAGATTCCCGGGATATATGTGGATGCAGTTGTCATAGCCAAACCTGAGAACCACATGCAGGATTACATAGAGGATTATAATCCCTCTTACACAGGCGAGATAAGATTACCGCTGGCTGAAATCAAGCCTATGCCTATGAGTGAGCGTAAAACAATTGCCCGAAGGGCTGCCATGGAACTTAAACCGGACTCGATAGTGAACCTGGGGATAGGAATACCTGAGGGTGTTGCTGCAGTCGCAAATGAAGAAGGTTTTGGGGATATGATACATCTTACAGTCGAATCAGGACCCATCGGGGGTGTACCGCAGGGTGGTCTGGCCTTCGGGGCAGCAATCAATCCGGAAGCAATAATTGACCAGCCGTATCAGTTTGATTTTTATGACGGCGGCGGGATAGACCTTGCTTGTCTGGGGATGGCGGAGACGGACAGCAGCGGAAACGTCAACGTTAGTAAATTTGGACCTCGTATAGCCGGAGTTGGCGGCTTTATAAACATTACACAAAACTCCAAAAAAGTAATTTTCTGCGGAACATTTACCGCGGGAGGACTTGAGGTCCAGTATGTAGATAATAAGATGGTCATTGTTCAGGAAGGTAAATCCAAGAAGTTTGTTTCCAAGGTCGAGCAAATCTCTTTTAGTGGTGAGTACGCTTCCCAAAGTGGACAAGAGGTATTCTATGTTACGGAACGCGCCGTTTTCAAGCTCACCTCCGCCGGGATGGAGCTTAGAGAAATAGCTCCGGGTATAGATCTCGAAAAAGATGTGCTCCAACAGATGGGCTTTAAGCCTATAATTTCCAAGGAACTGAAAGTGATGGATGCTTCGATATTCAAGCTTGGACCGATGGGAATGAAACTATAAAAAAGGAGGAATTAAAATGAGATTAAAAGGTAAAATAGCTATCGTAACAGGCGCTGGAGACGGAATCGGTGAAGCAATAGCAAAAGCTTACGGCGCAGAAGGTGCTTTTGTGATCGGTTGCGCAAGAACACTTGAAAAAGTCGAGAAAGTCATCAATGAGATCAAGGCTGCTGGTGGACAAGGCATGGCAGTAAGGACAGATGTAAGTAAAAAGGAAGATGTTGATAACTTATTCAAGGTAGCAATGGAAAAATGCGGCAGAGTTGATATCTTGGCCAATAACGCCGGAATAACCGCTGACGGTCGCTTGGTAAAAATGACGGAAGAACAATGGGATAATGTTATCAATATCAACCTCAAGGGCGTATTCATGTGTGGACAAAAAGCAGCTGAAATCATGCTGACTCAAGGAAGCGGCGCAATAATCAACACTTCTTCAGTCGTAGGTTTGTATGGCAACTTTGGTCAGACAAACTATGCCGCAGCAAAATTTGGTGTTATAGGGATGACTAAAACATGGGCAAAAGAGCTTAGTCCTAAAGGTGTACGTTCTTGTGCCGTAGCTCCTGGGTTCATCGCCACACCAATGGTTGCTAAAATGCCGGAAAAGGTTCTTGATGGCATCAAAGCAAAAGTTCCGCTCGGAAGACTTGGAACACCCGAGGATATTGCAAATGCGTTTGTATTCCTGGCTTCTGACGAAGCAAGCTACATCACAGGCGCTGTTTTAAGCGTTGATGGCGGCGTAGTTCTCTAGATCCACAATCAAGAAAGAGTTATTATTTCAGAAGACGATACAATAAATAATAGAAAAAGAAAAATTTAATGCATGTTTATTTATATTAATTATTTAGGGGAAAATAAGGAGAGATGCAAGGGGTGGGTGCATCTGAACCCTTTTTGTGGTCTCTTTGCAAATAAAATGAATAAGAAGGTGTGAAAATATGAAAAAAGTTGTAATTGCTAGTGCTGCAAGAACGGCGATTGGAACATTCGGCGGATCATTGACCGGGGTCGGCGCGGCCGAGATCGGCAAGATCGTTATTGCTGAAGCACTGAAAAGAGCAAATGTCAAACCGGAACAAGTGGATGAAGTGCTTTTTGGTTGCGTGCTGCAAGCCGGCTTGGGTCAAAACATATCCAGACAGGCAGCTCTACGTGCCGGGATCCCGATAGAAGTGCCTACGATGACTATAAATAAGGTTTGCGGATCAGGTCTAAGAGCAGTAAGCTTAGCCTTCCAATCTATCCTGGCTGGTGACAACGATATAGTTGTAGCTGGTGGTACAGAGAGCATGACCGATGCCCCATACTATCTGCCTAAAGGCAGATGGGGTTTTCGCATGGGGGATTCAAAGGTTATTGATGGAATGGTTTACGATGGCCTGTGGGAAATCTACAATGGTTATCATATGGGAGTAACCGCTGAGAACATTGCCGAGCAGTATGGCATCACCAGAGCTGAACAGGACGCATTTGCCGCTGCCAGTCAGCAAAAGACAGAAAAGGCTATCAAAGAGGGTCGGTTCAAGGATGAAATAGTTCCTGTGCAAATCCCGCAAAGGAAAGGTGACCCCAAAATATTTGATACTGATGAGCATCCGAAGGCTGGTGTCACCGCCGAAGGTTTGGCAAAATTGCCGACAGCTTTCAAAAAGGACGGCACAGTCACAGCGGGAAGCGCGTCAGGCATAAACGACGGAGCTGCTGCCCTGGTCATCATGAGCGAAGAAAAAGCTAAGGAACTTGGGATCAAGCCTCTTGCTGAGATAGTTGCATGGGCATCAGGCGGAGTTGACCCGAAGGTCATGGGACTTGGACCGGTACCGGCAACGAAGAAAGCACTGAAAAAAGCTGGACTTAGCTTGGATGATATCGACCTCATCGAAGCTAACGAGGCATTTGCAGTACAATCTCTCGCAGTAGCCAAAGATTTAGGCTTTGATATGAGCAAGGTCAACGTCAACGGGGGAGCCATAGCCTTAGGACACCCGATTGGTGCAAGCGGAGCCAGGATATTGGTTACATTGCTTTATGAAATGCAGAAACGCGATTCCAAATATGGTCTCGCAACATTATGCATTGGCGGGGGCATGGGAACAACAATCATTGTTAAGCGGTAAGCATATATTTTAAGCAGAGAACAAGGGCTTTATGGCGAAAACCATAAAGCCCTTGTTTTATATAAGCCAAATAGAGATGAATATTTTAATGATCAACGATGCAATAAACGGAGCAATCTTTTTAAACAAGCCCGTTTTAGCCGCCCAGGTAAAAGTAAAAATCAAAGCTAACGCCAAAAAGTTATTGCCATAAATTGACCATGCAGGCAATTCTCGCTTTGAGGAGCGAGATTTTATAATTCTGAAGGAGGGCAGTTTCAAAATCATTTCCTTTTCCGATAGAATAAAGCATATCTTGGAAAAACCAACGGATCTATATCTTGAGATATTTAAGTAAACGTGAAAAAGATCCTTTGTCAGACATCAGAGCATCGGACAAATCTAAGAAAAGCTCATCTTCAAGCTGCGACCAGCCCTCTCCATACCAATAAGCAAGATAATAGCGCTGAAACAGGCGCTTTGATATCCTTAGGAGAAAATGGTTCAGGAAAGTATTTGAAGAAGAAGGGACCTTTGATAATCGTCAATTAGCGGAGAATCTCCAAGAATAAACAAAGGCATTTTGCCTTCGACGGGTACAAAGCCGGTATTACCAGCGGTTTCCATATAATTATTGAACCAATCAAAATATTTGATTTGTTCCTCGAAGGAGTACTCGCCTAAAACCAGTTTTGCTCCGCGCAAGGAATAGGTTGCACTTGCTATTTCCTTAGACATATAGAAAAAATCTTCCGGTTCACTTTGTAAAACATGCTGATCACGATCGGAAACATAAACATAATAACTGATATTCTGCATAGTGTTTTGCATGGGAACCAAATGAGTAATTGCTTGAGTGTAGGAAAAAGGATCCGGTTTCAGTTCGATCTTTATATAATCTTGGCCTGCCAACCGGTAAAAAAGCGTCATCAGTTCAATATCGCCATCAGGATCGGAGCACACAGCTGTCAAATTGATCCCGGCTTTTAGTTCATCGACACTAGCTCCCCGAGATAGGATTTCTGGAGGACTTTTAGAAACTGAAAAATCTTCTAACTTTAAACATAACCACTGTTGGAGCAAGGGGTCGATCATAAACTCACGCACTCTGTTATATATATTCTTAAGTTTTTTGCGGTTCATTGGAATAATAATTTGCTAAATTCCGGAGTAATACAGGTGAAAAAGAATTGTTATCCTGAAAAAGTTCTTCCTATATAGTTAGAGCTTTATCGAATGAGCCTGATTTATTCAGGTAATAAGCCTGACCAAGTTTTAGTGGAGTCCGATCATTATGTGAAGCTTTTTTTACGGCGTTTTGAAAACAAAAGGCGGCTGCACGATAATTATCATTTAGTAGAAATTGCTGTAAAAGCGCTGATTCTTCTTTTATTTAGTGGTTTTTCCCAGGAACTTTTTCAGTAGTGAAATCAGCCCGGATATCGATTTTCCCCGAATCAGGCAAATCGTCCCAGGACCAGTTGATCCCCTGTGGTCAGTCAGGTCGAATTTTTGCGGTTCAATGTAGGTGAACAAACCGAGGCAATTCGCCAAAATGGAGCAGGACTGAGAAGCTTCCTGCCGGACCGTACCAGGAAACGTTCTGCTTATCCCGCAATACCAGTGTAGACCAAATCATCTTTAGCTGCAGGATGTATAAAATTAAAAATAAATTCAAGCATAATGTTTTCGTTAGCGGCAAAATCAATATCCCAAAAAAAGGTTCCATCGCTATTATAGTGCTGACCACTTATTATCTCAACAGTATCTTTACGAACCAGTTGCGGTTCTCCAACAAACAAATCTGTCCAAGCTGTTTCTAAGTGCAGGGTGGTTTCTAGAGAGCTAATATTATTTAAATTATAAGTCGCAGTGTACTTGGTTTCGAATTCTCCAGGATAAGCATCTACAGCAAGTTCTATCAGCTGCACGAAGTGTTATCTACGGCATTAGGGAAGAAGAGGGGTGCTGATAAGGGAAGGTTCTTGTGCAGCAAAAGATGAAAGAGGGACTATCGAATAAGTTATGATCGAAAAAATAAGTGTAAGTGCGCAAGATTTTTCATATTTTAGGATTTACCTCGCGAACTATTTATATAGTGCAAAAAGTTTGAATAAGATCATTTCTTAAAATGTTTTGCATCAGAATTTACTCAATTTTAATGGATTAGCTGTTTGAAGTAAATAACCTGCGTCAAATGCCTTGATATTTGGTAAAATGTTGATTGAATAAAAGGAGGCGAACAATGGGAGAATATTTAAACAAATTCAAAGAAGCGTACAATGATATAATCCTTTTTCGTGGTTTAAAGAGAGACCCCTTGATAGTTATTATGATCGATTTAATGAATTCAGGCGATTTGCAGTATGAGGAGTGGAAAAAAAAATATAATGAATTCCTCGCTGCCTTTATTCCCTGGGCTGAGATTTTTTCAAACCAAGGGAAAGATGCATGGCCAAATTATGTACTTAATTTGATGCTTGCTGACGAAAACATTTTTAGCCTTCAGGCAGAAAAACTCTGCTTTGAAAAAATACCAGCTGCGACTAAGACACTTGCAGTATCAGACTTGCAGAACATTCAGATATTGGCCTCTTTCTCTCCGCAAATGTGTCAGGAGATATTCAAACAAAAAGTCCGCAAAATACAAAACAGCATTGAGATACTTCTTGATTGGAATGAAGTACACAGTCCCTTTATTGATATAGTCGCTGAAAAAAAACGCAAATTATTTTCGGCTTTTTGCGAGATGTCTGATTGGAGCAAAGGAATAACTGTATTGAGTGAATATTTTCATCGGAATGGCACCGGGCTTTTTGGAGAATATAATACACTGCGGTGGGTCAATGATAACGGACAGCGTTATCTTGCCGGGGTCGATAATCCTGATCCGATAAGCTTTAAACAGCTTTATGAATATGAGTGGGAACAGGAGCGTATAATTAATAACACTGAACAATTTTTGGCAGGTTATCGCGGAAACAATGTACTGCTTTATGGAGATCGTGGTACAGGAAAATCTTCCACGATCAAAGCTCTGATCAATAAATATGGGGATATGGGGCTCCGCCTGATCGAGATCCAGAAGCAGGATCTTGATGATTTTCCACAGATAATATCTGCTTTGGCTAGGAGACCGCAGCGTTTTATTTTGTTTATTGATGATCTGTCCTTCGGAGAAAATGAAACTGAATATAGGCAGATGAAAGCCCTATTGGAAGGCGGCGTTGAGACCAAGCCGCAAAATGTTCTAATTTATGCAACTTCAAACAGACGCTTTACCTGGTTTACGAAAGAGCAAACGATCGAAACAGAGTTTTACCGGCAATAGTGATGAAGATATGCGCAGTATGGATACACTGCAGGAAAACTTTCTATTGACCGTTTCGGTATAGCCGTAACATTCATTGCTCCTGATCAAAAATATTTGGGTATTGTAGAAAAACTTGCCAGAGAAAGAGGTTTGAATATAGAAAAAGATCAATTAACAAAGCTTGGCTCCTAAAATGGGAATTGAGTTTCAATGCGCGTTCAGCTCGAACAGCGCGTCAATTCATTGATCATTTAGAAGGCAGGATCGCCATGGATAAGAAAGGTTGACAAAATTATGGTGAGGGCATAAAATAGGGTAAAATTGAATTTTACCTCACCGGAACAGGTGGGGTAGGGGCGCAAAGGTCATCAGTATTCCGGGAAGCCTGGCCGTGATGAACCGGACAGAAAGGGTCCTTTGCCGAAGTGCAGTATTTGCCAATGCTGTACAATTGTATTTAAGAAATACAGTACTGTCACCGTATATGAAGCCCAATGTACGGTGGAGAACTATCCCGCGGGGGCAGGTTGAGGTGTCGTGGCTTAAAACAGCTAAAGGCAGCTTTAGCTGTTTTTGTTTTTCCGGCTGATCAAAGCGGGAAGTGGTTAAGGATGAGTATTCAATAATATATAAAAGGAGTGTTTAGCGTGAAAAAGTATAAAATCGCTGTTGTGGGAATGGGCGCGGTTGGCCGTGAGATGGTCGCGACCTTGGAAAAATCTTCGCTGCCGATAGCAGAGGTTGTTCCGATGGTTCGGCGTAATGAAGGCGAAAGTGTTCTTTTTCAGGGCAAAATGTTTTATTCACAGTTGATCAAAGAAGGCTCCTTCGCCGATGTGGACATTGCCTTATTCTCCGCCGGAGAAGATGCCAGCCGTGAGATCGCACCGCAGGCCGTCGCGGAAGGCGCAGTTGTGATTGATAACAGCAATGCTTTTAGAATGAACCCTGATGTTCCGTTAGTCGTACCGGAGGTGAATCCTCAGGAAGCCGGGAAGCATTACGGATTGATCGCGAATCCAAATTGTTCAACGATCCAAATGCTCGTGGCATTGAAACCGATCCATGATATTTATAAAATCAAAAGGATAGTAGTTTCAACGTATCAAGCCGTATCAGGAACCGGATATCAGGCTATCGATGAATTGAAACAGCAGTCAGTGATTTTTTTGGGGAGAAAGAGAAATTACGCACACTGTCTATCCACACCAAATCGCTTTCAATGTATTACTACACATTGATAAGTTTTTAGAAAATGGTTATACAAAAGAAGAAATGAAAATGCACAACGAAACCAGAAAAATATTCGTGACGATGAAAATCATGGTTACAGCGACAACAGTTCGTGTGCCAGTCATACGCTAATATTCGAGGTGAATATTGAAACGGAAAAACCGCTGCCTCAGTACAGATATCAGAGCTTTATTGGTAAAAAGGCTGCCGGAGTGGTAGTGATCGATGATGTTCAAAATAATGATTACCCACTGGCGATCGATTGCGCAGGAAAACATGAGGTTTTCGTGGGACGTATCCGAAAGGATTATACGATAGCGAACGGATTGAATATGTGGGTCGTTTCCGATAATCTGCTAAAAGGAGCCGCGCTTAATGCCGTGCAAATTGCTGAGTTGCTTGCGGCTAAAGAATGGATCAAGCCAGCGGTGAATAAAAAAATCAATTACAATGGTTAGTAGCAGACTTATCAGTATGATCTATTGACGAGAGATAGTAAATAAAAACAAAAACGCCGAAAGGGGTATGATTTAATGAACGATACCTGAATATGCGGCGGTTTTTGTTTTTTAAACAAAATAGTATAATATTAACAAGGTAAGTTATTGAGAAGAGGTATTAATGAGAAACTGATTTTTTGTTCGCAAAGAAGGAAAGGTGTCTATATGCAAAACAAAAAGAAGTTGAAAGCAGGCTTAGGTATTCTGATGGCCGTGGGGATGTTCGCGGCTATATTCCTACTAATGGGCAAGCTCAGTTTTATCAAAGATAATTCAATAGAAGATACCCAGACGATAAATATAGTTGCAGATGAACAGGACGCTATGGGTATAAGCTTGTCCAGCATGTTTACCATAAAGACTTCGGGTGAGCTGACGGCGGCGGACCTGAAGAGGGGCTTGAATATTCAACCCTCATTTTCCTATGATTTGGCAATTAAGGATTCAGCGCACGAATACAGTATAATACCTTCGGCTCCCTTGCTGCCTGATACGATATACAGTTTTAGTTTCGATCTCAATGGTAAAAAACAAGAGAAATTGAGCTGGGCATTTCAGACGAAAGGCAGCTTTAAGGTTTTGGGATCAATGCCGGCGCAACGATCTACCGATGTACCGATTGATTCAGGAATAGAAATTTATTTTTCGCACGCAAACTTTGATCTCAAGCAAATAGAAAAATATTTCCAAATATCACCTGAAACAAAAGGTTCATTCGAACAAAATAAACGTTCGTTGGTGTTTGTTCCGGAAAAACTCCAAGCCGGAACATATTATAGGGTAACAGTAAAAAAAGGTTTGCCAATGCTTGGAAGCGATGAGCTATTGGCGGAGGATCACCATTTTGTTTTTGAAACAAGTCGCGATACTGAAGATAAGGATAAGTTTTCTTTTGATATAAGCAATGTCCTGCACGAATTCGCTGTAGGCGAAGAACCGGTTTTTGATGCATATTTTGACTATAGGTTTATCCAGGGAGAAAATTCTGTCCAAGAAATAAAAAACATGGAAATAGAGATAACTGTATACGCATTCAGAGATGGAGAACATTTTGCCTCGTCGTTGGCAAAAAAAGACGAATACCCGGAATGGACATATATGTCCAGAGAATACAGGACGGATATAAGCTCACTGCAAAAGGCAGCTGAATTTAAGACTAATTTCTTGACCCTGAATGAGTACAGCCATTATTTGATTTTCCCACAGAGTTTGCCAGCCGGTTATTATGTTGCCGATATAAAAGTCGGGGATCATATAAGACAAGTATGGATGCAGATTACTGATCTGGCGACTTACGCGGCGATAGGGAGACAGAATACACTTATTTGGGTAAATGATCTTGCCAAAAAACAACCACTTGAAAAAGGCAAAGTAGAGGTCCTGGGACAGAAAATTGAAGCGATCACTGATCTAGGACGGAGCGGTGCTTATTAAGCCGATATTTTCAACTAAAGAAGAAAATGATGCACTGTATGCCAGGGTTAGTGGAGAAGGAAAAGAAACGATAATACCGCTTATGCAGAATAATCTCTACTACAGCTGGTGGGATGATACAAAAGCTCAAAAATATTGGAAGTACTTATACCTCGAAAGAGAGATATTTAAACCTGGTGATGAACTAAATTATTGGGGTATAGTTGGATCAAGAGAAAACGGTTTGGAAAATTTAAATGAAGTCAGGGTAGAGTTATGGAGCAGCCGAAGATCTTATTACGGCGAAGAATCATCACCAATACTTATTCAGAATGTCCCCGTACAGGATAAAACATTCAGCGGAAAGATCGATCTGCCGGTGCTCAAGCCTGATTACTATTATTTACGGTTGTGTATCGGAGAAACAACATTATTGTCAAAAGGTTTTTCTGTAGAAACATATACCAAACCCGCCTACCAATTGCAATTAAATCCAGAAAAAAAAGCTATATTTGCCGGAGAAAAAATCTCGTTCGAATTACGAGCAAGCTTTTATGAAGGAACCCCGTTGCCTGATCTGGCGGTAGATTACGAAACGTATGATAAAAATGGACAGACAGTAACAAACGAAAACGGGAGCTCAAAAATATCGTATATCGGGGAAACGATATCTGAGGAATATTATAATCCATACCGCTATCGATACATGCATGTGCGTGCCTCTTTACCAGAGGCTGCGGAAATTAGGGCGTCAGAAAGCATTCTAGTATTTAACAGCAAACTGTATATCAAGGGAGAAGCAAAACGTCAGGCGGATGGATTTAGACTTGAAGGAGAGGTCTATGATATAGAGCTTGAAAGCATAAATTCCGGAGCCAGCGTTGAGGAGAAAAATTTTCTGGCTGCCCCGGCAGCAAATGTTTTGATCAGAGGAAGCATACATCAAAATGTCTGGGAAAAAGTCGAAGCGGGGCAAAGATACGATTACATAAATAAAAAGGTAGTCACTGATTATTATTATAACCATTCAACAAAGCATATCAAAGATTTCGAAGTGACCAGCGGGGAGAAAGGCAGCATCTTCTATGAGAGCGGCTTGGATGAAAAGTCTTCTTATTATGTGCTGCTCACAGCTCAAGATAGTTCAGGGAGAATGGCTAAAAGCAGGATCGAGATACCGTCCGCAGAAAGCGGAGAATGGGACGATTACAAATATTACCATTTGAAAGGGTCGAAAGAAGGGCAGCGTTATGCAGAAGAAGAAGCTGTCAACCTTTTCTTCATGGAAAATGAGTTGCAGCTTATAGAGAAAACGAATGCTTTCTTATACTATCGCGGGCAAGATGAAATCAATGCTTATGAAGTATCTGATTCGCCGGAACATAAATTCATTTTCAACGCTAAAGACAAACCAAATCTTAATGCTTTCGGGGTATTTTTCGATGGAAACGCTTATCATGAAACACCCGGGTATATTGTTGCGTTTGAAAGGGAAAAACAACGCTTACAAGTTGAAATATCAACTGATAAAGCTGAATATGGCCCCGGAGAGCAGGTTATTGCCAGTATAAATATAAAAGACTTAAATGGAGAGCCTGTCACGGCGGAAATCAATCTTAATCTCGTCGATGAGGCGATTTTTGATTTAGCTGAGCAAAATGTGGATATTCTTACTTCCGCTTTATGGAGATTTCATATATGCCACTGAACACCCGCAAGTCTCATTACCAAAGCAGTTTTGGCGGGTGCTGAAAAGGGAGGAGAAGGCGGGAGCGATCGCAAGGATTTCCGCGACACAATAATATTCATTTCGCTGAAAACTGATGCTCAAGGCAAGGCCCAAACTAATTTTAAGCTTCCTGACAATATTACTTCCTGGCGATTGACTTACCACGTATTGAGTTCTGATTTAAAGGCAGCAAGCGGCACAAAAAAGATCTCGGCAAAATTACCTTTCTTCGTGGACCTGGTAGCGAAAGATAAATATCTGACTGGAGATAGCCCGATAGTTATTCTGCGCGGGTATGGCGAAGGGCTGGGAGCAAATGATAGGATCACTTATAAATATACTCTGTCGGATACCGAAGGTAAAACTTTCACGGGAACAGCATCAGCAGATGCATACTCTTCCTTAGACTGGCAGCTGCCGAAATTGAAGCCCGGAAAGTATGGACTTAAAGTGGAAGGTAATGTGAAGAATCACAAGGACTCGATAAGTATGAGCTTTACAGTCGAGGATTCTTTTTTAGAATGGACAAAATCATTTGACGCACATCTGGATGAGAGCTTCAGGCTGGAACAGTTGCTGAAAGATTTCAGCGAAGAAAGTGAACCGATTGAAATTATTTTTTGTGACAGTCAGGAGAGCAAGTATATACGAGGGCTTCACCTCTTGTCAGGTCAGAATGGGATGCGTTTTGAACAAAAAATGGCAGCACAGATCGGTTTGGATTTGATGCAGGAGTACTTTCCTGAGACATTGCACAATGTGATCGGCGAACAGCCTGCGGATGATTTACTGCGTTATCAGCGCGAGGATGGAGGAGTCGCTATTCTGCCTTACGCAGAAAGCGACCTTGAGCTAACGGCCTTGGCTGCCTCCTTGATTGCAGAAAAACTGGATAAGGATGCGATGGCTGCATATATGTACCGAATGCTCGAAGAAGAAAAGAAAATTGACCGAAGTGCTGCATTGTGGGGATTGGGGGCCCTGCGTGAACCTGTGTTGCTTCAGGTAGAACAAATGCTAAAGGAGAATGGTTTATCATTAGCCGAAAATATTAATCTAGCTCTAGCTATGCTTGATTTGGGCAATGGTCATGCTGCGGAGATGATGTGTGACGATTTGATCACAAAGTATGGAGAGGATTTGGGAGCAGTCATGAGGATAAATGTAGGCGAAGATCAGGATGATGTCATCATGGCGACCTCACGCATGGCTATGCTGGCAGCAAGGTTAGACCATCCCCAAAAAGACAAGCTTTTTCAATACCTGCTAGATAATCCGAGTGAAAAAGTGTTGAATATGGCTGAGCAGGCGGTAATTCTTACGCATAATCTATATAATATGGATCCGGAACCTGTTAGATTTACTTATTCAAACGAAGATCAAAAGGTGACCAAAGAATTATCCGGCAGGGAAAGTTTCAGGTTGACTTTGTTGCCTCAGGAGGCTTCAAGAATTTCATTCATGGATATTCAGGGCGATGTCGGAGTAATGGTGTTTTATTCTTCGCCGTATAAGCCTGAAGAGATTACTAAAGACCCTGACCTCTTTATCAAAAGAATCTATAAAGTTGAAAATGTAGAACGCGAAATGCTGAACAGGTCTGATTTGGTCGAGGTCAATTTAGAATTTGAAATAAAGGATAAGGCTCCATCCGGGAATTATGAAATAATTGACTTTTTACCAGCAGGACTCCGCTATGTCGCATTAGAAAATATTGATCTAAAAGATAGGAATAAAGATACCGCCTATCCGACACAGGTGAAAGGGCAGGCTATACACTTCGTCGTGAACAAGGACGATAAGAAGCTGATCTATTATGCTCGACCGGTAAATCCAGGAGAGTATAAAGCGGAAGCAGCGCTGCTGTTTAATGTGCGTAACGATCAGGTCAGTACTTATGGTACAGAAAAATGGATAAAAATAAAATGAAACCAGCCCGCTTCTTATATTTAGCTGTTTTCACGCTCTTAATGCTGCTCCTAAGCTGTTGCGCAGCTGACAGAAGGAACATAAATGATGCAGATGGATCTGAACGGTCAATCTCTGTCCATGAGTCTTCATTTGTTAGCAGAGATGATTTTTATTATTATCTGGGGTTGAAAAAAACGCTATCGCGTGAAAAGATTCCCGTCCCCGTGACGCTTGCGTCAGGGGTAATTCCGCATCATCTTGCTGCTGGACATTTAAACGCCCGCTATTTTGAAGCTATTGTTGAAAATGATCCTAAAATCATCGTGCTGGTGGGGCCTAATCATACGAACACGGGGGCCAGGATAATCGGTGGATCAAATAGTTGGGCAACACCCAGCGGTCCGCTGTCGGCTGAAAGGCGAGCAATATCAGTGCTGGCTCAGAAAGGACTTGTGAAGATAGATGAGAGAGTGCTGGCAAAGGAACATTCTATCGGCGCTGTGATACCATTTATAAAATTCTATCTTCCTAACGCTCAAGTCTTGCCGTTGATTTTTCATCATGATGTCAAGCTGTCTGAGATCGAAAATTTATTGGATCACCTTGATGCCGAATTAGGCAAAGAAGGGTATTTGCTTTTAGCTTCGGTTGACTTTTCGCATTATCTTACTTATGATAAAGCAGCGGCCAAGGATGAGCAAACCATCCGCGCGATTTTTGATTATGACTATTCTGCTCTGTATGCTATGGGCAATGATCATCTTGATTCACCGGCTGCGCTTTCCATGGCCATGCGCCGTGCAGAGAGAGTGAACAATAAGGAAGTCATCATTATTGATCACACAAATTCCGGGATGATAACCCAAAAAGAACAAATGGAAACAACAAGCTATTTCACATTGATGTTCGCTTTCGGCAGCTAAAACTGATTTTATCCCAGGTTGGCTTAGTGCAGATTTATATGGTATGAATAATGTCATTGATTAGGATCATTCAAATCGAGGGGGACAAACTAAATGCACCAAGGATCAGTTTTTGTATTGAACCTCTTTGATGTAAAAAACAAGTCGGAGTATCTTGAGTATGTCCGAAACTCAGCCAGAGAAGTTGCACGTCATCACGGGAAAGTAGCAGCTCTTGGTAAATACAGGAATAATCAGGCGGGGGATGTTGAGCCCAGGCAGCTGATGATCGTAGTTGAATGGAAAACATATAATGATTTTATTGATTATCTTAACGATCCTCAATTAGTTGAAATGCACGCTCACAGGGAAAAAGGCACTTCGCGATATGTTTGGCAAGTATTTGATAAGATCGAGGATTTTAGGGTTATCTTTAAATCATAGGAGATGATGAAACATATGGCTGAGAAGAATAAAACAGGACTCGAAAACACGGACGTTAAGGAAACGATCACTTATTGGTGCTGTGTACTTGGTGGTCCGCGTACATGTATTCTTGACTGTTCGAAATGTCTGCACAATAAAAAAACTCCGAACTATCATGCTGATGAAGAAGAGAATGCGAAACAGGAGAATGTAAACATAAAATATTTGGATATAAAGGAATAATAAGGATATTATGAAAAATATTTTAAATATCTAATTGACATAAATATTATTTTTACGGTAGAATGACTATAGAAATATAAATAATTTTGTTGGGATCACATGACTGGCGGAAGTGGAGATACCACGTGGAGTGTGATCTTTTGGAAGCCGACCGCCTGGGCGAAAGTCCGGGCGGTATTTTGTTTGCCCGGATTCCATACCTGAATATTTTAGGGAGGGATTCGCATGTCATATGAAGCATGGAGAGGCTTTGTCCATGGGGAATGGTCTTCTGCACTCAATGTAAGGGACTTTATACAAAAGAACTATACCCTTATCTCGAAGACGAGGGGTTTTTGGCTATGCCTTCCATTCGCACTCGAAATTTGTGGGCAAAGTGTCAGGAACTCATCACCCAGGAAATAAAAAGAGGGATACTTGACGTCGATACAGATAAAATAGCGGGTATTGATAGCTTCGGTCCGGGATATATCGATCAGGCAAACGAAATCATTTTGGGCCTGCAGACAGATGCCCCGCTTAAGAGGATAATAAACCCATTCGGCGGTATAAGAATGGTTAAAGAAGCACTTAGTGCCTATGGTCATGAAATGGATCGTAAATTGCTCGATGTTTTTGATCAATGCCGAAAAACTCATAATCAAGGGGTATTTGATGTTTACACTCCGGAGATCAAACGCTTCCGTTCTGCAGGTCTTTTGACCGGGCTGCCAGATACTTATGGAAGAGGCAGAATAATCGGAGATTACAGACGGGTAGCCCTTTATGGAATAGATCTCCTTATTAAGTACAAAAAAGAAGACTTAATGAAAATAACCGGTCCAATGACTGAAGAAACCATAAGACTCCGTGAAGAGATCAGCGAGCAGATTCGGGCACTTGAAGCTATGAAGAGGATGGCTGTACGTTACGGGATCGATATTTCACTTCCGGCCCAAAATGCCCGCGAGGCAGTGCAGTTTTTATATTTCGCATATCTTGCCGCAGTCAAAGAAAATAATGGAGCGGCGATGTCTCTGGGCCGCTGCAGTACCTTTTTGGATATTTACATCGAACGGGATCTTAAAAAGAACTTGATAAGTGAAGAAGAGGCACAGGAGCTGATTGACCAGTTTGTGATAAAACTAAGGATGGTCAGGCAGTTGCGTACCCCGGAATATAATGAACTTTTTGCCGGCGATCCAAATTGGATAACGGAAGCGATCGGTGGAGTCGGGATAGATGGAAGACCATTGGTAACTAAAAACTCGTTTCGTTTTTTGCATACTCTGACCAATCTTAGTCCAGCCCCCGAACCAAATATGACTGTTTTATGGTCAAAAAACTTGCCGAATTCTTTTAAGATATACTGTTCAAGAATGTCTATAATTACAGATTCGATCCAATATGAGAATGACGATTTGATGCGTTCTATATATGGAGATGATTACGGCATTGCTTGCTGTGTTTCGGCGATGGGCATAGGAAAACAAATGCAATTTTTGGAGCAAGATGCAACCTAGTGAAGGCCTTGCTCTATTCGATAAATGGTGGGATCGATGAGATCAGCGGCGAAAAAGTATTGAAGGCGTCGAAAATACACAGGGAAGTATACTGGAATATTCCCGCGTGATGAAGAACTACGAAAAAGTACTCGAGCATATTGCGCGGGTTTATGTAGAAGCGATCAATATAATCCATTATATGCATGATAAATACGCTTACGAAGCAGGGATAATGTCTCTGTACGACACTGAAATGGATAGAATGACGGCATTTGGAGTGGCCGGGCTTTCGGTTGCTGCAGACTCCTTGAGTGCAATCAAATATGCTGTTGTCCGTCCGATAATCGAAAACGGCGTGGCGGTGGATTTCAATGTCGAAGGGGATTATCCGAAATACGGCAACGACGATGATCGTGTGGACAGTATAGCTATTGAAATTTAAATAAATTTAACCGGAATTGAAAAAACATACGTTGTATCGTGATGCCCGCGCTACTATGTCGATACTTACGATCTCTTCAAATATAGTCTACGGTAAAAAGACCGGTTCAACACCGGACGGACGTAAAAAGGGACAGCCTTTCGCTCCGGGAGCCAATCCAATGCATGGTCGGGACAGCAGCGGAGCGTTAGCCTCACTGAATACGATCGCAAAGCTTCCATATAACATTGTTTGCGAGGATGGGATATCAAATACGTTTTCTGTAGTGCCTCAAGCCCTTGGAAAGAATGATCAAATGAGAACTGAAAATCTTGCGGCGATTTTAGAAGGATATTTTCAAAAGGGCGGACATCATCTGAATGTGAATGTACTGAATAAGGAAATGCTGCTTGAGGCTATGGAAAAACCTGAAAAGTATCCAACGCTGACAATCCGAGTTTCCGGTTATGCTGTACACTTTAACAGACTTTCCCGTGAACAACAGCTGGAAGTTATTGCGCGTACTTTTCATCAGAGAATGGTTGGCTGATAAGTATGAAAGGACGCATTCATTCAGTTGAAAGCATGGGTCTTTTGGATGGACCTGGAGTTCGTTTCGTGGTTTTTATGCAAGGCTGCACATTGAGATGCGTGTATTGTCATAACCCAGACACCTGGGATATTTACTCAGGAGAAGAAATCGAGGCCGCAGACCTGCTTAAAAAAATAGAAAGCTTTCGACCCTATTTTGAAGCCTCTGGGGGAGGTGTTACATTTTCCGGAGGAGAGCCTTTGCTTCAAGCGGAGTTCCTTTTAGAAATGCTGGCGCTTTGTAGAAATGCTGGGATCAGAACTGCTCTGGATACTGCTGGTATTGGGTTAGGAGAATACAAGGAAATTTTGAGATTAACAGATTTGGTTATTTTAGATATCAAGCATTATGAAGCCGCAGGATATAAGAGAATAACCGGTTTTGAAATGCAGGCATTGGAGCCATTTATCCAAGCACTTGCGGAATGCAGCGCGGATGTATGGATACGTCATGTTGTTGTGCCGGGATTGACCGATAATAAAGAACATATTCGGCGCCTTAAAAATTCATTGAAAAAATCCCTAATGTTTCCCGGACAGAACTCATTGCATACCATAATTTGGGCGAAAATAAATATGCCCAGCTTAGCCTGAGATATAGGCTTGCTGGGATCAAACCGCTTAGTGAGGAAGAACTGAAATTTCTAGAAGAGTGAGAGATTCTGCTGCTAAGAGATAGCAGTTATAATATTCTAAAGAAATGCATTAACTGAGGAGGCTGGATATATAAAAATATAAACAGGAAAATATAAAAGGCGATGTATAGAGTTGTTATTGCCGGGACACCCTTCCATGATGAAATGTATTTTCTGTTTGCGGAAATGAACCAACAACCTGTCGAAAAGAGAATCAAGGCATGCATTAGAAAATTTATAAGTCCTGGACGAATGTCGGATAAAAAGAAGACTTTGTCTAAGATAAGTTCAAAATCAGTCAGTGATAAAGATGGAAAAGATATAGCGGCTACAAGGGGAAAAAGCATCAAAATCAATAAAAGGCCTCCCTTGACCGGGTGCTTGACACGCAAAGAAGCAAGCGCGGCTGGCATAAGTATAAAAAGGCATAAATAAATTAGACACCCCAACATAAGCAATTGTGATTGCCTGTCTGAAGGGTTAAGCACGGCAACGAGCGCACTACAAAAGCTTAAAAGCAACAGACTGCCCCAAAAGAAGGTTTTCCGTTTTTTCATTTTAGCCACCCTGTATGAATTATTGTATATATTCTACATCAAAAATATTTGAATAGCCAAAAAAATGCTAAAAACACCATGATAACTTGCCCCTGGTCGGATCGTTATGATAAAATATTATCTGGCTGGGAAGCTTGTGCTGGACAATCAAAGATGATCTAAATAACTCACATATGGAGAACGGAAGCATGGCAGAATATGTTCGAACATATCTTTATCGTTGCCTCGGAAAAAATGCCTGCCAGCATTGTTTATCAAGATGAATTCGTGAGCTGAAGATTCTTGAAAACTTGCAATGATCATGGTGGCTTTTTGTCTTCCGGGGGATTTCTTGTTTATATATGTCATATAAGGGAAAAAAGACACTGGATGGAGTGAAAACGATGATTTGGGACAAGCAGGGCGAATGTCTGAGCAGAGGCGAACTACAAAAATTACAGCTGGATAGGTTGAAAATAACTTTAAATCGGGTTTACAATAAGGTGCCCTACTATCGTCAGGCATTTGATGCTGCGGGTGTGAAGCCCGAGGATATAAGGAGCTTGAAAGATATTTCCCGCTTGCCTTTTACTACAAAATCATCCTTGAGGGATAATTATCCTTATGGATTGTTTGCTGTCCCATTGAAGGATGTCGTACGTATCCACGCTTCATCAGGAACCACGGGAAAACCGATAGTTGTCGGCTATACAGAGAACGATCTAAGAAATTGGACGGATATGGTCGCACGGGTCATTACCATGGCTGGGGTAACAAATGAAGACGTTGCGCAGATTTGTTTTGGGTATGGGTTTTTTACCGGTGGTTTCGGTTTACATTACGGAATGGAGAGAGTTAAAGCCACCGTTGTGCCGGCTTCTTCCGGAAACACGGAAAAACAATTGATGCTTATGCGCGATTTTAAAACAACGGCCTTGGTATCCACGCCGAGTTACGCTTTATACATGGCCGAAGTCGCCAAAGAGCTGGGGATAGATCTCGGATCCTTGTCTTTGCGTGTTGGCTTATTCGGCGGGGAGTCATGCACCGAGAACATGAAACGCGAGATAGAAAAACAATGGCCGATAAAGGCGACAGATAATTATGGACTGACTGAGGTTATGGGGCCAGGAGTTGCTGGAGAATGCGGTGTTGAGCCAGGAATGCATATAAACGAAGACCACCTTCTGGTCGAAATAATCGATCCGGAGACAGGCGAACAGCTTGCTGAGGGTCTTGAGGGCGAAATGGTCATTACGACTTTGACGAAAGAGGCCATTCCAGTTATTCGTTACCGGACGAGGGATATTACCAGACTTGATCTGCGGCCTTGTGCTTGTGGACGTACAACAGCCAGGATGGCAAAAACAAAAGGCCGCACTGATGACATGCTGATAATCAGAGGCGTCAATGTATTTCCTTCACAAGTAGAGTCGGTATTATTTGATATCGAAGGAATAACACCTCATTACCAAATTATTGTCAGCCGAAGAAACCACCTTGATCAGCTTGAAATAAATGTAGAGATCCGTCCGGAATGGTTCAGCGATAATTATCGTGACATGGTGCGGATAGAAGAAAAAATACACAAAGGTCTCCAAAAGGTTCTTGGGCTCGATGCTAAAATAACCCTTGTTGCACCGGGATCAATAGAGCGAACAACAGGAAAATCAAAAAGAGTGATCGATAGAAGAGAACTTTAATTAATAGTATATTATGATCGTTCAGGCAAAAAATGTGTCAGTATAAGCGTGAAATGACAGAGATCATCATTTTATGACTGTTTTATCGGATCTTCAACTGCTAAGTCAGGACAGAAAGGTGGTACATTATTTGATGAAAGCACTGCTTACAGGCAACGAAGCTATAGCCAGGGGAGCATATGAAGCCGGAGTAGCGGTTGCTGCCGGATATCCAGGCACACCAAGCACCGAGATTTTAGAGAGCATCGTTCAATACTCTAGAATTTATTCGCAATGGTCACCAAATGAAAAGGTCGCTTTTGAAGTAGCTGCCGGAGCCAGCATTGCCGGAGCCAGAGCATTAGCCACAATGAAACATGTCGGAGTGAATGTAGCGGCTGATCCGCTATTCACATTTGCATATACCGGCGTGAACGGAGGATTCGTTTTTATTTCTGCCGACGACCCGGGGATGCATAGTTCTCAAAATGAACAGGATAACCGTCGTTACAGCAAATTTGTTAAAATACCCATGCTGGAACCAAGTGATAGTCAGGAAGCAAAAGAATACACGGCGGCAGCTTATACAATGAGCGAAAAATTTGATACGCCGGTGATGCTTCGCCTTACGACACGTATCGCCCATTCGCAAAGCATGGTTGACTTGTCTGAGCCCGCTGAGCAAACAAAAAGACCATATGTAAAGAATGCTCCTAAATATGTAATGGTCCCGGCAAATGGCCGTCAACGGCATATCATCGTTGAAAAAAGGATGGAGGAGCTTAAGATTTGGGCCGATCAGACTGATTTGAATAAAATAGAATATAAGGACCAGGAATTGGGGATAATCACCGGCGGAATATGTTATCAATACGTAAAAGAAGCTTTTCCCCAGGCGAGCATATTCAAACTTGGTCTGACATATCCGCTGCCGGAGAACAAGCTTCGGGAGTTTGCCAAAAAAATAAAAAAGATTTTTGTGGTTGAAGAGCTTGAACCTTTTTGGGAAGAAGAAATATGCGCTCTGGGTATCAAAGTGGAGGGGAAAAAGATTTTCCCGCGTATAGGAGAATTGAATGCAGCGCTAGTACGAGAAAGAATAAGTATGAGTATGAAATATCAATATGAACCACAAAAAATTGCTGATATTTCGGAGTTGCCTGTCGCTCCGCCGCGTCCTCCTGTACTCTGCCCGGGTTGTCCTCATCGAGCGGTTTTTCACGTATTGAAAAAACTTAAGCTCACAGTTTCGGGAGATATCGGGTGTTATACACTGGGCAGTTTGCCGCCGCTCGAAGCAATAGACACGACGATTTGCATGGGAGCAAGCATTAGCGGTGCGCTGGGCATGGAGAAAGCTGATCCTGATTTAGCAGGAAAACTTGTTGCTGTAATTGGGGACTCGACATTTTTCCATAGCGGGATAACAGGACTGATCGATATGGTCTATAACAAATCGAAAGGCACTGTATTGATCCTTGATAACAGCACTACCGCAATGACGGGGCATCAGCATCACCCGGCGACCGGATTTACTCTGATGCAGGAGAGCACGAAACAAATAAATATTGGTGCTTTAGTAAATTCTCTTGGGATCAGGAGGGTCGTAGAGGCGGATCCGTTTGAACTTAAGAATTTTGAAGATATTGTAAAGAAAGAGCTTGCTGCTCCCGAGTTGTCGGTAATTATTGCCAAGCAGCCATGTGCTTTGCTAAAAAAATTCACAGGAAAAAGTGCCAGCATAGATCCGGAAAAATGCACAAACTGTAAACAGTGTATGACGATTGGCTGCCCTGCTATCGCTTTGCGCGAGGGGAAAGTGAGTTTGAATGGAGCGCTGTGCTCTGGATGTAATGTCTGCACTCAAATCTGCAGGTTTGATGCAATCAGGAAAGCGAGTGGAAAAAATGAATGACCTCAATATATTATTGGTTGGTGTGGGCGGACAAGGAACTATCCTGGCAAGCAAGATGCTGGCTGACGTAGCTTTGCAAAGCGGACTTGATGTAAAAATGTCAGAGATACACGGGATGGCACAGCGTGGAGGAAGCGTGGTAACGCACGTGAAAATGGGTCGTCAAATCAATTCACCTTTGGTGGAAAAGGGTGAGGCGGATATCATTTTAGCCTTCGAACAGCTGGAAGCTTTGCGCTGGGCAGAATATCTCAAACCGGATGGAGAAATGCTTATCAGTACACAAATCATTGAACCGATACCTGTAATACTGGGCAAAGCAGTTTATCCGCAGGGAATAGTAGCGGCGTTGCAGGAAAAGACCGGAAAAATATTTGATATTGATGCTCTCGCTGCTGCGGAAAGATGCGGCAACCCGAAAGTTTCCAATATAGTGATGATGGGTGTATTGGCTCGCAGATTGGATTTTGCCAAAGAAAGCTGGATAGCTTCACTAAAAGATAAAGTACCCGAAAAAGCCCTCGATGAAAACCTGTGTGCTTTTGAATTCGGATACAAGCAATAAAGACGAATAGACGAATGATAAAAACGAACATTTCTTAAATGTTCGTTTTTTACTTGACATAAGGCCTATTAATAATTAATATTAAGTTGTAAGTTCGTGCTGGAACTAATCGGGTGGGCCTTGGCTGGAACAATAAGACAAGTCTCGCCCTTTGTTTGTATACAAGCAAAAGTTAAACAAATGATATGGAGGGTGAAGCAAAAATGAAAAAGGTGCTGATCGTGATGGGCAGTGATTCGGATTGGCCGATTATGAAGAAGGCTGCTCAAACTTTACGCGAGTTTGATATCGGATATGAGATCAATGTTGCTTCAGCGCACCGAACGCCGGACCTGGCTTTAGGGTTAGCCAAGCAGGCGGCCGAAAGAGGTATCGATGTCATTATTGCCGGAGCTGGAGCCGCTGCTCATTTGCCTGGGGTCTTGGCTGCAGTTACACCATTGCCTGTAATAGGTGTTCCGATCAATGCCACAAGTCTTGCTGGCAAGGATGCTCTTTATGCTATCGTACAGATGCCTTCAGGTATTCCTGTCGCAGCCGTAGCAATAGATGGTGCGAAAAATGCTGCATTATTGGCAGTTCAGATTTTAAGCACGGGAAATGAAGAACTACGGATCAAAATAGTTGAATATAAAAAGAAACTTGCGGCTGAGGTCCAGGAAAAAAACAAAAAAATACAGCATCTTGATAAGGAAGAGCAATAGATGTTTAGCACAGGAGGAAAGCTATGATCGAACGCTATACTTTAGAAGAAATTGGCAGAATATGGACGGAAGAGAATCGCTGGCAGGTGATCCTGAAGATTGAAATCCTTGCTTCGGAAGCGATGGCTGAATTAGGATTGATCCCGGCTACAGCAGCAAATAACATCCGGCAAAAGGCTAACTTTGATCTTGGAAGGATCAAAGAAATTGAAGAGGTAACAAGGCACGATGTGATCGCATTTCTAACAAATGTTGGTGAATATGTCGGTGAGGATGCAAAATATATCCATATGGGGATGACTTCTTCGGATGTTCTGGATACAGCGCTTTCTGTTCAAATGAAACAGGCCGGAGAAATCATTGTTAGAAAGATGGATGAGCTTGGAGCAATATTAAAGCAAAAAGCCGCGATTTATAAGGATGCTTTAATGATGGGGCGCTCGCATGGCGTACACGCCGAACCCGTCACCTTCGGTTTAAAATTGGCCTTATGGTATACTGAGAATGAACGCAACATCCTTAGAATGAAAGAAGCGATCGATACAATAGCTGTGGGCAAGATATCGGGTGCAGTTGGTACCTTCGCTAATGTGCCGCCGGGTGTAGAGGAGAGTGTTTGTGCTCGTTTGGAATTGAAGCCGGCCTTGGTATCAACTCAGATAATCCAGAGTGACCGTCATGCTCATTATATGGCAGTACTGGCAGTGATCGCGAGCTCCCTGGATAAGATCGCGACAGAGGTACGGCATTTGCAGCGCACCGAGGTTCTTGAAGTTGAAGAGCCATTCGCCGAAGGTCAAAAAGGATCTTCGGCTATGCCTCATAAAAGAAACCCGGTGATGTGCGAAAGGATATCTGGTTTAGCAAGACTGATACGGGGCAATTGTATCCCGGCAATGGAGAATGTTGCTCTTTGGCATGAGCGAGATATTAGTCATTCTTCTGTTGAAAGGGTCATTATTCCTGATAGCACTATTGCCTTGGATTATATTTTGGACCAAACTGCAAAGGTATTGAAAGGATTAAAAGTAAATACAAAGCAAATGCTCAGTAATATGGAAAAAACCTTGGGCTTGATTTTTTCCCAGCAGATCATGCTGGCGATGATCGATGCGGGCCTATCAAGAGAAAAAGCTTACTATTATACACAGCGCAACGCCATGAGATCCTGGGACGAGAAAAAGCCGTTAAAAGAATTGATCCTTGAAGACGTTGAAATAATGGAGCTTCTTTCTCCGGAAAAAGTCGAAATACTCTTTGATTACTCATATCACATGAAGAATATTGATTATATTTTTGAAAGAGCCGGTATTTTGAAAATTGGATCAAACCGGAATTGAGGGAGATGACGAGATGGTAAAACGTGGGGAACTCATTTATGAAGGCAAGGCCAAAAAGGTTTATAAAACTGACGATCCCAATGTCTATTATGTCTATTTCAAGGATGATGCCACAGCATTCAATGGTTTAAAGAAAGGGCAGATCAAGGACAAAGGTTGTCTGAATAACCAGATCTCGACCATGTTTTTTGAATTGCTACAAACTAAAGGAGTATCCAACCATTTTGTTGCCATGGATGGAGATCGTGGTATGCTTGTTCGTCCCCTTGAAATAATTCCGGTCGAAGTTGTTGTGCGCAACATTGTGGCAGGTTCTTTGGCAAAGCGTATCGGCCAGGAGGAGGGAACAAGGCTTGATTCTCCGGTGCTGGAATTCTATTATAAGAATGACGCCTTGGGCGATCCAATGATCAACAGTTATCATATCAAGTCTATAGCTTTGGCCAGTGAGAGCGAAATGTCCCAGATAGAAAAAATGGCTCTGGAAATAAATCATATTTTAAGAGAATATCTTGTACCTCGCGGAATAGAGTTGATCGATTTTAAACTAGAATTCGGACGTTACAGAAAAGGGATCCTTTTGGGCGATGAGATTTCACCGGATACTTGCCGCTTTTGGGATATAAAAACACAGGAGAAAATGGATAAGGACCGTTTCCGCCGCGATCTGGGCGGAGTTGAAGAAGCCTATCAGGAGATTTTAAGACGTTTGAAGGGGGTAATGAAATAATGTATAAAGCAGTTGTCACGGTAAATTTCAAAAAAAGTATTCTAGATCCTCAAGGTACTGCAGTGCTGAAAGCATTAAAATCTTTAGGATATCAGAACGTTGAAGATGTAAGGGTAGGAAAACATATCGAGGTCATGGTCAATGGTACCGACGCCGAAATCATTAAAAAAGAAGTTGAGGAGATGTGTAAAAAGCTCCTGGCAAATCCAGTCATCGAGGATTATTTAGTTGAGATCACGGAGGTAATAAAATGAGATTCGGTGTTGTTGTTTTCCCTGGTTCTAATTGTGATGCGGACTGTTTCCACGTAGTTGATAAAGTCCTCGAACAACCGGCAGAATACTTATGGCATGGCCAAAGCGAAATGAAGGATATAGATTGTCTTATTCTACCGGGAGGGTTTTCATACGGTGATTATCTCCGTACAGGCGCAATTGCCCGCTTTTCTGCTTTGATGGATAGTATAAGGGAGTTCGGGGAAAAGGGAGGACTGATCCTTGGCATCTGCAATGGTTTTCAAGTGCTTACTGAGATGGGACTATTGCCCGGAGCACTGATCCGTAATCCCAGTCTTCAGTTCCAATGCCATGACACTTATCTGTGTGTTGAAAGAAACGATACCCCATTTACCTGCCTTTATACAAAAAAACAAATCTTGCGTGTTCCTATTGCTCATGGTGAAGGAAGTTATGTTGCCGATAGAGAAACACTTGAAAAACTGGAGGAGAAAGGACAAATAGTTTTCAGATATTGTGATGAGCATGGGGCAGCAACTGTCGCTGCCAATCCAAATGGTTCGCAGAACAACATCGCCGGTATCATAAATGAAAAAGGTAATATCATGGGCATGATGCCGCATCCTGAAAGGTGTGCAGAAGATATCCTGGGGAACGCCGACGGGTTATTTGTTTTCAAATCTTTGGTCAAATGGTGGCAGGAAGGTGGCAATTGATGAAAGAGGCACAATGGCGCGAATTTGGCTTGACAGATCAAGAATATGAAATGATCGTGAGGCTCCTAGAGCGTGAACCTAATGATGTTGAATTAGGTATGTTCAGTGTTATGTGGTCTGAGCATTGCAGTTATAAGAATTCTAAGAATGTGCTCAGAAATTTTCCGACAAGCGGTCCGCAAATATTACAAGGACCCGGAGAAAATGCCGGGATAATCGATATTGGAGATGGGCAAGCCGCGGTTTTTAAAATAGAAAGTCATAATCACCCTTCGGCGATAGAACCCTATCAGGGAGCGGCGACCGGAGTTGGCGGCATAATTCGAGACATTTTTACCATGGGTGCCCGACCGATCGCTCTTTTGGATTCTCTACGTTTTGGTTCATTAAGCAAGAGCAAGAAATCAAGATTTCTCTTCAATGGCGTTGTCGCAGGTATAGCAGGATACGGAAACTGCATTGGGATACCCACTGTAGGCGGCGAGGTATATTTCCATCCTTCTTATGAAGACAATTGCCTGGTTAATGTTATGTGTGTTGGTTTGATCGAACAGAAAGATATTGCGAAGGGTACGGCTGCAGGGCCGGGGAACCCTGTTATGGTCGTCGGTGCCCGTACAGGCAGGGACGGTATACATGGAGCGACATTTGCTTCGGAAGAATTAAGCGAAGCTTCAGAGGAGAAACGTCCAGCTGTTCAGGTCGGCGATCCTTTTATGGAAAAATTGCTTTTGGAAGCTTGCCTAGAATTGATCAAAACAGGATATGTGGTTGGAATGCAGGATATGGGTGCAGCTGGATTGACAAGCTCATCCTGTGAAATGGCCTCCAGAGCCGGAACAGGCATTGAGATGGATATAGCCCGCATACCGCGTCGTGAAACAGGAATGACTCCTTATGAGATCATGCTGTCCGAATCCCAAGAGCGTATGTTGGTGGTAGCGAAGAAGGGCAAGGAAAACGAGGTAAAAGCTATATTTGAAAAGTGGGGGCTGGAAGCAGTTGTTGTTGGTCAGGTGACCGACGACGGTTTTATGACTTTGCTTGATGGCGATAAGACTATTGCCCGTATACCTGCAAAGGCTCTTACGGAAGAATGCCCGATGTATGAGCCTGAAGCCACTGAACCAGCATACCTCGCCAAAGCTCAGCAACATGATTTGAGTACACTGCCTGAAATTGAAGACTGCGGACAAACCTTATTGGCTTTACTTTCAACACCAACTATTGCAAGCAAGGAATGGGTATTCCGTCAATATGATTATATGGTTGGGATAAATACTATCGTTGCTCCAGGTTCTGCGGATGCGGCGGTCCTTAGGATCAAAGGCACAAAAAAGGGCTTGGCCTGCACCACGGACTGCAACTCACGTTATGTTTATCTTGATCCCTACCGCGGTGGACAAATCGCAGTTGCGGAGGCGGCAAGAAACCTTATATGTACTGGTGCTAAACCTTTAGCTGTAACGGATTGCCTTAATTTTGGCAATCCGGAAAAACCGGAAATATTTTGGCAATTCCGTGAAGCCGTAAAAGGCATGAGTGAAGCATGCAATATTCTTGATACACCTGTTACCGGAGGAAATGTCAGCTTTTATAATGAGACTAAAGGGGAAGCAGTTTTCCCGACTCCTGTTGTGGGAATGGTTGGATTGATCGATGATATTGCGAAAACAGTTACGATGGATTTTAAAAATGAAGACGATATAATCATCCTTCTGGGTCAAAATAAGGACGAGCTTGGCGGCAGTGTTTTTTTGAGCAGTATCCATGGATTGGAGGCTGGGAAGCCACCGGAGATCGATCTGCAAAAGGAAAAACTATTGCATTTGACTACTTTGAATTTGATCGACAGAGGTTTATTGTCGTCCGCTCACGATTGTGCGGAAGGTGGTCTAGCTGTCGCCATATCAGAGTGCTGTATATCCGGAAGGATCGGAGCAGAGATATTACTCACAGAAGGCATCAAGGCAGCCAGCCTGTTATTCGGAGAAAGTCAATCAAGAATAATCGTCAGTACTCCGAAAGAAAAAGTCGACCAAGTATTGAATATCCTTAGCAATGCCGGGCTACCTTATAAAGTGCTTGGCAATGTTGGAGGAAAGGAATTGAACATAACCGGAACTGGTTGGAAGATACGCCTTGAGGTTGCTGTAATGGAGGATAAATATCGGGAGGCTATATCGTGCTTGATGAATTCATAGATGGATCCGATAAGATGGAAGAAGCATGTGGAGTATTCGGGATTTATTCAACAAAGAAAAATGTTTCGTTATTGACGTACTACGCATTATATTCACTGCAGCATAGAGGACAGGAAAGTGCCGGAATTGCTGTAGCCAATGATTCAGGCATTTCTTTGCATAAAGGGATGGGATTGGTCTCTGAGGTATTTAATGAACAAGTGCTCGAAAAACTTTCCGGACATTCCGCAATCGGTCATGTGCGTTATTCGACGACTGGATCAAGCCTGGCAGTAAATGCCCAACCGCTTGTCTGCCAATACTTGAGAGGAAGCCTGGCTGTTGCACATAATGGAAATTTGATTAATGCCCGTGAACTTCGGCAAAAACTTGCTGAGAATGGTTCTGTTTTCCAATCCTCAATTGACTCCGAAGTCATTGTCAACTTGATTGCCAGATACGGTCAGGGTAAAATCGAGGAAGCCTTGATGAAATGCATGATCGATTTACAGGGATCATACTCACTTTTGGTCATGACTGAAGATAAGGTAATCGGAATAAGAGATCCATACGGCAATAGACCATTATGTTTGGGTCAGCTTGAGGGAGACTATGTAATAGCATCAGAATCCTGTGCTCTGGATACACTCGGCGCTGATTTCGTCAGGGATATAGCTCCAGGCGAAATAGTCATTTTGGATAAGAATGGGTTGCAAAGCCGGAGGTTTTTCACACCAAATGATCCGGCCGTTTGTATTTTCGAATACATTTATTTTGCGCGACCGGATTCAAACATAGACGGGATAAATGTGATGCAGGCACGTCGGGCTATGGGCCGAAGGCTTGCCTTGGAACATCCTGTTGAAGCGGATCTGGTAATGGCAGTACCTGATTCCGGGATCGCAGGGGCTTTAGGATATGCAGAACAACTTGGAATACTCTATGATTCGGCGTTAATGAAAAATCGTTATATCGGACGGACTTTCATTCAGCCGGAACAAAGTGAACGCAAATTAGGGGTCAGTTTAAAACTGAATCCTATTTCCCGAATAGTTGAAGGCAAAAAAGTGGTCGTAGTGGATGACTCGATCGTTCGAGGAACCACCAGCAAAAGAATCGTCGAATTGATCCGAAAACGCGGAGCCAAAGAAGTCCATATGCTGGTCAGCTCTCCTCCGGTTTGTAATCCTTGTTATTACGGCATTGACATATCGGAGCGAGGCCAGCTTATCGCCGCGCATAAAACTGTAGAAGAAGTCAGAAACTATATTGCTGCAGATTCGTTGCATTATTTGAGTTTGGAGGGACTTTTCCTTTCTATGGGCAAAGACAAAGGATTTTGCACTGCTTGCCTGAGTGGCTGCTATCCGATGGGTATTCCTGCTCAGGAAGAAATAGAATTAGGAAAGTCTGTTTTGGAATCTCAAAATCAAAGAAAGGAGAAAAAATCATGCACAAATCAGCAGTGACATATAAGCAAGCAGGGGTCGATATCACTCAGGGCAATGAAATGGTCAAAAAAATCAAACCACTGGTAGCCAAAACTCATCGAAAAGAGGTGATGGGTGGGCTCGGTGGTTTCGGGGCTCTTTTTGCCCTTGATATTTTAAAATATAAACAGCCTGTGCTTGTTTCAGGAACAGACGGTGTGGGGACAAAACTAGCTGTGGCTCATAAACTGAATAAGCACGATACTGTGGGCATAGATTGCGTTGCTATGTGCGTTAACGATATCTTGGTTTCAGGAGCTGAACCGCTTTTTTTCCTTGATTATCTGGCGGTAGGAAGACTGGAAGCAAAACAGGCTGTACAAATTGTTGCAGGCGTCGCAGAAGGTTGTGCGCAGGCAGGCTGCGCTTTGATCGGTGGGGAAACTGCAGAAATGCCCGGCTTTTATAAGCAGGGAGAATATGATATTGCTGGCTTTGCTGTTGGAGTTGTCGAAAAAAGCATGATCATTGATGGCAAAAGCATTGTTCCAGAAGATGTCATCATAGGGGTTGCCTCATCCGGTTTGCACTCAAACGGTTATTCCCTTGTCCGGAAAATATTCTTTGAACAACTTGACTTGAAACCCGAAAAGCATATTGAAGTTTTGGGATGCTCCTTAGGAGAGGAACTAATGCGCCCGACAAAGATATATGTTGCTCTGATCCGCAAATTGACAAATGATTTCAAAATAAAGGGAATGGCACATATAACCGGAGGAGGCTTGCTCGAAAATCCTCCGCGAGTTCTTCCTAAAGGAACACACATGCAGATCGAATACGGCTCTTGGGAAGTTCCTGCCATATTCAAACTTATGATGGAAAATGGGCCCGTAGATACCCTGGAAATGTTGCGAACTTTCAATATGGGTATTGGTTATGTAATCGTCGTTGATGCCAATGACGCTCCCGCTATGCTCAAATGGTTTGAAAATAAAGGAGAAAAAGCCTGGGCGATTGGTAAAATAACAACGGGAGAACCAGGAGTCACCATTAGGGGGTTAAGCTGATGGCTGTATTGCGGCTCGCTGTACTGGCTTCCGGAAAAGGCAGTAATTTGCGGGCGATCATTGATGGATGCTGTAATATGGGTATAAATGCCTCTATCGTGGCTGTGTTTTCCGACCGGGAAGCGGCAGGGGCACTTAAAATAGCAGCTGATTTTGGAATTGAAGCCTGCTATGTGGATCCAAAAGGATTTTCTTGCAAGCAGCATTTTGAGGATACTTTGTTGAGAAAAATCAGTTTACATCAGGTAGATTATATAATTCTGGCGGGTTATATGCGTATACTTTCACCTTATTTTATAAAAAATGCCGGCTGCCCTGTACTAAACATCCATCCATCATTATTGCCTTCATTTCCTGGCCTTAATGCTCAGGAACAAGCCATAAGATATGGGGTGCGTTTCAGCGGTTGTACCGTTCATTTTGTCGATGAGGGGATAGATTCGGGGCCAATAATCATGCAAGCAGTTGTGCCCGTGCTTCAAGAGGACACGGAGGAGGCACTGACAAAAAGAATTCTTAACGAGGAACATAGGATCTATCCATATGTAATAAAGCTCTTGGCCGAGAAAAGGATCCTTTGCCAGGGCAGAAAGGTTATCATTCGAGAGGAGTCTGATAATAATGAAAAAACAAGCTTTGATCAGTGTGTCCGATAAGACGGGGATCGTTGATTTCGCAAAAGAACTTGTCCAGCTGGGATACACTATCATATCAACAGGAGGGACAGCAAAGTCTCTGAGGGAAAATGGGATCAAAGTGAAGCTGGTTTCCGAGCTGACCGGATTTCCGGAAATACTTGACGGACGGGTCAAAACACTGCATCCGATCATTCACGCAGGAATACTGGCCAAATCAGAGAATTCACACCAAGAACAACTAAATAATATGCATATTGATCCAATCGACTTGGTTGTAGTCAATCTCTATCCTTTTTGTGAAACGATCGCAAAATCAGGTGTATCTTTGGAAGAAGCCATTGAAAACATCGATATTGGAGGGCCATCGATGCTTCGCGGTGCAGCCAAGAATTATGAAAGAGTTGCGGTAATCGTTAATCCGGAAAGATATTCGGATATTTTATCTGAAATTCGTACTACAGGAAATATTGATTTGAAAACTCGTTTTCAACTTGCCTTGGAAACATTTACGCATACAGCAGAGTACGATATGGCTATCAGCACATATCTCGGAACACAGTCAAATACCCAGGATCTTCCGAATGTCTGGTTTTTGAGCGGACATAAGAAGCAGGAACTGCGCTATGGGGAAAATCCACATCAAAAGGCAGCTTTTTATGTTACCCAAAACAGACAAAATGAAGGCACCTTGGCTCAGGCAAAACAGCTTCAAGGGAAGGAGCTATCTTACAATAATCTAGTTGATCTGCAATCAGCCTGGTCTGTTGTCAGGGAATTTGATGTAGCCGCGGCATCAGTCATCAAGCACACAAATCCCTGTGGTGCGGCGCTTGGAACAGATATACTCGAAGCATATATCCGCGCATATTCTTCGGATCCGACGTCAGCATACGGTGGAATAGTAGGTCTGAATCAGATAGTTGATGCCAAAACAGCCCGGGAAATAAGCAAAACATTTTTAGAAGCGGTAGTTGCACCGGAATTTTCTCCGGAAGCTTTGAATATTTTATCAGATAAAAAGAATCTAAGACTAATGGCGATGGGCACAAATACTGCCACAAATCAGGAATATTGGCTTGAGCCTGTCAGCGGGGGTTTTTTGATCCAGGAATGGGATAAGCTTGAGCTTAATACAGAAGATGTGCAAATTGTCTCAACCAAAAAGCCTGATGAAGATATGCTCAAGGAGCTGCTTTTCGCCTGGAAGATAGTTAAAAACGTTAAATCAAATGCAATAGTAATAACCAAAGATAAGCGCACGCTTGGAGTAGGTGCCGGACAGATGAATCGAGTGGGTGCTGCTCGGATCGCCCTCGAACAGGCAGGGAAGCACGTGCGTGGTTCAGTGATGTCATCAGATGCATTTTTACCGTTTTCAGATACGGTCGAATTAGCCGCTAAACAAGGTATAAAAGCCATTATTCAACCGGGAGGTTCTATCCGTGATGAAGATACCATAAAAAAAGCAAATGAATATGGCTTGATCATGGTGTTTACCGGTATGCGCCATTTTAAACACTAGGGGTGATCCAGAATGAAAACAAATGTTTTGGTTGTTGGCAGCGGTGGTCGGGAACATGCGATAGTATGGAAAATTTCGAACAGTCCATTGGCAGGGAGGATTTATTGTGCGCCCGGTAATGGTGGGATCAGTGAAATCGCGGAATGTGTTCCAATTAAAACAGATGATATAAAAGGCCTGGTAAGCTTTGCGCAGGAGAGAAGTATCGATTTAGTGATAGTCGGACCAGAAGTGCCATTAACAATGGGTCTTGTCGACGAATTGACAAAAGCAGGGATCAAGGCTTTTGGACCAAATGCATTAGCAGCAGAAATTGAAGGAAGCAAAGTGTTTTCGAAAGGGTTGCTGCTTAAATATGGTATCCCAACGGCAAAATATGGAGTATTTGAAGGCGCTGCACCAGCCCGGGCATTTGTACGCGGTATGGAAGGGCCATGGGTCATCAAAGCGGACGGACTGGCGGCAGGAAAAGGCGTTCTGATCGCTCAAACCGTTGCTGAAGCGGATAGTGCTATTGAGGAAATTTTGAGCGGAAAAATACTTGGTCCGGCCGGGGAGAAAATAGTAATTGAAGAGTTTCTAGAAGGAGAAGAACTGAGTGTTTTAGCTTTTTGCGATAAAAAAAATATTGTTGCCATGGTCCCTGCTCAGGATCATAAAAGGATTTACGATGATGACAAGGGACCGAATACTGGAGGAATGGGCGCCTATTCTCCAGTTGCTGCTGCGACTCCCGAATTAATGAGAGAAATAGACCGGCAGATTTTAAGACCGGTAATGGAAGCCATGCAAGAGGAAGGACGTCCGTACAGCGGAGTCCTTTATCCAGGATTAATGCTGACCAAAGACGGACCAAAGGTCCTTGAGTTTAATTGCCGTTTCGGTGATCCCGAAACTCAGGTAATACTGCCGCTGCTTAAAACAGATCTGCTCGAAATCATTCTTGCGGTCGTCGATGAACGTTTGTCAGAAATTGAAATAGAATGGCAAAATGGCACCTGCGTCACAGTCATAATGGCCTCAGGAGGTTATCCGAGAGATTATCAAACAGGCATACCGATATATGGAATTAATGATGCTTCAAAAAACGCCTTGATTTTTCACAGCGGTACAAAAAAGAAGGATGGATGCTTCTCAACTGCAGGGGGCAGGGTTCTTTCGGTTACAGCTCAAGGAGATAATATTGCTCAGGCGTTAAAAAAGGCATATAATGCTGTGGAAAAGATATCTTTTGAAAAAGCTCATTATCGGCGAGATATTGCTAAAAGAGCTCTGAAACAAAAATAAAAAATGATCAACCAAAGCAGGGGGAAGATATAGCTATGTGTGGTATCGTTGGTTATGTAGGTAAAAATGATGCAGCAGACATTTTGATGTCAGGGCTTAAAAGGTTGGAATACAGGGGATATGATTCGGCCGGGCTTGCTGTGATCGAAAACAAAAAAATGAAAGTCCTTAAGGCGGCAGGCAAACTGGTCAATTTAGAAATGATCCTGAAAGAAGAATATCCGAAAGGGAGAATTGGTATCGGCCATACACGTTGGGCGACTCACGGGCGTCCAAGTGATGTAAACTCACATCCTCACCAGGGATGTTCAGAAGATTTTGCTGTTGTCCATAATGGTATCATTGAAAACTATATAGAATTAAAAGAGTGGTTGATAAATGACAAAGGTCATCTTTTTGCCTCCGAAACCGATACGGAGGTCATTGCTCACTTAATTGAAGAATATTATAACGGTGATCTTGTAGCTGCGGTCCGCAAAACATTGAGCATGGTCAATGGTTCATACGCCATTGGCGTAATAACTGTTCTCGAACCAAATAAGCTTGTTGCAGCGAGAAAAGACAGTCCCCTGATCGTCGGCCTCGGCAATGAGGAAAACTACATAGCCTCGGATATTCCGGCAATACTGCCTTATACCAGAAAGATCAACTTGATTGAGGATGGAGAAGTAGTTGTTCTTACCGATGAGCAGGTGCTTATTTTGGATAAGGATGATGTTCCCGTTATCCGCCCGGTTTTTAATGTTGAATGGGATGCCGAAGAGGCGGAAAAGGGCGGGTATGAACACTTTATGCAAAAGGAGATCATGGAACAGCCCGAAGCTTTCCGAAAAACGCTTACCGGCAGGATCAGAGATGACCGGGTATGTTTGCGAGAATTGGATTTCACAAAAGAACAGGTCGATCAATGGAAAAAAGTATTTATAGTTGCCTGTGGAACTGCCTATCATTCAGGATTGATAGGAAAACCACTGATTGAAGAATTTTTAAAAGTACCAGCAGAAGTTGACGTAGCCTCAGAATTTAGATACCGTGAGCCATTAGTAGATGAGCATACGCTGGCTATTTTTATAAGTCAGTCGGGAGAAACAGCAGATACTTTAGCGGCAATGCGCGAAGCCAAAAAGAGAGGGGCAGCCGTGCTGGCAATTACTAATGTAGTTGGCAGTTCAATTGCCCGGGAAGCTGATTATACCATTTATCTTTGGGCAGGACCTGAAATTGCCGTTGCTTCTACTAAAGCCTATACAACAATGCTTATTGCTCAGTATCTTCTGGCTGTATACCTGGCTCAGGTAAAAAATACTATAACCGCAAGCCGTGCCAGTGCTATTTTGCTGGCACTCCAGGAATTGCCAGGTAAAACGCAACAAATTTTAGACCGCAGAGAGCTTTATTTGAAGCTTGCCTGTGAGATCAAAGACTGTAATAGCCTTTTCTTTATCGGCCGAGGCTATGATTATAATGTTGCTCAGGAAAGTGCGCTGAAATTAAAGGAGATATCATATATACACGCAGAAGCCTACGCTGCAGGTGAATTGAAACATGGCACACTAGCGCTTGTAACATCCGAAACCCCGGTAATAGCCATTGCTCTGCAAAAGAAGACCTATGAAAAGACAATGAGTAATGTCAAGGAGGTCGTTGCCAGAGATGCACACGTAATAGGGGTTACTTTTGAAGGTAATGAGAATATTTTAAAAACGGTTAATTCTGCCGTCTATATACCGATTATTGAAGATATTGTCAGTCCTGTGCTGGCAATAGTTCCGCTGCAGCTTCTTGCTTATTATACGGCAGTTGTGCGTGGCTGCAATGTGGATCAACCGAGAAATCTTGCTAAATCCGTAACAGTTGAATGATAATTTCGATATATCAAATAAAAGCCGGAATGGCAAATAGCCATCCCGGCTTTTATTATAGGATAAATCTAGAATAAGCGCGCCTTTTCATACAAATTTTCAATATCTTTCTTGCGAGTGATTTTTGATAATATTAACGCAATCAATATTATCCCGGGAATATTTACCGCAAGCCTAGTTAAAGTGAAAGGGGCTCCCAGTGAAGATAATTCAAAGAGAAGCATCGGGATTTTCGTTGAAGACCAGGCACCAATGAAGATCAAGACATTTAACAGACTCACCCCTTTTTTCATAAAAACACCGGCAACAGGAAATGCCCCATACAAAGGACCTGCCGCTGCAGAGCCCAGGAAAAAAGCCAGGGCTATCCCCTTTAGTCCTGAATCATCGCCCATTAGACGCATCATTACTTCTCTTGAGATCCAGGAATCTAAAAGACCGAGCAAGATAAATATCGGCGGAATGATCAGGGCCATTTCCCGAAAACTTGATATAGCCAGTTGGGCAGCACGCATCCCGATTTTTTGATCAAAAAAAATAATAAGCGTCAATATAAACACAGAGACTACAGAAAAACGATACCTCATAAATATTTTCATATGGCGCCTACCACCTTTCCGACTATCCAGGCGACAAAAAAGCAGAAAAGAAGAGACAAGGAATTACGCGCTAAAGAAAGCCGAAACCCAAAATAACGGATCTCAACAGGTAAGGTAATTATACCAACCATCATCAGTGATGAAACAAACGCTGCCACCTGCATATAACCAGCCCCGTTAGCGAGAAGCATTGCAGCTGTGGGAAAAGCTATAAAGCCGGGAATAAGTGTTATAGAACCTACAAAGAGCGAAAGCAGTATACCCTTTATACCTGAACCGTCACCAATCAATGATGATATCGTTTCTGCATCAAAAAATGAAAGCATGATACCCACCATGATCACTATGCTCAATAATTGAGGCAGGATGTTTTCGAAAGATTTCCAAGCCTTCATCAGGGCTTGTGTTGTTTTAGCAGGATCTTTAATAAATGATAAAGTCAATAAAACAAATGTTATAAAATATAGTAACAAATCGATGAACATTATTTTATTTTCGCCTCTCTTTCAGATTTAGACTAATCCGGTCAGCTGATAGAAGAGCATGCAAATATAAGCTACGGAAGTGTTTATTAATAATAAAATAAAAAGATCATAATATGATTCCCGATGTGTTAAACCGCTGATCATCAGAATCGTCACCATCGAGCCTGCGTGCGGGACACTATCCGGACCAGCCGAGGCGATGCAGATTATCCGGTGTAAAACATCAGCTGGTATTCCCGCGGTTTGAGCCATTTGGAGCCATGCTTTACCGAAGGTATCCAGAGCTAATGTGATCCCTGCCGAGGCACCGCCCGAAAAGGCAACCATTATATCTGTAGTGACAATAGCTGAAAGCAGAGGGCTGTTGCCTAGGGTAAAGCTTAACAATGAAGTTTTTACAGATTGGAAAGCGGGCATGTTGGTTACAACACTGCCGAAGGCATACCCGGAAGCTATATTCAATGCCGCAGTGATAGATGCTAGCGTACCGCTGTTAAGCGGCTTTAGTAAACCAGTGTGCTTAAGCTGGCGTATACCAATAAAAGCTGTGCAGATTATTCCGGAACTCAAGGCAAGAAGCAGAGACCAGATAGAACGCACTTTTTCAACTGAAGAGTTGATCATGCCAAGATGAAAACCCTGTATAGCAAGAAGACTATTCTCATCCCAATGGTAAGCCCAGGACCAGTCAAAAGGGTTGCTCAGATAAAGGTTTACCAGTAAAACCAATGCTATGGGGACAAGCGACAAGGACCAGTGGGGCAGATGCTCGTTCTGTTGTGGGTCTGGTTCGTTATGATGTCCTTCTCCGTAATATTCTCCAATGAGGTTTAACTTTTTGAAACGATACTGGATCCATGACCAGCCGAAAATAAAATAGATCAAAGCCCCGAAAAGGCCAATAGTCGGTGCGGCCCAAGTAGTTGTACCAAGATAAGCTGTGGGTAGAATATTTTGGATTTGCGGCGATCCAGGCAGAGCGGCCATAGCAAAAGTAAAGGAACCTACCCAAATCGTTGCGGGTAGAAGCCGTTTGGGTACACCAGCTTCGCGGAATAAAACAGCGGCGAAAGGATACATGACAAAAAAAACAACGAATACGCTCAGCCCTCCATAACTAAGGATACCACAGCCGATGATCGCGGCAAGAACCGCGTTTTTTTTGCCGGCGAAACGAATGATCGCGGAGGCTATGGAAGCGGCTAGAGCAGTTTCTTCCATCATTTTCGCAAATACTGCTCCTAAGAGAAAAACTGGAAAATAAACCTTAAGATATTCAGCAGCTTTAGCCATATATAATTCGCTGTAAACTGGCAATAGTCCGTATCCGCTGCCCAAAGCGGCAATCAGCGCGGCTATAGGAGCAAAAAGGATTATAGAATAACCCTTATAAGCCATATACATAAATATGATGACGGCGAGAATAATCAAAAGAGTTCCCACTTTTTGCACCTCCGGCATTTGTTGAATTAAATAATAAACTCCGGCGATGCCGGAGTCAAGTATTCGCGATGGGTTTGGCAGGGTGCCTGTCAAGAGCTTTTAAGATACCGTACAAAATAGCCTGCGGACGTGGAGGGCACCCGGGAATATAAATATCTATTGGCAAGAGCGATCCGATTCCTTTATGAACTGCATAACAATCTCTGAAAATACCTCCGCTGCAAGCACAGGCACCGACAGCAACAACAAGTTTTGGGTCAGGAGTTGCTTCGTATGTGCGCAGAAGGGCAGAAGTCATGTTATGTGTAACCGGCCCGGTGACCAGCAGCATATCAGCATGTCTGGGAGAGGCGACAAAATGTATCCCAAATCGCTCTATGTCATTGAAAGGATTATTTAAACCATTTATTTCATAATCACAACCATTACAAGATCCGGCATCTATTTCCCGGATTTGCAGGCTGCGCCCGAAAAGTTCATGCGAAGTCCTGCTTATTTTTTCAGCCAGCTCTCGTTCACCTCTCAGGGCAAGCGGGTTTTTTTCTGCCAATTCGAACTCTTCAGTTATGTGAATGGCAAAAGCAGGGCAGACTTCTGCACAAGTATAGCAGAAGATACATTTGTCCAAATGGATTCGCGGGTAATTCTTCGAGTTAAAAACGATTGCTTCGACAGGACAAGAAGCAACGCATTTTCCGCAACTAACACAGGAATTCAAAGATATAGAAGGTCTCCCATGTATGTTAGCGGTATTCAGGGGTTGGTCGGGATATTTCAAGGTAAGACGAGGATACTGGATAAACTTTTTAAAGATCTTAAACATTTTGTCCTCCAAATTATAAATCGTTTCCAGCATAAGAAAGGTTGAAACTTTTATTGATAAGTGGAAAATCCGGCACTATGTTTCCTTTGACTGCCACACATAATGCGGGCCAGTTACAGAATGAGGGAGTTCTGATCTTATAGCGAAAGATTTCATTGCTTTCCCCGATCATCAGCCAATGCATATTTTCACCTCGGGGTGATTCACAGTAACCCATGGCATAAGTGAATGGTTCAATCAAGCCGATCTCTGCAAAATGTTGACCAGCAGGCATTATTTCCATGACTTGAAGAATGAGTTCGATAGAACTGAAGCATTCTTCGATCTTGACATTCATTCGGCAATTAACATCACCATTGCGATGACGGGGAATCTTAAATTCGAGCTGATCATAATTTGAATAGGGAAGATTTTTACGTAAATCAAATGTTTGTCCGGAGGCTCTTCCCGGTGGTCCAACCGCATTGAAGTCTTTTGCGGCTGTTGAGCTGAGAATGCCAGTATTTTCGATACGATCAATGAACAGTGGATTTGTTTTGATTATCCGGACAGTTTCGGCAAGTTCTTTTTTTGTTTTGGTCAAGTATTCTAATATACAGCTTTTCTTATCTTTAAGAAAATCATCGCGGATCCCACCGGGTTTGTTGATATTTCGCAAGAAACGATTATGGGCGAGTTCTTCAGCCAGCAAGTAACACCAACCGCGCATCATTCTGAACTGGTATGCGGCGAAACTATAAGCGACATCGATACAGATCCCGGCTAAATCTCCAAGGTGGCTTGTCAATCTTTCAAGTTCAGCGAATACTACCCGCGTATAAGCGGCTCTTTCAGGGGCTTTGATCCCGGCAGCTCTTTCGACCGCGAGGCAGTATGCAAATGAATTTGCAAAGGATTCATCTCCGGAAATCCGCTCAGCCAGGAAAAGAGCTCGAGTAATCGACATTTTTTCCGCAAGCTTTTCAATACCCTTATGAACGAAGTATAAGCGAGCTTCAAGATTGATTATCGGTTCTCCGGCAACACTAAAACGAAAATGGCCCGGCTCGATGATCCCCGCATGAACGGGTCCAACGGGTATTTCGTAAACACCCTCCCCGCGCACGCGTATGAAATCTTCTGAGGATAGTTGATCCGCTGAATTTGACAAATGAAATGTTTTGACCGCAGAATCCTTGCGTAAAGGGTAGAAATGTGGATTTTGCCTGTCATGGAATATCATTGAGCGCTTATCAGGATGACCGTTAGGCTCCAGGCCGAAGAGATCGCGGATCTCTCTTTCGTACAAGTGAGCGGCATGGATCTCAGGAGTGATCGATGGGAAAGAAGCTTGTTCAGGAGATAGCAAAGTTTTTAAGATCACGAGCATTTTTTGTTTGCGCAGAGCGAATGCATAATATATTGCATAGCTGCCATTGATCGACCGTTCATCATTTGCATACATGGAAACTAGTGCAGCATTATATTTTTGGAGAATATAATGACAAAAAGGTTTGATCTGTGCAGCAGAAATATCAATATAAAGTTCTGTATCATGAAGAGGACGATAGGTGTTATACATATCGGGAAAAGCGATCTTAAAATCATCGATTATATGCTGCATATAATTAGTAACCTCCTCCACTTATAGTAAGCACAGCGGCATTAATAAGTTTCACTATTTGTTCCGGGAGGAAAAGACCGCTTATCGATACAACAGCAATTAAAACAATGAGCACTGCATCTCCTGCTCTATTCTTGTAAAAGGATACCGGCAGATTTTTTGGCGAACCAAAAAAAATTCTAAAAAGTGTGTACGCTATACTGGAGAAGACGAAAGCCAGCAGAAATATAAAGAGCATGCCAATATTTTGATGCCCTGCAGAGAAGATGGCAATGGTAACAGCGAGCTCGCTGAAAAATATACTAAAAGGAGGCAGGCCGGATATTGCCATAGCACCAAGGAAAAAAACCCCGCCTGTTAAGGGCATTATTTTCAGCAAACCACGCACATGGTTAATATCTTTAGATTTAAATCGCTGAAAAATATTTCCGGATGCAAGAAAGAGCAACGCTTTAGTCATTGAATGATTGAACATGTGCAGGAATGCAGCAAATAAAGATACCGGAGTGAAAATTCCTAAGGCCAGGGAGATAATGCCTATATGTTCGATGCTGGAATATGCAAGCAGACGCTTGTAGTCTTTCTGAGCCAAAATAAATATTGCGGCAGCACTCAGAGAGAGCAGACCAAGAAAGATCATCAGTCTTCCTGTAAATAGAGAATCATGCAGACTCTTATCAATGACGGAGAGGAAACGGATTATACCGTACATGGCATTGTTGAGCAAAACCCCTGAAAGCAGTGCACTTATTGGCGAAGGAGCTTCACTGTGTGCATCCGGCAGCCAGGTGTGCATAGGGACCAGACCTGCTTTTGTCCCAAAGCCAACAAGAATAAAAATAAAAGCTATTTTTAAAATACCTTGATGTAATCGTTCAGAGTTCTCTAATAAAAAAGTCCAGTTTAAAGAAGGAGCAATGTTCTGTGCCGATTGCAATGAAGAAAAATATAAAAGTATTATTCCTAAAAAAGCTAAAGCTATACCGACAGAACAAATAATAATATATTTCCAAGCTGCTTCAAGTGAACGCTTATTGTTTGCAAAGCCAACGAGAAAAACCGAAGCAAGCGTTGTTGCTTCAAGCGCGATCCACATCAGGCCAAAATTCTGAGTTGTAGTGACCATGATCATAGTAAAGATAAAAATAGCTTTTAGTGCATAAAACAGGCGTACACGGGGGAAACTATCAGTCCCCTTATATTCATATCCAATGTAACCGATTGAATAGACAGCAACTAGCAATCCGATGATCACGGTTATGTCGAGCACTAATATGCTTAAAGCATCGATATAAAAGAAACCGTTAAGCCAAGGGTAGGTCAATGGGCCGTTGATATGAACTTGGAAGGTAATATAAGCCGCAATGGTGAGCAGTAAAGCTGATCCGAGGACATTCAGCACAAATAAGCTCCTCTTTGAAGGAAGCATAAAATAACCTAGCGATTCGATCAACGGTACAATAATTAACAATAAACCCATCTTAACCCCTCAAGTTTCTCAGCCGATTAATATCTATTGAGTCGAAGCGTTCGTTTATTCTAAAAACAAGAACACCCATGATCATAACCGCTGTCAGCAAATCTATCAAAATACCCAAATCAACTATGACTGGCATTCCATGAGCCGAAAGGATCGCCGTAGTAAACATACCGTTTTCGAGTACTAGAAAACCAACGATTTGTCCGATCGCTTTTTTGCGTGCGATCATAAAAAACATTCCTATCAGGACGACAGATATGGAATTGACTAGATAGTATCTAGTGTGACCATCAATAAGTCCTTCAAGTGTGTTAAGCGAGAAGTAGGTCAAAATTATTATAAAAATACATATTATTATCGAACTTGGAATATTTATAAAAAAATCTTTTTCGACTTTATAGGCGGTTTTAGCATAAATATTTTTCAACAAATTCGGGATATAGATAACTTTGAGCATGAAAATTACTATAGAAAGCAATAAGATATCAAAATGTCCGTCAGCAAACAAGCTATTAATACCTATACTAAAGGTGGCTAAGAAGAGTAAAAATGATTGCAGGCAAAAAACTCTGATATAGGAGTTGATTCTTTTCGCTGCAGTCAAAGCAATCGCAGAAGCAAGAATAAGCACAGAGAGTGAATCTAGAAAAGCGACCATGGTTACCTCCCGATGACAAAATATTGCATAAAACCGATAAACGCCAGAGCAAAAGAGATAGCAGCAAGATTAGGTACACTGAAGAAACGAAGCTTAACAGTGAAAATCTCGATAAAGGCAACGATAATGGATATAAATAATACTTTTAAAAGATATACAAGCAATCCCGCCAAAAATACCAGCGGCCATGAAAGACCTGAGATGGAAGGGTTTAAAGGTAAAAATAGATTTACGAGAAGGGTAATAAAAATCAACTGTTTTATTGCCGAGGACATTTCCATAAGTGCTAAATATTTGCCTGAGTACTCAAGCAGCATCGCCTCGTGGACCATGGTCAATTCAAGGTGTGTTGACGGGTCATCGACAGGTATCCTGGAGGTTTCTGCGATCAGAATTATCAAAACTGATGCAAATATCAATAATACGTGGGGGTTATAAATCAACGGACCATCCGAAATATTTTTAAGCATAACATCAGAAACAGAGGTTGAGCCGCTGATCAAGCCAAGCGTGAAAAGCACAATTATCAGTGCCGGTTCCATCAGCGAGCTTATCAGAACTTCCCTGCTACTTCCCATGCCACCGAAAGTACTTCCTGTATCCAAAGCAGCCAAAGTCATAAAGAATCTGCCGACAGCGAGAATATAGACAGCAAGGATCATATCACCCTGAAAAGAGATGCTGTTCAAGGATCCTGTTAAGGGAAAAAACATCGCTGCCAAAGTGGATGTGGCAAAAGAGATATAAGGAGTGGCGCAGTGGATCCAGGAAGCGGTTTCGGATACGACCACGTCTTTTTTTAACAATTTCAGCAGATCATAGTACATTTGAAGCAGGGGCGGTCCTTTGCGCTTCTGAGAAAAAGCCTTGATTTTTCCAATTACTCCGTTAACGGCAGGAGCTATAAGTATTATTAAAATAAGCTGGATGATGATATACAAGATTTGATTCATGCTGATTCTCCCTATTAGCATTAATAAATCAAATTATAGACAAGAAAAAGTATCAGAGCTATAAATATATAAACCAGGTAGATATGGACGCTCCCGGTCTGGATGTAGAAGCGTGTTTTTCGAGCGAGACGAGTAAACCTCTTGACCAAAGGCATATAAAAGTATTTTTCAATAACCGGTTCAGTGGATACCGTATAATCTAAATCAAGCGGATAATAATCAGAAGGACCTTTGACCATGGAAAGTTTTCTTGTCGGGCGGTAAAGCAAACGAAAGACTATGCGGAAAGGCTTGGAAAAACCGGTAGCCGTATACTGTGTACGTGGAGAAAGCGTACCAAAACCGCAATCCCAGGTTTTATACAGACGTTTTATGCTGCTGCGGCTTAGAAACCTGATCAAAATATAGAAAAAAATCAGAATTGATATAAGAGAACAAAGAACTGCCAATAGGGATATTGAAGTATTATTGGTGTGTATAGGAGCAAAGTCTTGAAAAACAAATATATTCATTTGCTTTTCAAGAGGGAAATTAAAATGGTCAACAATCACTGAATTTAATAGCAGTGTAACAGATTGAGGAAAAATACCGATCCCCAGACAAAGGAACGCCGGAATTCCGAGGCCCAAAAGCATAGATTTTGAAACTTCACTTGCCTTTGCCGCATGTGGACTTCGCGATTGGCCCAAAAAAGCAATACCAATAAATTTAACAAAACAGGCCAAGGCCATAGCTCCGGCCATGGCAAGAGCAGCTACCGATAATATCGATAAAATAGTTACTTCTTTTGTTGAAAAAGAAAAAAGCTGGAAAACAGATTGATACGTTAACCATTCGCTGACAAAACCGTTAAAGGGGGGTAAAGCAGAAATGGACAAGGAAGCCAAAAGCACAAAAAGACCGGTGTAAGGCATCCTTTTCATTAACCCACCAAGTTCCTCCAAGTCTTTTGTCCCAGTGGAATAATGAAGCGCTCCGGCTCCCATGAACAGGGCGCCTTTAAATATTGTGTGGTTGAGGGTGTGGAATAAAGCGGAAGCTAATGCCAAGGCTGCAACAGGCATGTGGTTTGTCGCATAAGCGATGTACGATGTCCCTATACCAATAAGGATGATGCCTATATTTTCAATACTATGGTAAGCTAAAAGCCTTTTATAATTGTGTTCCATCAGAGCGTAAGCGACACCAAGCAATGATGAGATGATCCCAAGAATAAGGATCAAAGTTCCCCACCATGTATCATTGATCCCTAGGATATAAAGAGTGAAACGAATAAATCCGTAGATTGCAGTTTTGATCATGATCCCCGACATAAGAGAGGAAACATTACTGTGTGCAGCGGGATGCGCTCTCGGTAGCCAGATATGCAGCGGGATAATTCCTGCTTTCACTCCGAAACCAATCAAGAAACTGATAAAAATTAAATTTCTTATTTTAGGGGTAAGTGTATTTTCAATCGGGAGCATTTCAAGAGATCCGGTTGAGGTGTAAAGTAGCATGATGCCGATCATTAAAAATGCTGTCCCCAAATGGGTCATAATTATATATAGAAGCCCTGCCTTGCTATTTTCAGTTTTTTCCGTGTCAAAAACAACCAAAGCATAAGAAATGAGCGACATTATTTCCCAACAAAACAAGAATGTAACTAAATTTGCTGCGGTAAAGACTAAAAACATGGAAAGGATAAAAGCATTGATCATAGCGTTGAACAGACCAATATTGATCCTCGTCAGGTATTGCTTCATATACCCTACCGAGTATACAGCGACCAGAGATGAAAGCAAAGAAAGACATATGCAGAAGAGAGCCGATAGGGGATCTAGTTGAAGTTCAAAGGTCAGATAAGAAATTGGGAGTTTAAAATAGACTAAGTCAATTGCGTTAGTTCCAGTATATAAATAAATACAAAGCAAAATAAGCGCGAACATTGATACGGCTGCGCTTAATAAATTGATAATGAAATTGTTCCATGATTTGTTCCTGTTTAATAACAAAGATAGGCCAATAGTTGACAGATAGGCTGGGACAATAAGACCGAGTAAATAAGACACAGCAATGCAGGCCCCCTAAAACTTACAAACACATAATGAATTATACTACTCGGTACCAAAAATTCAATAGTTCTGTTCTTCTTTTGTCATATATAATTAAATGTTGTTAGATCGATTTTTCCCTGAAATTTCTATAATGTCTTTTCAATTCAGCAGGGTGTTGATAAAAGTCTTGACTACTTCAGTTCCGCCGATTACAGTTCCGGCAGTGCTGCCGATGTTTGCCAGTGCAACTACAATAAGAATATGAGTGAATTTGTTGGTCCAAAATCCTCTAATGCTTACGAGGTCTTCCGGAAGACTCTCGAAATCCGCAACATTAGGCTTTTTTAGGTATGCCTCACAAAGGCCGGCAAACCAACCGGCAGCAAGCAATGGATTGAGTGATGTAAATGGTGCGGCAAGAAAAGCAACAAGGATAGAAATGGGATGAGCAAAAGCTATAAGGGCTCCCAAAGCTGACAAAGTACCATTCCATAAGATCCAGGAGAGAATTTGTCCTCGTCCAATAGAACTATCAATGGTAAATGTCGAAATTATCATAATTATAATAAACAGGGGAATTATCCAGGATAAGATTCGAGTTTTTTTTGATTTGCTGGGAACATATTCAAGAGAAGAAAGGTCATATTCATCTGTGATCCTGTCCATGACACCGGTCATATGCCCGGCACCTACAATAGCAACGATCTTATTCCCAGGAGCATTCTTGATTTTTTGTGCTAAATAAATATCCCGTTCATCTATCAAAATATTTTTCAACTGTGGAAATCCTTCAGACATATCGTTAAGAGCCATCGCAAGCATATCCGCAGACTTCAGTTTTTCGATCTCGGCTTCACTAAGCTCCTCATCGTTAAAAATACTCAATATTATCATAAATAAAAGTTTGGTTTTATCCCAGATACCCAATCCGTGCCATAAACGTTGAAAGGTGATTTGAATTTCACGATCAGCCAGTACAAGATCAGCACCGATCGCGTGGGCGGAAAGGATACCCTGGATCATTTCCTGCCCAGGACGTATCCCGAACTGCTTTGCCAATCGTCCTTGAAAGGAGGATAATATCAGATTAACCAAAAGCAAAGATGATTTATGTTCGCGGATGACCTTGATTATGTCCGTTTTCTGCCAGCCGTCACGATCCATGATTGATCTATATCTTGATGCACAAAGCTCCACACATACAGTGTCGGGCTGCTCCAGTTCAATTATTTCGGAAACTTCATCCGCACTTTGCCGAGAAACGTGAGCTGTTCCTACAAGCAGGATCTCTTTATCCTGATAAATTATTTTTTCTATGGACATAGGTTATCCTCGTGATTCTATAGAATATAAAGGTGTTCGAAGTTATTGTACCTTACAGCAAAGATTAATGGAAGCAATTATATTTTCAAAGAAGGAGGCGGGTAGATTGTTGAAAAGTAAGATAGAGCATATATCGATAATATTTTTAATATTGTGCTTAGCACTGCTGATATTGAATTTATCATCTCCGACAGCAGAGGCCGCGGAGGGAGTCAGGCTGTTCATCAATAGCCGTGAGATATCTGCTGATCCGGCTCCGATGATCAGGGACTCTCGAACCATGGTACCATTGCGTTTGATTTCGGAAAATCTCGGAGCTGAAGTAGAGTGGTCCGAGACAGATAGAAGTGTAAAGGTATCAAAAGATGGGAGTACCGCATTGTTATGGATTGATAATAAACTATTTTGCTCCAGCGATAAAGAAAGCGTTTTCGGAATTAGTGATACTGCACCATTGATATACAATGACAGAACATTTGTCCCGCTTAGATTAGTAGCTAATATTTTGGGTATATATGTCGATTGGGAAGCAGAAACAAGGACAGTATTCGTTGATTCAGAAAGATCGGCAGGATTCCTCGAAATCTATCAGACCACGATAAATAATATAAAAGAGAATCAGATCATTAGCGGGACGACTCTTCTGAGCGCCTATTCAAAAGAGGCGACAGAACTCGGTGCAAATGAGATAAGGTTCTATTTGTTTGAACCCCTTTCTGGCGAAGGGAAGGTCATCGCCAGAGGCAATGATATAAACGCGACATATACATGGAAACCTGATCCTTTGCTTCACGGCACCAAAGTCATAGCGGCCGCTTTTTATTCCGGACAAGGAGTCTTGCTTTCCGGTGGTGTAGTACCTGTAGTTATGAAAGTCACACCGATGGTCCGTCTGGTTGGTGTTGCTGAAGGTCAAAAAATAAACGGTACTGTTTCACTGAGTTTTGAAAGCAATATGGCCGTTGAATATGTTAAATATGAATTTGTTCAAGAGGGTAAAGTTTCGAAAACATTATCGAGTGAGACTGATCCATATGGGACATATCTATGGACACCTCAATTGGGAGATAACGGGGTCGTATCTGTTCGGGCAATCGCTTATGATCATCAGGGCAATGCTTACGAAGGTTCCCCTGTGAGCTTGACAGTGAATGTTCCCAGAGAAATGCAATTAAAAGGGATCACCTCTTCATATGCCGGTCAACAGCCTTTGACGCTTTGGGTATCTCGCAACTTTTTGGTAAGTTCTGTCGAATATATAATAAAGAATGTGCAAACAGGAATTGAAGAAAAAATACCAAATTCTTCTGGGCTTTTGAGTGCCTGGTGGTTCCCGGGACCTGAAAAAGCAGGAACATGGGATATGATAGCTCGAGTGACTGACACCTCCGGAAAGACTTACGATACCGGGGCCATTCGTTTTACATTGCCAAAAACTGCGCTTATCAATCTGGCAGGCATTGGCCCAAAGGCTGTGTTGACAGGGGAGGTCAAGCTTAAGGCACAGTATAATACGCCTTTGAACAGAGTTGATTACTATTTGATAAACAAAATAACTGGGCAGAAAGAAAGGATTGGCGGTGGCAATGATCCATCTATTGAATATTCCTGGATACCGCTGGAAAAACATAACGGAAGCTGGCTGATCCAGGCGACCGGCATTCAGAATAATGGCGCAGAAGTTAGCAGTCCAAGCCTAGAAATACAGGTATATACAGGAAAGCTTTATGGACCAGTGCCAATAATCGAAAAGAGTAAATTTCAGGAGTTTGCCGCGGTAATGGCTGTGGAATCTAGAGAAAAAACCGGTATGTCTGCGGCTTTACAAACGGCCCAAGCAATTTTGGAGACAGGATGGGGCCAAAGCACACCGGTTGATAAGTATACAGGACAAATATCAAAAAACCTCTTTGGTATCAAAGGAAGCGGTCCTGCAGGTTCTGTTACTTCGAACACATGGGAGGAGTATAATGGGGTCTCTTACCGCATAGATGCTGAGTTCCGTGCATACAATGATCCCCAGGAAAGCTGGGCGGATCATAAGGACTTGCTATTGACCAGAGATAGGTACAGCCCTTTCAGAGAAGTTATGCACGACAGCACCCAGGGAGCCTGGGCTTTGCGGAGATGTGGCTACGCAACGGATTCAAAATACCCGCTTAAGCTTATCGACATAATTAAACGTTATGGTTTGGAAGCACTTGATAATGCAAAAATTTAAAAAGTCTAAAAAAGAATACTGTCAGACTCCGTAAAGTTAAAATGAAAAACTAGCACAATGAAACGCAGCATAGCTTAAAATTCCGCAAGAAAGGTACTAAATGCTTTTCTACGGATTATAAAGAGTAAAATAAACAGGGCTAAAGCTTGCCCTATGACAATCCACAGAGCAAGCCTTTGAAATGGTTATAAGAATAATTTAGGCTACAAGTAAAAACTTCCGTTTTTCTCTTGGCGATAGTTTCAGCCCGGCAACCTGGGCCGGTGTAAGACCATTAAGTGAAGAGTGTGGTCTGACAAAGTTAAAGAAGAACACAAACATGCTGATTAAATTGTTAGCGGAATCAAAAGAATTGAATCCCTGCTTTGTCCTATACCAGGCTTTGAACTGGTGATGGAAAGATTCGATTATGTTGTTAGAGATATCATCCTTAAACGACTCAACCCTGATATGCCTTGTATCATCGAAAATAGACTTAACAGGCACCTTATAGGCGCTGTAGCGGTCAGAAACGATGGAGACTGGTTTGCCAAGTGATTTAACGGAATTCATTAAGGAAAAAGCTTGCGGAGAATCACGGTGAGGTGATAGGTGATAGCCTAGAATGAAACGGGTTTCAGCGTCAATGATAAACCAAATATAATGCTTCACACCGTTGATCTTAACTACAGTTTCGTCAGTATGCCATTCATCAGAGTCGAAATTTAGACTGGGGATGAGATGCAAGCTATAGCTATTGAACAAAGGTGCGAAGTTCTTACACCAGTTGCTGATCGTGGTATGAGAAACCTTGATGTTGAAGGCAACCCGTAATATCAAGGCGATATTACGAAAAGAGTTTTTACCAAGGTAGAACATCGAAAGAGCTGTGATAATCAAATGCACCGGATGACGCATTCGCTTAAAATCGGTTTTACCAAAGAGCCCGGATAATGAAGTTGGTTCTATGGAAGTATGTTTAGGCACGAAAAAAGAATGACTGCAGCGTTTATCGCCGCAACGAAAATTAGAGTAATGCTTGTAATCATGGTGGATAAAGGATGCTTTGCCACAGACAGGGCATCGAGGATATTTTGAGGTTGCTTTGGCCGCGGGTCGGTCAGGAGCAAACTGATGGTTACAGTTCCGGCATTGATACTTTTGGTAACCATCAACATCTTTGCCGAAACGATAAAATGAATGAGTATTGTTGCACCTTGGACATCTTAATGATACAATTTTTTGCACGAGGACTCGCTCCTTTCTGGGAGTACGTTGTTTTGTAGCAAAAACATTGTACCAGAAAGGATGACGGGTCCTCAATTTTCATTTAAGTTTACAAAACGTACTGTCAAATGAGGTGAATCTTTATGAATAAAGTTGTCAGCAGAAGCAAAGCAATGGAAAAGTTCGCAGATGGTCAGACAATTATGATCGGAGGGTTCCTTGCCGTAGGCACACCGGAGGGCTTGGTCGATGCCCTTGTTGATAAAAAAGCTAAAGATTTGATCCTGATAACTAACGATACTGCAGTTATGGACAAAGGTGTCGGCAAACTTATAGTTAATAAACAAATAAGAAAAATTACTGCATCACATATTGGTACTAATCCCGAAACAGGAAGACAAATGAATGCAGGAGAAATAATAGTAGAGCTGATCCCTCAGGGAACTTTTGCCGAACGTATCCGCTGCGGTGGTTCGGGACTGGGCGGAATATTGACACCTACCGGAGTAGGAACTGTAGTTGCGGAAGGAAAACAAATAATTATTTTAGACGGGAAAGAATATATTCTAGAAAGACCTCTGAAAGCTGAACTTGCATTAATCAAAGCTGATAAGGCAGATGCTGCCGGAAATCTTGTTTTTCGGCGTGCAGCTCGTAATTTTAACCCATTGATGGCGATGGCCGCCGATTTTGTGATAGCAGAAGTAGAGGAAATTGTCGAAATCGGAGAGCTTGATCCGGATGAGGTCATGACTCCTGGAGTACTGATCGACATGGTAGTGAAGGCTGGGGAGGAAAATATATGAATGATCCGCGTGAATTAATCAGCAGACGTGTGGCAAGGATGTTTAAAGATGGAGACCTGGTCAATTTGGGAATCGGACTGCCTACATTAGTGCCAAACTATCTCCCAAAGGATCTGCATATTTTTCTTCACTCCGAAAATGGATATGTTGGGATCGGACCAACTCCGGAAAAAGGCTGTGAAGACAAGGATACTGTAAACGCCGGTGGACAGCCAACAACTATTTTACCCGGAGGTGCCTGCTTCGACAGTTCAATGTCTTTTGCCTTGATTCGGGGAGGACATTTGTCTGCAACTGTCCTTGGAGCTTTGCAGGTTGATGAAGAAGGAAATCTTGCGAATTGGATAATCCCCGGCAAAATGATCGCCGGAATGGGCGGGGCTATGGATCTTGTGGCCGGAGCAAAAAAAGTGATAATCGCTATGGAACATACGACAAAAGATGGAGCACCTAAGATAATTAAAAGATGTACGCTTCCCCTGACCGGGGCTAGAGTAGTTGATTATATAGTCACTGAGCTCGGTTTCATGGAAATTATCCCCGAAGGGATATTATTAAAAGAATTGGCCCCGGGGATAACTATAGATGAGCTCAAATCCAAAACCGGAGTTAAACTAATAATAAATGATGAAATAGGAATCATGGAGTAAAGCAAAGAATCAAATACGATAAAAAGGCAGTGAAAAATTATTTTTCACTGCCTTTTTCGATACTTGTAATAAATCAATTCAGAATGTCAGCCAATCATAGCTTTTAAGTCGGTTTCAGGTGTACTGATTGGCTTGATGCCAAATTTCTCGACAAGGACATTTAAGACATTTGTGGAGAAAAATGCTGGAATGGATGGGCCGATATAAATATTCTTTATACCTAAAGCCAGCAAAGTGAGCAGGATACATACGGCTTTTTGCTCGTACCAAGATAACACAAGCGTTAAGGGGAGCTCATTAACACTGCAGCTGAAGGCATTGGCCAGAGCTACGGCAACCTGGATAGCAGAATAAGCATCATTGCACTGACCCATGTCCATGATCCTGGGAAGCCCGCCAATTTCTCCTATGTTCAAATCGTTGAAACGGTATTTTCCGCAGGCCAGAGTGAGTATCACAGTGTCTTTTGGCGTTTTTTTGACGAATTCAGTATAGTAATTTCTGCCCGGTTTTGCTCCATCACATCCACCGACGAGGAAAAAGTGTTTTATTGCCCCTGTCTTTACTGCATCAATGACCTTATCGGCAACCCCCAGGACGGCATTGCGGGCAAAACCGGTCATTAATTCTGATCCACCGTTTATTCCGGTGAAACGCTTCTCTTCTTCCCAGCCTCCAAGTTCAAGGGCTTTATTTATCAAAGGCGTGAAGTCTTTTTTACCATCCACGTCAGGAATGTGTTTTAAGCCAGGATAACCAACGACGGCTGTGGTAAAAATATTTCCGGCATAGGAAGGCTTGGGAGGCATCAGACAGTTTGTGGTGTAAAGTATAGGTGCCGGAAGATTTTCAAATTCTTTTTGCTGATTTTGCCAGGCCGTACCGAAATTACCCTTTAGATGGCTGTATTTATTTAATTCCGGATAACCGTGAGCGGGAAGCATTTCGCTGTGGGTATAAATATTGATGCCTTTTCCGGCAGTTTGCTCCAAAAGCGTCTTAAGGTCGTGCAGGTCATGACCGGTAACTACTATAAAAGGACCTCTGGCAACATTCATCGTAACTTTCGTCGGAACAGGATGACCAAATGCTGTAGTGTTGGCATCATCTAAAAGAGCCATACATTTTAGGTTTATTTGACCAAATTCCATCAACAAATCAAGCCATTCTTCAATCGAATGATCACTGCCGATTGCACGCATACCCTTGTATAACCAGTCAGTCACTTCCGGATCCTTTTTACCTAATATATAAGCATGCCAAGCATAAGCAGCCATGCCACGCATACCCAATAAAAGCGTGGAGCGCAGGGATACTACATCTTGGTCGCCCTCCCAAAGTGCTATCCTAGCCGGTTGGGCTGGTGAGAGCCCGCCAAGTTTATTTATTTCAGCCTTGACCCCATATCTGTAACCATCAATACGATCATTGCTGAAATTGACATTTGTTATACAGGCAAAAAGACCCTGCATCATCAATTCGTCAGCCAAAGGCGAGGGTTTTTTGTTTTCTGCCGCAAAAGCCAAATCGATCATATCATAAGTCAGTTCATCCTGCCTTTGGGCTACATCGGGATTTTTGCCGCAAACACCCATTTTGGTGCATCCTTTACCCCCGGCTGTTTGTTCACATTGAAAACAAAACATATCGCTCATTAAAATAGACCTCCTTAATAATCAGTCATTTGATCTTGGAACAAAACTATCACAAACTAGGCATCAAACGCGGACTAGGTGATTTTACCACAAAGAATTCTGCCGGCTCATTACCATTATTACTGACATTCATTCTTGTTTTAAATGGTATGGTTACGATAGTTCCGTTCGCATAGTCGTGATCTCTCTGATCATCCAAACGTAGTGTAACCTTGCCACGGATAATTATCATATAGACATTTGAGTTCGAATAATGCTCCGGCATAGAGTCACCATGTGCTAAGACAATATGATTCAAACCCAGATTATCATCTTCGATGACCCGTTCAATGGTTTTTGTATCACTAACGGTAAAATCAAAAGAAGTTTCGACCAATTGCGGACCTCCTTTCCGGTTAGGTTTTAGAAACTTGTCTTATATATCTTAATTATATATAATTGAGTAAAATATACGGTAACATAAGTTACGAAATAGAACGGGTGAAAAAACAATGTGCTATTATATTGATTCGTTGCTGAAATGTCCCTTGTTCAGAGGAACATCCCGGGTTGATCTAAAAGAAATGATGACCTGTTTCAATCCAATGATCAAAGAATTCAGAAGAAACGAGATAATTACATTAGAAGGCGAAAAATATACAGGAATCGGGGTAATCATCGAAGGCAAAGCCTCGGTGACTAAGGAAAGCATAGCAGGCAAAAGAATAATCATGGAGGTTATTGGCCCGGGACAGATGTTCGGTGAAATGGCAGCATTTTCAGGAAGTCGTATTTGGCCGGCAACGGTTATTTCTTTAGAAAGCAGCATAGTTACATTTTTATCGCCGGATAAGATCGCCGGTAATTGCGAGCGACAGTGCTCTGCACACCGTAAATTGATCACTAACATGCTTAGTGTTATATCAAATAAAGCATTGATGCTTGATAAAAAAGTAGCTTATTTAGCAATGAAAAATTTACGGGGCAGAATAAGCACGTATTTACTTGAAGAACAAAAAAAGAACGGAGCGACCAGATTTATGCTGCCAATGAACCGTAATGAGATAGCCGATTATTTGAATGTTTCAAGGCCATCTTTATCCAGGGAAATGTGCCGGATGAGGGATGAGGGTCTGATAGATTTTCACCGTTCAGCCGTACAAATAAAAGATGTAGCACAGCTTGTAAGTATGGCTGAATGAATATTTTGAACATCACTGATCTGAAAAAATAAAGCGGGGTTGGTACACAGCCTAGATTTTAGGGTACCAACCCCGCTTTAAATATCCAATATGATAGTCTGCCTATAAATCAGCCGAAATCTTGAGGCTAAACAACTTTGCAGAGTGGGACGCCGTTTTCTTCCCCGGCTAATTCCACTTCGCTGCCAACTTCGATTTTCATATTCTCGTTGTAATTGTCTATCCTGGTAAGAAAACGCTTTCCGTCACTTTCAATGATTGCGATGACATATGGCAATTTAGCAACGAAATCTTCACTTGCCGCTGATAATATAGAAAAGGTGTATATTTTCCCTTTTTGACTCATTTCACTACCTCCCCGAAAAGATATTTATGACACAGGTTGCTGCTGTTCCACCTAAATTCTGAGTGAGACCGATATCTGCTTTTTTGATCTGGCGATCGCCGGCTTCCCCGCGAATCTGAGTGACGACTTCGTAAATTTGACTTAATCCGGTTGCTCCAATGGGGTGACCCTTGGCTTTTAATCCACCGCTTGTATTGATCGGGATTTCTCCATCACGAGCGGTTTTTCCTTCCGCGAGAGCTTTACCACCCTGACCCTTGGGGAAGAAACCAAGATCCTCTGTATTGATGATCTGTGTGATCGTGAAGCAGTCGTGCACTTCAGCCAAATCAACATCCTTGGGCTTGATGCCGGCTTGTTTATAGGCAGCATCTGCAGCTCTGAGAGTGGACTCGAAAGAAGTGATAGTCTTTTTGCCAGCCAGAGTCAATGCGCTGCTTGCTTGAGCAGAACCAATAACTTTAACACTTCTTGTTAAACCAAGCTTCTGTGCAACATCGGTGGCTGCCAAAACAACAAAAGCAGCACCATCAGTTATTAGCGAACAGTCAAATACTGTAAGAGGAGAAGCAACCGGGAAACCTTTATAAACATCTTCAACGGTTATCTTCTTTTGCATTTGAGCATTTGGGTTCAATAAGGCATTCTCGTGATTTTGAACAGCTGCCATAGCCATTTCTTTTCTTATATTGCTGTATTCGTGAAAATAACGGTTGGCAATGAGAGCAAAGAGGGAGGGGAAAGTAGCACCCATATTTGCTTCAAGTTCACAATCAGCTGCACTGGCTAATCCAGTCGTGATCGTTTCTGTGGCCCTGTGAGTCATTTTTTCTACACCGCCGACGAGCACGATGTCGTATACACCTGCGCCTACGGCAATAAGTCCTTCGCGGAAAGCCAGACTGCCTGAAGCGCAAGCTCCTTCAGTTCTTATCGTCGGGATTGTTCCCAGACCGAGAGTTTCTGCGGCCAAAGGACCCATGTGGCTTTGGGTGGACCAATACGAGGCATTGAAATTGCCCATATACAAAGCCTGGATCATTTCTTTTTGGATATTGGCGTCCTCAATGGCTTTGTTGCCGGCTTCAGTGATAAGGTCTTTAAGGAACCGACCACTCAGCCTGCCCATTTTTGTTTCGCCGATACCGATTACAGATACACTTCTCATTTTGTCACTCCTCTCAATATTGGGGATATATTTAATAAACAGCATAAATCTGTTTATAAACATGGATACTAGATTAATACTAGAACAACAATACTAAATAAACAAGGAATTTAAGCAAAACGCTAAACAAATTTCATTTTTAATAACAGTTTGATCAAAAGTAAAACTTAATATCACATTACTTTAGATAACTAATCCGCCGGTGACCTCCAGGACTGCTCCGTTCATATAGCTGGCCTCATCTGAAGCGAGGAAGGCAAAAACGCTGGCAATTTCTTCGGGCCTACCCAAACGTTTTAAAGGAACTTTGTCCTCCAGAGATTTGATCACTTTTTCCGGCATAGGGTCAAGGATGCTTGTTGCAATAAATCCTGGACACACTGCATTACAGCGTATATTGTATTTGCCAAGCTCTTTTGCCCAGGTTTTAGTAAAGCCGATCACTCCAAATTTTGAAGCGGCGTAGTTTGTCTGGCCAAAGTTACCGTAAATACCGACAATCGAGGAGGTATTGATTATTGCTCCGGAATTTTGCGCGATCATCGTATTTACAACAGCACGGGCACAATTATATGTACCAGTCAGGTTTATGCTAATAACTTTTTCATATTGTTCATCATTCATGTTCTTAAGCTGAGCATCGTCGATTATGCCAGCGTTATTGACAAGTATATCTATTTTCCCCTCTTCAGCAAGCACACTCTTCACCATGTTTTCCACATCGGCTTTCTTGGAAACATCGACCTTGAAAGCCTTCGCCTTACCGCCGCTTTTAATTATTTCCGCGGACACGGCACTGACTTGCTGGATATTACGTGCACAACAAATCACCATTGCTCCTTCCTTCGCATATCTTTTGGCTATGGTCTCACCGATTCCTTTTCCCGCACCTGTTACAATCGCGACCTTATTTTCTAACAACATAAAAGCCCCTCCTTATTATATAAAGTACAAAACAATTGAATAAGCGGAGTTTTTCTTTTATACTTTCATTATCTGGAAAGAGTTCAGCAGCAACTATTTTAAACTGACTATAGTCATTGACTATAGTCAAATGATAAAAAAACTCCATAATTATGTCAACACAATAAGCATTTGCGTTTAATATCAGAAATGGAAAGGGGCAAATTATTCTGGAAAGTGAAAAGCATCTGACTAACAGACAAAAAAAGCCCTCGAGACTAAAGAAAAACTTTTTAAAAGTGCAATATCTCTTTTCGCAGAAAAAGGATTTGATAATGTAACAGTGGATGAAATAGTCGCTAGAGCGGGGACTTCAAAAGGTGCCTTCTATATATATTTTAAAAACAAGCACCAGGTTGTAGTTAAACAATTCAAGAGATAGATAATCATTACATTAAAACACAAAATAATTTACAAGGTTATAAGACTGCAAGTGAAAAATTGCTTGCCCTAGTTCGTGCACAGCTAAATTTTGCGCTAAAAAAAATGGGGCTGGAGGTTATACGGACAGTATACCAAAGCCAGCTGGACAAGGGCGGAGAAAAGGCTATTATAAATCCTAAAAGACCCTTATATAGGATAGTGAAGGAAATTATTGAGGAAGGGCAAAAGCATGGGGAGTTCAGAGTAGATATAAGTTCGCAAGACTTGACAAGAATGGTGACACGTGCAATGAGGGCAAATTTTTTTGACTGGGCAGTACATGATGGAAAATATGATTTCATAGATGAGGGGTACAAACTGTTATCAGAATTGATAGTCAGAGGATTACAAAAATAGAAGAACACTCTCTGATGGCAAAAGGGGAGTGTTCTTTATAATTAAAAAATAATTACTAAAATATATTGAACTATTTTGAAGAACAAATATCATTTATTTTATGTAAAAACAAATCCATTTCATCGTCAGTTCCTATAGAGACACGAAGATGATTATTTATTCGGGGAGCATTAAAAAAACGGACTAATATTCCGTGCAGCTTAAGTTGAGAATAGAGTTCTTCGGCTTTAAGAATAGAATGGGATATAAAAGAAAATTGGCGTCAGAAGGCAATACCTGAAAACCTAGTTCGCGAAGTTTCGCAGCTACGCGATCGCGGGTGGAGATTATTTTTTTACTTGTTCGTTCAAGGTGTAATGTATCTCTGATAGCTTCCAGGCCACCGGCCAAGGCTAAACGATCAAGAGTATATGAATTGATCGAGCTTTTGATGCGATTCAAACCTTCGATGAGTATCTTGTTGCCAATAGCATATCCGCAGCGCAATCCAGCAAGAGAGTGGGATTTAGACATTGTTCGGATAATTAGTAACTGCTGATATGAATTTATCAGTTTATCCGCCGATTCAGCCCCGAAAGCTATATATGCCTCATCAATGATCACAACAGAATCTTTATTTTTTTGCAGGAGATTTTCTATGCTGATCAATGGAAGGCTTATGCCAGTGGGAGCATTGGGATTAGGGAAAATCACCCCACCATTTTTATGCGGTATAGTATCTATTGGTAGAGTATAATCATCACGAAGAGGGACGGTATGATAATTGTTTCTGAATATAGCCGCATAAACAGGATAAAAACTGTATGTTATATCCGGAAAAAGTATGGTTTGATCCGGATCAAAAAAAGCTAGAAAAGAAAATGCCAACACTTCATCCGAACCATTACCAATAAAAACCTGTTCAGGAGAGAGGCCGTGATAAGAAGCGATGGCATTTTTTAGCTCAGTACATTCAGGATCAGGATAAAGACGAAGTCTTTCATTTGCTGCAAGTTTTATAGCTGCCAGTACTTTGGGTGAAGGCGGATATGGATTTTCATTTGTATTTAGTTTGATATAGAGTTGATCTTGAGGCTGTTCCCCGGGGATATAGGGTTTTAAATTGTTTACAAGCGGGTTCCAAAAATTTTTCATGAGTCGACTCCTTTATTAGTTAACGAGTGATTATATAATATCTTTTTGGCCATTTAGCGTCAATAAAGCATTAACTTGAGGTTGTAAACGTTTTATTCTATACTTTATATATTACGCTTATATCAAATGGGGGTATGAAATGAGTATTTTAGTTATTGACGGAATGGGCGGAGGGCTGGGAAATCAAATAGTCACACAACTGCGTTCAAAGATGCCGACAGCAAGAATAGTCGCCGTTGGAACTAATTCTACAGCAACTGCGAATATGGTCAAAGCAGGCGCGAACAAAGGAGCTACAGGAGCAAATGCTATTCGGGTATGTTTGCAGAACGCATCTTGTGTAGTCGGTCCTTTTGGCATGATCATGACTGATGCTTTATTGGGTGAAATAACCTCAGAAATTGCCGGAATGATCGGAAGCTGTTCCAAACCCAGAGTATTGATACCTGTCGCTCATGATGACGTTTATATAGTTGGATTATCAGAAAAAAAGAGCATGTCTGAATTGGTTAAACAAGCGGTTAATAGAGTCGAGGAAATAATTGGTCAAACACATGTCAAGTAATATTTGATGTAGATAATGGAGGAAAAGTGAAAATAAATATTTTGCGATTTATCGAAGGCGCCCAAAAAGCCAAAGGAATAGCTGTAATAATCGATGTATTTCGCGCATTCAGCACTGCATGTTATGTCATGGCTGCCGGGGCAGAGAAAATAATTGCCGTAGGCGACATCCAGATTGCTTATGAACTAAAAAAAGCGTACCCGTCCAACTTACTGATGGGTGAAAGAAATAGTCAAATCCCCCCTGGTTTTGATCATGGTAATTCACCGTCTGAAATCCAAAGTGCTGATTTAAGAGGCATCACAGTAATCCACACAACCAGTGCAGGTACACAGGGTATTGTTAATGCCTTCAATTCAGAGGAAATTATTACCGGCAGTTTTGTTAATGCAAGAGCCGTTGCAAATTACATAAAAAAACGCCAACCGAAAGAGGTTTCCCTAGTATGTATGGGCTTTGAAGGCAAAACCGAGGCGGCGGAGGATGAGTACTGCGCAAAATATATCCAAAGTATTTTACATGAAGAAGAATTCGATTTCCGGGAGATCATCGAGGAATTAAGAACAGGATCAGGCAAGAGATTTTTTGTTGAAGAAAATCAGGGATTCTCACCTCGGAAAGATTTTGAATTGTGTTTGGGAAGAGATCGTTTCGATTTTGTACTTCGGGCTGCAAAGGAATCAGAGGGGATTTGTCTAAGAAAAATATATTTATAGTTTAAATATACAGTATATTAACTTTCACATGACCAGAAGTTATTGTAAAATGTACATGCAAAGGATAAAAATGACAATTGTTAAGGAGGAAGCGAATTGAGACCGCCATTTAGTGATACATCAAAATTAGGATTTGGTGAAATATTCTCTGACCATATGTTTTTGCTCAAATACAGTGATGAAAAAGGATGGCATGGAGAGGGGATAAAGAAATATGGCCCTTTTGTCATGGACCCGGCATCATGTGTATTGCATTATGCTCAGGAAATATTCGAGGGACTTAAGGCGTACTCAGCTCCGGATGGCAGGATATTGTTGTTCAGACCAGAAGAAAATGCTCGAAGAATGAATCGTTCTGCCGCCAGATTATGTATGCCGCAAATTCCCGAGGAGCTTTTTGTAAAAGCTATCGCGGATTTGGTTAATATAGATCAGGAATGGGTGCCAAAAGCTACAGGGACATCTTTATATATCCGTCCTACAATGATTGGTACGGAACCTTTTTTAGGTGTTCGTCCGTCAAAAGAATACTATTTCTTTATTATCCTTTCTCCAGTAGGCGCATATTATAAGGAAGGTTTTAATCCGGTGGGCATCTACGTTGAGGAAGCGATGGTCCGCTCGACAAAGGGCGGGGTTGGGGATGTAAAAACCGGAGGAAACTATGCAGCAAGCCTTTTGGCTGGAGAAAAAGCAAAGAAGAAAGGATTTGCACAGGTTTTGTATCTGGATGCGGATGAACATCTTTTTATTGAAGAAGTTGGATCAATGAATGTGTTTTTTGTATATGGGAAAAAACTGATCACGCCACCATTAGGCGGTTCGATCTTACCTGGGATCACAAGACAATCTGTTATCACATTAGCACCGGAGTTTGGCTGCGAGGTTGAAGAACGTCGGCTTACGATTGATGAGGTACTAAGTGATATTGAAACAGGAAAGCTGACTGAAATGTTTGGGACAGGTACAGCAGCTGTAATATCCCCGGTGGGGTACCTCAATTATCGTGACAAAGAGTATATAATAAATGACAATAAAGTGGGAAAAATAACTAAAAGTATTTATGAACGACTTATAAACATACAATACGGACGAGTAGATGATGTATATGGTTGGACTCGCGAGGCCTGCAGGATAAAGTAAAACAGCTATATAAAAAAGTAAATGCCCCGTGTCTTTCTGACACGGGGCATTTTGAATCTAACGAAAACTGTTCTATATATAATGCATATTTAATGAAATATTAAAGTAGTTTTATCTGATGGTATATTTTTTTACCTTTACGCAGTAGAAGCTTATCAGATACAAAGTCATCAAGGTCGACCTTAAGATTGAAATCATCAATGCGCCGTTCCCCAAGATAGATGCCGCCCTGCTGGATAATGCGCCTTGCCTCGCTCTTGGAGGAAGTCATCCCAATATCTGTCAGCAGACTCATAATATCATATCCATTTGAAAAGGCAGAGCGCATGATTTGTGTTGAGGGCATATTGTCAGTATCTTTTGCACCCCCGCCAAAAAGGGCTTTCGCCGACCTTTCTGCCTCTATTGCTGCCCCTTCACCATGTACAAGCTTTGTTACCTCATAGGCAAGCACTTCTTTTGCTTTGTTTTTTTCTTCACCAGGAAGATCCCCCAAAAGTTCAACTTCTTCCATTGGAAGAAAGGTTAATAGGGCCAGACAATTTTTTACATCAGGATCATCGATATTCCGCCAGTACTGATAAAAGTCGTAAGGGGCAGTCTTTTGGGCATCAAGCCACACAGCCCCGGATTCAGTTTTGCCCATTTTTTTCCCTTCGCTGGTTGTCAGCAAACGGAAGGTTAAACCATAAGCGGAACCACCTTCGACCCGGCGGATCAAATCAATACCTGAGACAATATTTGACCATTGATCGCTTCCACCAAGTTGCAGCTTGCAGTTATAATTTCGATAAAGCTCCAAAAAATCATAGGATTGCATCAGCATATAATTAAATTCAAGAAATGATAGTCCTTTTTCTAGCCTATTTTTGAAACAATCATGTGTAAGCATGCGGTTGACGGAAAAATGTCTTCCTATGTCACGCAAAAACTCAACATAGTTTAGATCCAGTAACCATTCGGAATTGTTGATCATCTGTGCTTTATCCTTGGAAAAATCAATAAAACGTGAAAACTGTTTTTTAAACAATGATGCATTTTGTTCGATTTGTTCCAAGGTGAGCATTTTTCTCATGTCTGTTCTTCCGGATGGATCGCCAACCATAGCTGTGCCACCGCCGATTATCGCGATAGGTTTATGTCCAGCTTGCTGCATATGCATCATGACCATGACTTGGATAAAGTGGCCAACATGGAGGCT
>JAXGPE010000019.1:0-2378 GCA_040767105.1 Peptococcaceae bacterium | reverse complement strand
TCCAGGGGCTTCAGATTCCTGAACCGTGGCGAAATGTACATGACCGAGATCTCATGATAGAAATCGTGGATCCCCGCGAAATCCGAGAATTGGGCCGGCAACATCAGCGTCCGCTCCCCGCCATACCAGGCCACCGCCTCAGGCAAATCCGAAACCACCAAAAGACGACCGTCCGATCCGGACTCCGCCTCCATTCGCAGCCGTGCGTCTTGCACAACCTCGTTCGACAACCCGAGGATGATGTGCCGCGGACTGTAGGGCGGAAACTGGTCAGGAACGCGGGGACCCAAAAACGTCAGCAGAAACCCAGAGATGTTCAGGAACACAAAGGCCATGATTGCCAAGCGCCGGAGGATCGATACCCGGATATCAAGCCGGTCCAGCATCAGGTAGAAAAAGCCGACCCCATAAAGAAGCACCAGGGGATAGAGCGCCTTGCCCAACATAAAATGCCCCTGCTGTCCAACCGCCGCCGCACCGATCATCACCAGGCCGATCATCCAGAAGGTCAGCCAGCGAAAGCGGTTCACTTCCACCTTTCGAAAGCGAAACGGAAGGATCGCCATAAACGCCCCCATCATCCAGCCGTCACCGATATCTTTGACGTGGCCGACAAAGGCCTCACGCAGATTCAACATCCACTTGATCAAAAACCCGCCGATTCCGACCGAGGAGAAGTCCGGACGCAGGCTCTCCTGCAGCGAACGCAACGAGGCCATCGGCGTATCCGCAAGCATGGACAAAGGAGCCAGCCCGAAGACCCCGTACGGCACCCTCGTGGCTTGAAGGTTCAGAAGGACCACCGGCAGAAGGACGCATCCCATGGCACCGAGCCCCATGAACAGGGCCCGTCCTGAATGCGGCTGATAACTGCGCCATACCACAATCAGCCACGGCAGCCATAGCAAAATCAACGAATAGTACGTGATCCCTGCCAGCGCGATCGAGACCGCACTGACCATCAGGTATACCCACGCGGCCAACCACCCCGGCCCCTGTTCGTGTCGCAGGGATCCCTTCAGCAGCGTGTAAAGCGACAGCGTCACCAAAAACAGGACCAGGACAAACGGGCGCCCCGAAAGGGCCGCCTTCCAAAGGTCGTCGCAAAGGAAAAAGAGCCACAACGAGGTGAAGGCAACCCGCTGGTCAAATAGAAGCCGACCCATCCGATAGGTCATCAGCACCGAGAGGACAAAGAGCACGACTCCAAAGGGCAACAGTAATCGCATCTCGATTGGAAACCGACGCCCAATCTCCTCGGGACCTGGGAAAAAGAGCTCCTGCGGACCCTGGATCACGGAGGCGCCACGCAAGACAAGGCTTAACACGGCAGGATAAAAAGGCGCCCGAAACAACTCCTTCATCTCGGGGAGCGGAACCACCGGTTCGCCGACCACACTCTGAAGGAACCAAATCTGTAGGGGACGAACTACGTCGGTGACATACCCCCGTCCCAAGGAGAGATTGCGGGCTAACTGCAGATGATCCATGGCCTCGTCATTGTTCACCCCCCTGAACTGAGTCGCCGGATAGTAGAGGCACACCATCCCGATCAGCACAAAAACCATCACTCGACGCAGGATCAGCGAGCCGATGCCTACATCCATATTCTGGGCCATCGATTGAATCTTGGCCTCCGTTGGGGCTTCCGCCATGGGAACACTACTCCTACCGTTGATAAAAAGGATCGGGCTCCATCCCAAACCAATGGCCCAACCCCAGGGAACGTCCTATTTTGTAATCCGAATCGACCGGAAGATATAGCCTCCAAAAAACCGGTCCTATTTGCAACCCCCGATCCAAACATAGCCGAGGTTCCCCTCAGTCCATCCCGATCACATCACGCTCGCACCTCAAATAGTTCCCCGCTCTTTCGAAGGATTCAAGCCTTCCCGTGCATAAGACTCCTTTGATCCACCCCCGCGGCAGCCCGATGTCGGGTTGCCATAACGACACAATTGGTCTTTGTTTTTAGTCCCCTATGGGGATCGAACCCGATCGATCATCAACTCAATAGGAGCTCAAACCATGGATATGAAACTACGGATGACCCCCAAATTGGTTCCCGCCATCCTCCTTGCACTGGCAATCCCGATTGCCTGCTTCGCCGTCAATCCCGGCGAGAAGGCACCGGCGTTTGCCCTGTCGGCCACCGACGGTGAGACCTATGACTCCAAGAACGTCGTCGCCAACCACGAAGCCACCGTGATTGTGTTCACCTGCAACACCTGCCCCGTCGCTCGGGCCTATGAAGACCGGATCATCGCGACCGCCAAGGAGTACGCTCCCCGCAAGGTCGCCTTTCTTGCCGTCAATCCCAACGACGCCGACAAGATCCCCCAGGAGAACATGGAGGCCATGAAAAAGCGGGCGGCCGA
>JAXGPE010000018.1:0-1586 GCA_040767105.1 Peptococcaceae bacterium | reverse complement strand
GAAGAATAGATCAGCAAAGCGACTTAAAAGTCACTGACTACAAGGCTTTAGGCGGCTTGATCCGTGTTTCTCTAGTGCTTGACAAAAAACGTCAGCTTATTAAAAGTGCTTTTATAACAGGAGATTTTTTCGCTTATCCGGAAAGTTCTATACTAGCTTTAGAAGCAGCTTTGAAAAACACTTCTTCAAAGCCTGAAAAAATTAGCGAAAACATCGGACGCTTTTTTGCTGAAAATGATGTGTCCATACCAAAAGTTACTGCGGAGGATATGATCAAAGCCGTACAAGCAGCTGTCAACGAAAATATTGATTCAAAATGATGAACGATAAATAAACTATAAAGCGAGGGTAAATCATGCTTGTTAAAGAGAGCCCCGAATACGTTAAAACCAGTTTAGCCGGGGCAATCAGTTTAGGAATGGAAAATGGGCGATTCTTACGTGATATCAAATGCACTTGTCTGAATCTCTTGTTGACGTACGAAACCGGCTGTAAGGCAAAATGCAGTTATTGCGGACTTTCCGGAAACAGGAAATTACAGAACAAGCCTACCTTCATTCGTGTCAAATGGCCGACTTATTTGTTGGAGGATATTCTGACAGCTCTGAAGGAGAAAAGACATTATTTTGAAAGAATCTGTGTATCGATGACAACTAATCACCAGGCGATAAAAGATACATGCACGATCATTAAAGAGTGTACAATAAATTCAAACCTGCCTGTAAGCGCTTTGATTTCTCCGACAGTTATGAAGGGAACCAAAGATATGCTTGCCTTGAAAGCTGCCGGAACAGAAAGAATTGGTGTTGCTGTTGACGCGGCCACTGAAAAGCTTTTTAACAGGCACCGCGGAACTGGAGTACAGGGTCCGCACTGTTGGAAACGTTATTGGGAGGCTTTGGCTGAAGGAGTCGATGTTTTTGGCAGGTATATGGTGGGCATTCACCTTATAGTGGGTTTAGGTGAGACCGAACAGGAAATGGTCCAGGTTATTGATAAGGCACACCAAATGGGTGTACTGACCCATTTGTTTTCCTTCTTCCCTGAAGCTGGAAGCAAGATGGCTGATGCTGCACAGCCATCTCTTGAAAGCTATCGCCGCGTCCAACTGGCCCGCTTCCTTATTAATGAAGGGATCATCGACGCAGCACAGATTACCTATGATCATCAGGGCGTTATAAATGGATATGGGATCGAAATCGAAAAATATTTATCAGAAGGGATTGCGTTCATGACTTCGGGGTGTCCCGGGGCAGATGGTTTGGTTGCATGCAATCGACCTTTCGGCAATGAAAGAGCAAGCGCACCGATGCGCAACTATCCTTTTATACCTGAGCCGGAGGATATTGCCTTGATCAGGACTCAACTTTGGATATGAGAAATCAACTACATGGTGAGCCAAGTCCCCGTGAAATCATTTTTGCGGTTCCGGGAACAAAGCATTATGAAAGTGAGCATTATTGCAATGAGCGTACTTCTTTTGCCAATATAAGCGTTACCGGGAAAAAATGCATGTGCCTGTGCAAGCATTGCCGGGCAAAAACATTGGAAGATATGATCGCACTGACTGAACCGGAAGATTTTCA
>JAXGPE010000017.1:0-1818 GCA_040767105.1 Peptococcaceae bacterium | reverse complement strand
TTATCGTGGGTGCCACATAATCCAAACAGAGCAGTCTTTAGATTTATCTATGAAATAACAGAACCAGTTTTGTTGCCTTTTAGAAAGTTGCTTGGTCAGAGAATGATGATCGATTTTTCTCCTTTGATTGCGTTGTTGGTTTTGCAGCTAGTGGAAAATCTTATCTTAAATATCCTCAGTAGAATATAATCAAACATAGAGAGGTGTTTATATGTTGACTCCACTGGATATTCATAACAAAGAGTTTAAAAAAGTTATGCGTGGATATAGTGTAGATGAAGTGGATGGTTTCCTGGATGAAATAATTCGGGATTTCGAATTTTTATTTAAACAGAATATGGAATATGAGGAAGCTCTAAAAAAGAGCAATGAACAAATCGAATATTATAGAAGCATGGAAGATACACTGCAAAATACTATGGTATTGGCGCAAAAAATGGCAGAAGAATCAAAACGTAATGCAGAAAAAGAGACGGAATTGGTAATATGGGAAGCCAGGAAAAAGGCTGAGCAAATCGTAGGAGACGCACATGACGAGGTTACCGAAACAATCAGAAAGGTCGAAAGACTGAAAGCTTATGAGAAGCAGATCAAAGCCAAACTGCACAGTTTTTTGCATACTCAGATTCAGCTTGTTGCAGACGCTGTAATTGCTGAAGATAACCCAGAAGGAGATAAAGACCTTGATGAGCTCTTGGAGAATTACTGAAAACGAACAAGGAGTGCAGTTTTCATTGCGTGTGCAGCCAAAGTCAGCCAAAGATGAATTGGTTGGTTTTCAGGAAGATGCTTTAAAAATAAAGATCGCCGCTTTGCCAGCAGATGGCGCTGCGAATGAAGCCTGTATAAAATTTATCGCAAAATGGCTTAAGGTACCCCGTAGTTCCGTTGAAATAAAGCATGGTCACTCAGGCAGGAATAAGACGATCATGGTATATGGACTTGATAAAGAGAGCTTATTGAAGGCTGCAGAACAAATCTGATGGTCAGCGCATATCGATTGATTTTTAACAATAAATGATTTATACTACTTTAGAAAACAAGGGGTTTGAATACTTAGGCAGCAATGAAGGAGACAGTAACCTGAAATCTTCTAAGCCAGCGAGTCCGGGAATAGTGAAAGCCGGAATGGATGATCAGGTGAATATCACTCGGGAGCTGCTTCCGGCTTAAGCCGGTTAAAGGATTTTAAGAGGCGGTTTATCAACTGTCACTGGGGTGGTACCACGGGTTGAACTCGTCCCCTGCCGGGGAGAGTTCTTTATTTATTTCCGGGATCAAAAGGACTTTAAATATGGGGTGAAGAGAATATGACTAAAATGAAGTACAATGAAACACTAAATTTACCAAAGACTGATTTCCCAATGCGCGGGAATTTACCGCAACTTGAGCCTGTTATCCTGCGAAAATGGGAGGAAATGGACATATATGCACAGGTAAGCAAAGCAGGTAATGGTAAAAAGAAATTTATTCTCCACGACGGACCACCTTATGCCAACGGTAATATACACTTGGGCACAACCTTCAACAAAATATTGAAGGATATGATCGTAAAATATCGTACAGCGATAGGCTATGATGCTCCCTACGTGCCGGGATGGGATACCCACGGTCTGCCTATCGAGCAGCAAGCCATTAAAGCGCTGGGCTTGAAGAGACATGGGAGTAATCAGGTTGAATTTCGACAAAAGTGCCGTGAATTTGCATTGAAATATCTCGATGTACAACGCACTCAATTTAAACGAATGGGTGTGCGTGCTGATTGGTCAAATCCATATATCACACTTGATCAGAAATATGAGGCTGTACAGATCGGCG
>JAXGPE010000016.1:0-2592 GCA_040767105.1 Peptococcaceae bacterium | reverse complement strand
ACACCGCCGGTTTTGATGATCAAGCAAAGGTATCAATTCAACATCAAGAACTTTATCAGAAATGTATATTCTGCCGATAGCTGGTTTTTTGCGTTTTGATAAAAACAGCGCCTGCATATCTCGGGGAAATATTTGTTTAACATTCTTGCCGAGCAAGTTCTCTTTTGGTTCATGCAATAGATTTGCAGCCAAAGCGTTGCAAGAAGTTATCATGTTGTTTTTTTCTATAAATATTGTACCTACTGTTGAAGATTTGGCAAAAGTTTCGGAAATAACGCGCGCAAGATCCAAAAGAGAAACCCTCCTTTACCGCAATGGTTTTACTCCTTATATTTTAACTTTTTTTCATTTTGGTGAACTAAATGATCATCCTTTTTGCTTGTATAATTCTTTACCCTGAGCGATTATTTTCTCTTCGCATATTTTTCTTAATAATTCAAGTTCTTCAGCATAATCGGCGTCAGTAAACTCATCTTTATGTTCGAGCTCCTCATAAATAATGATATCGAAATTATCTTCGCCCATGCTTTTCCATTCCTGCTGCAATTCTTTGTTGGTATGAAATCCGACCTGCAGGCGCATTTTTGTGCCGTTGATCCCTGCCCGGAAATCCTTCGTTTGCTGTAAAAAGCATTTATTATTTAGCTTGCAACAAACTGCGAATATACCCATAGCTGGTTTTCTGTTCTTATATTGCTCGGTCAACTCTTTTTTACGCTGTGCATCCATATTATCTTTCTTCCTTTCTCAATATCCTTATTCAATGCTAATGCTTGTTTGTTCTCTTTGTCAATAAATTATACTTATTCGATAAGGTCCACGCGTAAAACAAAAAGAGGAGTGCAGCTGCGCTCCTCTTCCCAAATCCTTGTTTTGTAAATACCTATGGTGGGCGGTAATGGACTCGAACCATCGACCCCTACGATGTCAACGTAGTACTCTAACCAGCTGAGCTAACCGCCCATTAAAAGTTCTTGGCGAACTAAATATTATTATAGAGGGGCCCATCTTTCTTGTCAAATTTAATAATAAAAATTGAAAATATCCTTTAACCTTGCTATAATGGGTTCGAGCACATCATGAGGGATTGTGGTGTAGAGGTTGCACTCAGGTACGTGGCACCTGATTACGTGGGTTCGATTCCCACCTATCTCTCTTGGCGTTGGCTTAAAACCCTTTTAAACCCTTTATAGGGTTATTTTTTTGTCCAAAAAGGTTTATTCTGCCTGTATAACTCTGTGAAGCATGGTAAAAAAGAAATCCTTCCTGGCATACTTCATTTTTTATTTTATTGATATCCAATCCTGAATAATCATCATTCTCATACAAAATAAAAAGTTTTAAATTATTTTCATCGCTTATGCGTTTCAATCTCCTCTTTATAATGCTGACCCAGGCGGCGCTTTCTTCTTTTTCTAAAGGTGGATTATCCCAGCATATCCCGTCAATGAGCCCCGCTGTATAAAGACAAACTTCTTCCACCCCGTTGTTTTGGATCAATAAGCCTTGAGGGTGGCGCTGGTTTATTTTTTGAATAATTTCTATTAAGGCTAATATTATTTCGTTTTTTTCTGATCTAGAGAACATTGGTGATTCAATATCAGCCATTGTATCAAGAAATATACCGTCATAACCTGCATGATATAGTTCGCTTGCCTTATTCAACAAAATCCTGCTCCAGTTTTTGGATCTAGGATCAGCAAGGCTTGCGGCATATTTTTCGTTACGTAGGATCAAATCATTTCTTTTAAGGAGATCCGCTTGTCCGAGCAACATTTTCTCTCTGGTATAATCAGCGACCTCGATAACACTCATGTAGGCAATACAGACTGTATTATTCTCTTTTAACCATCTGACGCTTTCAGCTGATTGTCCCTGGGATTCCAAAATGGCAATGTCAAAATTAGCTGCTTCTTTTTCTTGTCCGTGTCCATAATAAAGCACATAATTATCTGCTTCTGCAAAGCGTTTCCCAAGTATTTTCAACATGCTCCCGTTTGATATCATAATTTCGGTCCCATCCTATACAGAAACTCAGTATATACCATACAGCTGCGGCATGTATTTCCGTGTCTTTCACAAAGAACTCCTTCATTTTCCCAGCAATTTGTTCCCGGATTATTAAAAGCCGGGCAATGCTTGCAGACGCTTTTGGGCGAGCAGCGGATCTCCCAGCATTTACCCAACGATCTGCCTCTGATTTCTGGTCTGGCCTGTTTTTTTGCGAACCAGTTGATCAAAGCATCAACTGCCTCAGTATCTAGCTGAGTTCCGGAAGCACTTTTCAGCAAGTCTATCGCCTCGGCGAAAGGCAATGGTTCACGATATCTGCGCCCGCTTATTTTAGCCAAAAATGTCTGCACTACAGCAATGATTTTTGAACCTACAGGTATTTGTTCGCCCTTGATACCCTTGGGATATCCGTATCCATCGATCCTTTCATGGTGATAACGGATGTAATCGGCGACCCTTTTATTCGGTATTGTAGCTTCCACGATCGAAGCCCCGACCTCCGCATGCATTTTCATCTTGTCATATTCTGCTTCTGTGTATTTTCCACATTTAAAGAGCAGTTCATTTGAGAAACCAAGA
>JAXGPE010000015.1:0-6432 GCA_040767105.1 Peptococcaceae bacterium | reverse complement strand
ATTGACGGGATCATTGGCGGCATAGGCGGGGTTTTGATTTTTCTCCCGAACATACTGCTGCTGTTTCTGGGTATTGGTTTGCTGGAAGGCACAGGATATATGGCCAGAGCTGCTTTTGTCACCGATAAATTCATGCATAAAGTAGGCTTGCACGGCAAATCCTTTATACCTATGGTCCTTGGCTTCGGATGCACTATCCCGGCTGTTATGGCTACCCGCACCTTAGAAAACAGCAGAGACAGGCTGGTTACCATTCTAATCGTACCGCTGATGAGCTGCGGAGCTCGTTTGCCGGTTTATACCCTTTTGATATCCGCTTTTTTCGACAGACGTATTGCCGGCAATATCTTGTTTTCTATCTATCTCATCGGTATCCTATTAGCAATAATTATGGCTAAACTCCTCCGTACTTTTATTCTTCCCGGTGAGTCGGAGCCTTTTGTTATGGAACTCCCCGTTTATCGCCTTCCTACTCTTAATAGCATCCTTATCCAATTATGGATAAGGACCAAGCTTTATTTGCGCAAAGCAGGGACTCTGATCCTGGTCGCGTCGGTCATCATGTGGTCTCTCTTCACCTTCCCGCTCGCTCCGGCTTTAGAAAACGGTCAGTTTTCGAGCGGTTCGCAGCTCGAAAACAGCTATGCCGGAAGGATCGGACATGTTATAGAACCTGTCTTGCAACCGCTTGGTTTGGAATGGAAATCAGGGATCGCACTAATTTCGGGACTTGTAGCAAAAGAAATGGTCGTCAGTACGCTAAGCTCTTTATACAGTATCGAAGATAATACAACATCATCCCAGAATGACGAGGATCCCTTGGATTCTTTCGCTGAAAGGGCCAGGTCACGTTCAGGGCTTACACCCTTGACTGCTTATGTACTGATGCTATTCATCCTGATTTATATACCTTGTCTGGCAGCAGTTATCGTAATAAAAAGAGAAACCAACAGTATACGTTGGCCTCTGTTCACTGTTGGCTACACATTATCTCTTGCATGGATCGTCTGTTTTATAGTATACCGCGGGGGGTTATTGCTTGGATTCAGCGGATAGCTGCCTTGATCAGCGGTTGTATCCAAATTCCCTTAACATTGCATCTTTATTTCGCCAATCACTTTTGACCTTGACCCATAATTCCAAATATACTTTGCTGCCCAAGAGCTTTTCTATATCCGTTCTGGCCTTACGACCGACGTTTTTTAGTCTTTCTCCGTTTTTACCGATAACTATCCCTTTTTGCGACTCTCTTTCAACGTATATGTTCGCGCTGATGTAAACCAAATCCTCATTCCTTTTTTCCATACTCTCCACACCGACCGCTATAGAATGAGGCACCTCATCACGCGTAGCTTCGATCGTTTTTTCCCGGATAAGCTCTGCCGCCAAGATACGCTCCGGTTGGTCCGTAGGCATATCCTCAGGATAATACTGGGGACCAGGCTTAATATATTTTATTGTAGTATCCAGTAAAACATTTATATTTTCTCCCTTTAGCGCTGAAACTGGGATGATTTCCTTCCAATCCATTTTGGTGCGGAAAGTATCGATAATTTTTAGCAGCTCCACTTTTTCTAGCAAATCTATCTTATTTAAAAGTAAAAACACCGGGGTTTTTATCATCTTGAGTTTTTCGATGACAAAAGCATCTCCACCGCCAAATGGTATCGAAACATCAATAAGATAATAAACAACATCTACTTCATTAAGCGTGTTTAGAGCCGTTTTTACCATACTATCGCCAAATTTATCCTTTGGCTTATGTATTCCAGGGGTATCAAGCAAAACCAATTGCCAGGCTTCGTTATTTATTATCCCTACGATTCGATTACGAGTCGTTTGGGGTTTATCCGAGGTTATGGCTATTTTTTTTCCGATCATATTATTCAACAGGGTGGATTTGCCAGCATTAGGTCTGCCAATGATTGCGGCAAAGCCCGACCGGAATTCTTTATCCAATGTTTTTGCCTCCTTCGAGATACTCTCTATTGAATGCTAAAGGGAATAATTCTTTTATTGAAGCTATACGAACTTCTCCGGCAGTGTTTGCCATAATTATTTCTGTATCTGAAGAAAATTCTATTAAAACCTGCCGACACGCTCCACAGGGAGCAGCGGGTATATCTGAGGAACTGTAAACCGCAAGTACCTCTATATGTGGATCTTCTTCGCTTACCGCCTTAAATATCGCTACCCTTTCGGCGCAAACAGTTTCTCCGTAAGAAGCATTTTCGATATTACAACCTGTATATAAATTCCCGTTCTTTGTCAACACCGCCGCGCCAACCTTGAACCCAGAGTAAGGAGCATATGCTTTTTCCCTGGCCATTGCTGCGGCGTCGATAATTTTTTCTTTTTCCATCGTCTCACCTCAATATTCGATCCTGGTGGCATTCGTTACCACTTCTATCCAAGTAGGCCCTTGTGCCAAAAGAATTTCTTTGCCTTGGGCATCAGTATATTTTGTGAATTTGCCAATTGGCTTATCCCATGAAGCATTTATTACTCTTCCTCCGGAAAATATCAGCGCCTTCCCTTTCCCGTACATTATCAATCTAAGTCTGCCGTCGCCATCTATATACTGATAGGAAACATATTGGACTATAACGTTCGCGGCGGTCAATTGCTCTCCCTTGGCAGTCATGTGAGGTTGTTCACCCATGAAGCGTTCGTATAGCATTCTTTCTTTATTGTATTGGTAACGGACCATGCTCAGCTTATTAGGGTAAAAAACTGTGATATCGCTTGAGACTTTGCCTTCGGCTTCCTGGATCAAGGGAAGTTCTCCCCGCTGGGCAGGCGGGGTACTCAAATCATATTTTGCGTTTATTGCTGCCCGCCTCAAGCTGTCTGAGCTGCTGTATAAATTATGTGGTTTAGCTTTTTCCGTAACTCGCCAAAAGGCTGCAGCTACATTTGAGCCTCCGTTTATTTCATCAAGATTATTGATTTTCTGGTCCTTAATGGATGCCAATGCGTCCAGTGCACCGCCGGCATGTACTAAAATAGCCTGATACTCCCTGGCTAAATCAACAATATAACTTCGGGCACTGCGTATTGGTCCGATATGCTCTTGATCTTCCCCGCTGATTATTGCAACAAACCTGGTTTGGCCACCCTCAACAGGGACCTCAATGACTACCTCCGCAAGCTCCAATCCAGATTGTGGCCTGGCGTTTGGCGAGTTGTCGATAACCACTGCTAAGGCTCTTTGGCGCTCTCTCTCATTCCAGCCCGGGTAGGGAAGTCTTTCTGTTTGATCACCTGGCTCTGAAGGATCAGTCGGCGTCCCATTTATAGAAATATTGTCCTGAAGATAGGGTCTTGCTGTGCAAAAACCCGCCGACCCTATCCCAAAGCTTATCATCAATATCAATATAGCCTTGATCAGGCTCTTAAAGTTCATCTTATCCTCCTATAATCAAGAACCGGCTTGTTGTCTTAAGAGTCTGAGTTTGGCAATCCTTCTTCCGACTACTTTTTCAACTATGATTTTAAGCCCGTCGATTTCTAATTCTTGTCCCTCCAAAGGAAGTTTCCCCAGCTGGTGGAATACCAGCCCGCTGATAGTATCATAATCCTGATCGGGGAGCTCTATTTCCAAGCACTCATTGATATCATATATAGATGTACGGGCATCTACACGTAAAGATCCATCGGGAAGCTGTTCGATTTGTTTTTTTTCAATATCGAATTCATCCCAAATATCGCCTACGATTTCTTCGATCAAATCTTCAATAGTTATCAACCCGGCTGTGCCTCCATATTCATCAAGAACAATGGCCATATGCACCTTGCTCTTGCGTAGTTCGGCAAAAAGCTCCCGAACTTTTTTGCTTTCAGGGACATAATAAGCCGGGCGCATCATTTCACGAACTTGCGGTTTTCCCTTCTGCTTATCTTCCATGATCTGTCGCAGCAAGTCCTTAGCATATATTATGCCGACAATGTTATCAATACTTTGATCGTAAACCGGTATTCTGGAGTGACCGCATTCAACTATCAGTTCAACCGCATCGTCAATCCGGATTTCAGAATCAATTCCAATGATATCTATCCTGGGGACCATCACCTCACGAGCTATCGTTTCATCGAACTCGAAAATACTGTCGATCATTTCCCTTTCGTCCTCATCGAGGAGCCCTTCTTCTTGTCCAACGTTGACAAGCATTCTGATTTCCTCTTCAGTAACTAAATTTGCTTTGGCATTTTCGACCCCGAAAAGACGTATGAAAACTCCGGTAAAAACATTAAGCATCCGAATAAATGGATGAAGAACGATCCCTAAAACATTAATCGTTTTACTTACCTTCAAAGCAAATTTTTCGGGATTGCTTGACATTATAGTTTTAGGAGTGATCTCACCAAAGACAAGAACTAAAAATGTCATCACTACTGTAGCAATTCCAGGACCGCTGTCTCCGAAAATATTAATGGCCATATATGTAGCCAAGGCTGTTGCCCCAATATTTACCAGGTTGTTTCCAACCAAAACTATAGAAATCAATCTTCCCGGATTTTCCATGAGCCTTCGAGTGAGCGCAGCCTGTTTGTTTCCTTCTTCAGCCATATGTCTTATTTTTATTTTATTTGATGCAAAATAAGCGGTTTCTGTTCCGGAAAAAAAGGCTGAAATAGCCAAAAGTCCGATCAATAGAGTTAAAAGAACCGCATGTGTGATACTCAAACCGATTTCCTCCCAAAGGATTAATGTGCTATTCTCTTCCGAGCATTAAAGCGCCTAATATATGCTCCTGATATCCATTCATTATATTTGCTTCGTCTTCATTTATGTGGTCATAGCCCAAAAGATGCAGTAAACCATGTAAAAAAAGAAACGCGAGCTCACGCTCAAGTGAGTGTCCGTACTCCTTTGCCTGCTCTTCAGCTCTGTCACAGGATATGATGATATCTCCGAGCATACTCGTCTTTTGCTTGACCTGGAAAAGTACACCCTCATCTTCTGCATCATTAAAAGCAAAAGAAAGTACATCTGTCGGAGCATCAATACCCCTGTATTGTTTATTTAAAGCATGGATCTCTTCATTATCTGTAAACACAAGACTAACTTCAAGATCATCAGCCAATTCAAACTCTTTGGCCGTTTCATCTCCTATCATTAAAATTATCTTTTTCAGCTTACCCGTTATTCTCTTTCCCTTGCGTCTGTTTATCAGTATCTGCATCAGGATCCTCCTCTTTGCCCATTTTTTCAAGTACATTTTCCGGATACTCGATGCGGTTGTGAAGTATTCCGTTTAATATCCTTGAAAACGCCTGAGCGATAAGGTCAAGATCTTTAAAGGTCAAAGCTGATTCGTCAAGTTGCCCATCCTGCAAACGCTCCTTAATGATTTTGCGCACCAAGCCCTCAATTTTGCCAGGTGTGGCTGTAGTCATAGAACGCACGGCAGCTTCGACATTGTCGGCCAACATTACGATTGCTGTTTCTTTACTCTTTGGCTTCGGCGCGTCATAACGATAATCACTTTCTTTAACACTATCGAGTGAATCATTCTCCAGTGCTTTATGATAAAAATATGTCGCCAGACTTGTCCCATGATGCTGAGCTATAAAATCAACGATGATCGGGGGAAGAGCGTGTTGCTGAGCCAATTCAAGACCATCTTTGACATGAGACGTAATGATAAGTGTGCTTAGAGCTGGAGTAAGCTTATCGTGAGGATTTTCACCCCCGACTTGGTTTTCAATAAAGAAATACGGTCTTTTCAATTTGCCGATATCGTGGTAATAGGCCCCCACCCTTACTAAAAGCGAGTCCGCGCCTATCGTGTCAGCAGCAGCTTCGGCAAGATTTCCGACTAAAACACTGTGATGATAAGTACCCGGAGCTTCTAAAAGCAGTCTTTTCAATAGAGGTTGGTTGGGATTAGCCATTTCCATCAAGCGGACACTGGTAGTTATTTTGAAAGCATGTTCGAAAAAGGGTAGGCTTCCATAGGCAAATATCGCCGAAAAAAATCCATTAATGATTGATAATCCCATCCCGAAAAGAATGATATTTAAACTGGCTCCGTTCATCAATCCTAAAGCCGCAATACTTACTATACCAGCAATTGATATGAACAAACCCGCCCGGACCCAATCCAGTCTTTGCTTAAACTTTGATACTGCATATACGCCGACCAACCCACAAATAAAAGCATAAATGGTATGCATAAGCTCGTTATCAGACATGATCCCCAAAAAGAAGCTAAGTACGACAGTTATATATATTGCAAGTCTTGAGTCAAGAATAATCGTGATGATCATCGAACCGGCTGCAATCGGGACCAATAATCCGACCAAAGCGGCTGAATCAGCTTTATCACTGATATTTACCGAAAGTATCAGTTTTGACAACAACGCGATAATAAATACCGTCAGGCTCAGTATTATGAGTTTTTGTTCGTTATTGTAAGTTTCACGGCA
>JAXGPE010000014.1:0-6461 GCA_040767105.1 Peptococcaceae bacterium | reverse complement strand
CTGTTCTATTGTCAATGTCCTAAAACCTATCTGAAGAGAACTAAGAAAAGCCGAGAGAGTTGTTACTCCGACAGCGGTCACCTTATATTTATCACGCAGTTCCTCAAATAAAGCGGCATTTTGAACTACTTCGGCATACAACCCTTCAGTCGGGAGAAACATTAAAGCAAAATCGGTGGTCTTTGGGGGGACGATATATTTTTCGCAAATATCCTTGGCGGAAATTCGAATTTTCTGTGCTAAGGATTTTCGCGCTTCTTCTATCGATTGTTTGTCTTCTGCGTCAAGCAGGCGATTGTAATCCTCGATCGGGAACTTCGAATCTATCGGCAGCAGCAAAGGACCCTCTCCATTGCCGGGCAATTTGATAGCAAATTCTACCCTTTTGTTATTGCTGATTTCGACGTTAAGCTCATATTGACTCGGTGCCAGAATGTCAGAAAGCAGTTTTTCAAGACGAACTTCTCCGTAAGTTCCACGCTCCTTAACATTGGTAAGGGCGTTTTTTAGGCTTTTGGCGTCGGCAGCCAAATTTTTCATTTCGCCCAAGCCCTGTTGAACGCTGTCCAACTGTTTGTTGACCAGTTCAAAAGATTGGGCTATCCTTGTTTCCAGAGTCTTTTGGAGCTTTTCGTCAACAACACCCTGCATCTGCTCCAGCCGTTTTTCATTGCTCTCCTGGATCGACTTCATCCTTGTTTCAAGAGTGACATTGATTTTTTCCATATTATCAGTATTGCCGCGTTGAATAGCTGAAAGATTTCTGTCAAGCTGTTCCTGGAAATCCCGTAGTTGTTTATTCGTTTCTTCGCGATTCGATTGCAGCGTTTTTTGAGTCTGTTCCTGGATAGCCGATAAGCGCGTATCAAGCTGATTTTGTTGTTCCCGCAGCTGTTTGTTTGTCTCTTCGCGATTCAATTGCAGCGTTTTTTGAGTCTGCTCCTGGATCAAACCAAAACGTTCGAATTGTTCTGTCGTAGCATTGCCGATTTGCCTTGCTATGCTGTCGTGCTGTTCCTCATAATTGGTTTTGAGCAAGGCAACGATCTCGCTGATATCAGATTTTTTCCCTGTTATAAGAACAAGTATGGCGATAGCTACAAGCAGAACGATCACCACAATGCCAAAGATGCTTTGCATATCCATCGATCGATCCTCCCAATAGATTAGTTTTGCATGGTTTTGAAGTTATAAGGTTTTCCCGGTCATTGTCTTGTACGGTCCCCATTATATCTGAACTAAGGAAATTATTTGTCCGGCACCCAGTTATGCACATTGTCTTCATCATCTGAAACAGCGGCACTTTTAATTCTGATCAAAATAACTGAGATGTTTTCACCCAAAATAAATTTGCCCATATCGTAATGCTTTTTATAGTGTCTCTCCCGGTAAATCGAGTCTTTTTCGGGAGATATCATCACGGCTGTGCCAAAAAGAGTACAGCTTATCGGCGGAAGGCCATTTTTGCCCAAACTATAGAGCAATAGAGCTACGGAAGGATTTTTTTCAATGTATTGTACTTTTTTGGTATTATTGCGGCTACTTAGGATGATTACATCCTCTTCGGCAATATAAGTAAAATTCATCATACATACATGAGGATTATCCTGATAACTAGTCGCTAAAAAACAGAACTTTTTCTGTCTCCTCCGTGTCTGTTATTTTGGCAGCATATTTAACATACCTCCTCCGCTTATTCTTTATTTCCTGGTATACTTCTTTCATTAAATTTTCCAGCCTATTGTTTATTATATCATCATGAAGGCGTCACATATAAATTGCACACATCACATTCAACAATAACTAATTTAAAACTTTCCCTTGAAAATTCAAGAGATTTAACTATCTTTTTAAGCCACTTCATATAAGTGATTTTGTTTTTAAAAACCAAACTTCGCATGTAATAAAAATGCTCCTTAAGCCTTGTAAATATATAAAGTAAAATAATGTAATAATTTTGTCTTCGCAAAATGGAATCAAATCAGCGTTATTATTAAATAAATATTTATAATTTGAATATTTATATCTTTGTTCGCTAGCCATTGTTGTTTGTTTTACATTTTTCCCCGGTACACCTTTATTTGCAAAATATATCATGCGGGAGGATAAAAAATATGTAACCTATCGTTATATACAAAAAGATCACAAAACTACTGCTTTTGACTTTTATTTTTTCAATATTTTTAAGTCCCATCCCTTCCTTGAAAGCCGATCCTGCTCCTGCCAGAGCTACAATAGCCAACTGCGATATCAGATATTATGCAAATATTTCAGTACAAGGGCGTCCAATATCGCTCAGATGAAATGGGCCCGGTATTCAATACTGAAATGTGGAAGTTGCTCAGCGACGAAGATAAAAGAAAGGTCACCAGTAATTTTTCCTTCGCTACCAACCATCGGATATCCCAATTCGGGAACGAAGGCAGTGCTCTTTTGGCTGATTGGAGCAACGAAGTTACCGGTTGGAAAGCTGCCGGAGAAACTTGGCAAATTAATATAGCCAACAGAGAATATCCAGAACTGACAGCATATTTCGGCGAAGGCAATTCTGCAGATTTGCAAATAGGAGAGTATAGTTTATTCGATGTAAACTACGAGTTAAAAAACTACTCGGGAAGCACAAAACAGTTAGCTCAGTACCAGAGCGCCTTTGAGCTGAGTGAAAATATCTCTTTGAAATTTGAAGCCGGACAAGCAATTTATAATAAACTTGCCGAACTTAAAGCCATGCAAATAGCTAACGCCTTTAAAGCCGGCTCGGAGGTGCTTCTTCGAGATATCATTATTGATAATCTCCTTATCCCAAATATCACTCCTTCAGCCGGAAAAGCCAGCGAAGTTATCGCCAGTTGCCTGAATCTCATAAAAGACCGAGTCCTCGGGATATATGATGCCCTACAAAAAAACCCCTCAGCCGGAGAAATTCTGCAGGCTATGCAGGATATACTGAACGAACTGGAGAGTTCAGCTGATAAGCTCAGGGCGGAGATCAACAGCGACCTGACAGACTTATCCTCTCAGATGGACACACTGAGAGAGCTTGAAGCTCAAAAGGATAAAGAAGATGCAGGTCTGGTGGTTGGTAAAATCAGTAGTGTTGAAGAGTCTTCCTCAACCACTTTCGCCTGGACTGCCGAATCGACTGATTATAGCAGCCCTACCGAGGCTCAGGTCATTGAAGAAGCAAATGGGATCAAAAGTGATTTTCAAGCTCTACTTGCGGACATCCTCACCGAAAAAAACAGGTTATATAATCTGCTTGGTTATGATGACGGGTTAATACTTGCAAATCACCCCAATTATGTAGAAAAATATGAACAATTAATGCACGAAAGTCTTGTTTCCGTCCCTCTATACACATCAATAAATCCTTTTGAAAGGATCGATCCTGTTGCTCATTTCACTTCATATTTTCCGTATACTGCCATCGAAACTGCTGTAGATGGCGATGGTACTGAAATCATTAATGACTGGCAGACTTCCATAGTCAGGCTGGAGGATTATATCCAGCAAACGGAAGACTTTATTGCCAACGAAACTTTTCGTCAAAAGCTTGAAGAAATAGTTAAAAAAGTAAACGGCTTAAAGGATTTTTACTCAATATATACCGGGAAAAGTTTGTTAAGTGATGTTTTTGGTGTGAATACTGTGGAAAACATCCGCAGCAATCTTGAGACGATGCTGACCAACGGTCTGGTCGGCTTGCCTCCCCGCAGCCAATTCCGATTATCGTGTTTTGCTTGATCTCAAGGATTATAAGAATAAAGTCGAAAGCAATCGAAATAATTTTATTGCAGAGTCCACAGATTTTAAAAACACTACGGCAACAGCTGCAGCAGAATATGACTCTCTCTACACGAATCTGCAAAATAGCGCTACTTATATGTACGGTGCTTATCTGGCTCTCAAAGAACTCTGTGACGAAAGCCCCTACATAAACAATAAAAATGTATCCGCGCCAATTATAGATCAACTCTACATCAACATAAAGATTGCCTCAGCGCCAGAGGGACAGGCTGCCTCCGTGATTAATGAGGTCCTGGACGATCTGAAAGAGTTCAGGGAGCTAGAAACACTTTATATGCACCGCATCCACATTGGGAGGATCCACAGTATCCATGATGCAAAAAAACTCGACTCCCTTTTACACGAATTGGGAATATATAATAACGATAGCGCTTACAAAAATCTGGGTGGACTGATCGGAAAGACGATCACTGATTCTTCCCAGTATCTTTCAGCTGACAAAAATTTACACAATCTTTATTTAGGTCAGACTGTTATCGCTTATTCAGATGTATCTGATTTCATCGACACATTGGAAGGCACCAGCGAAGCTTACTATACAGTTTTGCTGATTGCTGACGAGATCGAATATAAAACTGATTATTTACATAGTCTGGACAACGAAGATTTTAATACCGCAATCAATGATTATAAAAGCAAGCTTGCTGCTGCTTTGACACTACCTTCTGGTGTCAATCAACTGCAAAGTGATAATGTACAGGAACAATATGACCGTGGAAATAAAATGCTTTTAGATCTCGAAAGCGGGCGTTCTTCCGGATCGGGAACTATTTTGGTAACATCCATAGATCCTGTTTATGCAGATAGTTCAACAACAGCATCCGAAATTGTGCTTGAAAGTGGCATGACACTAAAACTTGCGGCAGTGATCCTTCCCGAAGACGCCACCAATAAAGCAGTATCCTGGCAATCTAGCAACTCCGAAATTGTCACCATCGACAATCAAGGTCTTCTTGTTGCTGTATCCGATGGTAATGCAACAATCACCGTTTCTTCCCTTGACGGTAATGCCAGCGCCAGCTGTAACGTTTTGGTCCAACCAGTTGGAAGCGGAGATGATAGCACTTCCGGTTCGGACGATCCGCTTTTCCTGAACGCGAATGCTCAGACCACACCTTTCGCCCCTTCGACTGATGCAATAATCTCATCGCTAAATTTGAACGCAGTCGTAGATACATTTAGCGGCATAGCCCAAATCCCTGTTACTATAACAGAAATGGCAACCCTGACAGCTCAAGCCCAAAGATCGGAGACGGCCGGACAAAAAGCCGTTATCGAGATCAAAGTCGATATTCCGGTTGAAACTAAAAGCACCGAACTCCAGATACCCAAAACATCGCTTGCTGATGCTGTTAACGCAACCAGCGCCGACCTTAGGATCTCCACTCCTTTAGCCAATATTACCTTTAACAACCAGGCCCTTCAAGCTATCAATAATTCTGCTGGGGTAAATGAAATAAACATAAACATCTCCGCCGTCAATAATAACATTTTACCTGCGGAGGTCCTTGAAATAGTCGTAGACAGACCAGTTTATGATTTCTCAGTCAGAGCAGGAGATAGCGAGGTATCAACCTTCGGTGACGGAAAAGCTCACGTCAGCGTGCCCTATACCCCGGAAGAAGGCGAAGACGAAGAGGCCATCGTTGTTTATTATATCGACAACAATAATAACCTGAAAACAGTCAGAGGCGCTTATAATCCTGCCACCTATACAGTTGATTTTGTAGTATCACATTTTTCACAGTATGCGTTGGGATACAATAAGGTTGGTTTCAAAGATGTTGCTGAAGGTGATGAATATGCTCCTTCCATAAGTTTTCTGGCAGCCCGCAAAATAATCAAAGGGGTCGGAGATGGGTATTTCGCTCCCGAAGGAAGCCTTACCCGGGCACAAAGTCTAGTAATGATAATGAACGCTTACGGAATCACGGACGGGGAAATGTTGACTGCCAATTTCGCCGATGCCGGGGACACTTACTACACGAAGTATCTGTCAACGGCAAAAAGCCTTAACCTTGTTAATGGTATAGGTAACAACCTATTCGCTCCCGAAAGAAATATTAACCGCCAGGAAATGTATGCGATGATTTACAATGTACTGAAGAAACTTGATGAGCTCCCATTAAAAAATACCGATAGCATTCCGGAAAACTTCACGGATTATTCCGATATATCTCCCTGGGCATATGATGTTTACAAGATTTTTATTGGGGCTGGGACAATCAAAGATGATAAAGCCCTTCTTTCTCCCTTATCCGAGGCCTCTCGCTACGAAATGGCTCAGTTATTATACAGCCTTTTGAAAGTATGAGTGTATGATCTTCATCCTAAACTATACTTAACCTAAGCAACATTATCTTTTCAAATTCATGTGCTCTACTCTCCAAGCTGTCTCACTTAACAAATCCCTGAACAGATTTATGCAGCGATCACTTATATTTTCCCTATTAAACAGCAGTTCTTGAAAACTCCACCCAATAGCTCAAAGGCACCTGTCTTATTGGCAGGTGCCTTTGAGCTATTGTCGTCTGTTATTCTTATTTTATAAACTATATTTCAGTTTTTGTAGCTTTCGGCAATATCTTTATTATCTCGGTAGCCCCATCATAACCAACGTCTGCATCGAGGCTCTCACCGACAAACCTTAGCGG
>JAXGPE010000013.1:0-12783 GCA_040767105.1 Peptococcaceae bacterium | reverse complement strand
CCCTTTTTCGTCGGTAAAAAGTTCATCAGTTTGAGCAGATATTTTTATTTGTCTTGAAAAACTCGGGATCACTGTCTTGGTATCCAACATATTTTCAAGCATATCCTTAAGATTTTCTGCAAGAGTGGTATTTTTAAAGCGGACCTCGAGTTTGTTTGGGTGTATATTAACGTCAAGTTGGTCAGAGGGCATGTGGACATAGACGACTCCTAAGGGGAATTTTGATTTTGGAAGTATTTGTGCATAAACCTGCTCGATAACACTCATCAATTCTTTAGAAATGACCCGACGATCGTTTATAAAAAAATGGATGCCTTTCCGATTAGATTTCTGAATTTCCGGAGCAGTAATGAATGTTTCTATTGAAATGTCTTCTTTTTCGATAAATTTGTATAGAAGTACTTTCCTGGCTTCAGGTCCATAAATCGATTCAAGCAGATCGGCGGTTGTATTTATACCTTTTGTGTTTAATATTTCTTTCCCGTTGTTGTAAAGACGAAAATCAACTTTGGGGTGACCTAAAGCGAAGGTGGTCATTAATTCGTGGATCAGGCCTGCTTCATGGCTCGGCGAACGCATAAATTTACGGCGGGCAGGTGTATTATAAAATAGGTTAGAGACATTTACGGATGTTCCGACTGGAGACCCAGATGGTTCTGTTTTAATAAAAATACCACCTTCGAGAATAATTTTTGTTCCCAAAGGGAAGGTAGATTCTCTGGATATTATTTCTGTTCTTGACACAACAATGATACTTGGAAGAGCCTCCCCACGAAATCCAAGAGTTTTTAAACTGTCTAGATCCTCAATTTGTCTTAATTTGCTGGTGGCATGACGTTTGACGGACAAGAATAGATCGTCGGCAGACATTCCCCAACCATCATCTATGATCCGAATGTTTTCCAAACCTCCTTCACGAAGCTCAACCGTTATATTTGACGCACAAGCATCAAGAGAGTTTTCCACAAGCTCTTTTACAACAGAGGCAGGTCTTTCGATTACTTCTCCAGCGGCTATCTGATCGGCAGTTTTATTATCCAATATCTGTATAATTGACAAATTGTCACCTGCTTTCTGTCTGAAAAAAATCTTTTTGTTTGTCCTGTATGTATACATAATCAAAATATTTATACTTATTTTGGATGTGCAAAAGATCATCCCATTCACTTAGAGCTTTTTCCCGACAATTCTTGCAAGCATATAAAGGAATAGAAACTGCTTTGATATGAGTGCCTGAAAAAGAGTGTAAATTTGAAGATTCAATTATATAAAAGCCTTGACAGTTTGGGCAAAAATTTAAGTGTATTTTTTGTTCTTCCCAAATATTATCAGTGTCATAATAAATCTTGCGATGATCAAAGAAATTTTTCGAGGGACCGAATAATCTTTCTTTATCAGGGAGAGGTTCTGAAAATACCTTTTCCAAATAGTCGATAATATGATCTATTTCTTTTGTAACTGAAGAAGATTGCAGCGGAATATATTGCTTGAGTTGAGGTTCAGTTACTCTAGAATAGTTTTTCCCGGCTAAAGCTAATAAAATAGCTAAATTGACATAAGGAAGTGCGGTTTGTACAGCATATCCTCCTTCCAGTACCGCGATATCAGGACGCAAAATGTTTGTAAGTTGAGCATAAGCTATTGCTGTGACCTTCATGTTTGCCAGAGGGTCTGTAAAATGATTGTCTTGCCCGGCAGAATTTATTATTATTTCTGGAGTGAATTGTTTGATAGCAGGCATTATTATACGTTCCAAAATTTTAAGGAAACCCTTATCTCCGGTGCCGGGAGGCAACGGTATATTAATCGTTGCCCGGTAAGCACCCGGCCCACCGGATTCGTTTAAAAATCCTGTCCCGGGATATAATGTTCGACCATCCTGATGCATGGAAATAAATAATACATCGGGATCATGATAAAATATATCCTGTGTACCATCACCATGATGGACATCAGTATCTACGACAGCAATTCTTTGAACATTGTATTTTGAGCGGATATATTCGACGAGGATAGCAACATTATTTATATCACAGAACCCACGATTTCCATGAACTACACTCATTGAATGATGACCTGGAGGACGAACTAAAGCGAACCCATTATTGATTTTCTTTTGAAAAACGGCATCAGCAAGACGCAGTGAACTTCCTGCTGATATCATATGTGCAGAAGTAATTCGTGATCGTATATCCGGAACACAAAAATGAACACGCTGGACATCTTCTGATCCAAGCATGCGTGGTTTATACTCAATAATTGATTTATCATCAATAATTCCTTCTTCAAATATCTGGTCGCGTGTGTATAATAAGCGTTCTTCGCGTTCCGGATGCTCTGGAGATATCGACCAATCAAATGCCGGGAAAAAGACCAAACCAGTCTTAGGCATCCGTGGACCTCCTCTTTTTATTTATTGTGCTGTCTACACCGGGAAGTGTTTGCATACCGATCTGAAATATTTTTCCGCAGGTCTGCCAATTATCGATAATATTAAAACTTTCTTCGTAGAGCGTATCATAGTCATTGGCATCAATGCCCCGTATTTCTGCATTGCGTTGAAAAATAGAATAGCAATACTCTTTTGCTTCATGCAAATTATTCAAAGATATCGGCAGTTTTCCTTGTTCAGCTCCGAGATTGGTTGAATAGTAGTTTCTCTGTGTATCAGCAAAAAAATCCAGATGCAATGTCGTTTTGGAAAAGGCTGCTCCTATTGCGTTTGCTATCTCAGGATACTGAAATTCAACGGATTTAAGCCCCTTCCTGTTTCCCCACAGTTTGACCATAGCCTTGGCGGGGCCTCCAATAAAGGCTATTTTATCAGGTCGCGCAGATATATTTTGTAAATATTGCCATACACGATAGGCTGGCTCTTCTGCCCATTTTATCAACAATCTATCTAGAGTTCTTTCGAGAGTATCTAAAAAATATTCAATAACCATATCAGCAAATAGGCTTGGTGTAGTTTGACATTCAGCAGACGATATATCTATTGCTTCTTTCACTGCTGCATTGAGTTTAAGACTAGAAAGACCTTTGTATACAAGAATGTCAGTGATCGTTAATACTGGTCCTCCTAGACATAAAGCAGGGCCTTCTCTTTGAGTTATATGGAACATACCATTTTGAACAATAATTGCTGAATCTCCTCCAATAGATATTGAAGAAGTTTCCATTGCTTTTATCGGCAATGGATACTCATTTATACTTGCATTTTTTTGGGAAACAAGCGGTTTTCCATCCAGCAGCAAACCAAAATCTACTGTAGTCCCTCCAATATCTGCAACTATGCAGCTTGTTTCATGTTCTGCCATGGCCAGAACACCGTGGATACTTGCCGCGGGACCGGAAAATATGCCTTCAAGAGGATGTTTTTGAAAAAACGACAAAGGAAGAGTACCTCCATCAGATTTCAAAATATGGATTGGGCAGTGTAAACTTAAATCATTAAAATAATTTTCCAGTTCAATATAAAATTTTTTGGCTATATTTGCTGTATGCATTTGAAATACTGCTCCATTTGCCCTGCAGATCCAGTTTAAGGTACTATGCACATCACTACTCAAAATGACGTTCATTTCCGGGTATATTTTTTTTATGAATGAATGCACTTGTTTTTCTATAGTTGGATTACGTTGAGCAAACTTGCAGGCCACAGCGACTTCGCGAATACCTGCATTAGAAAAAGCATTCAAAGCATTTGCAAGTTCTTCTTCGTCAATTGGCTCTATTATTCTACCTCTGAAATCTACTGAACCACGGACAACAGCAGTCTGACCGGCTAAAGGCTGAGAATAAGGATCGGCGCCTGGTCCGGGGAATAAAATCAATGCGATGTTAATTTTTGTGTGCTTAAGTATGAAGTTTGTGATCAAGGTCGTGCTAATAACGATCCTGCTAATAGCTTCGACCCCAGTGAGGTTTATCAATTGTGTAATAGCTGTCTTTACAGAATTGGAAAGATTATTTTCTGTTTGGATTTTTGTACTGGCAATTATTTTAAAACCGTCAAGCAAGACAGCGTCAGTAAATGTTCCTCCTATATCGATCCCAATGTGCAAGAAGATCAGCTCCCTTTCAGGTCTTTCCAGTATCTCTTCGCGAGATCATGCAATTTATATATTAAGTTTAATGCTTCGAGAGGAGTGATTTGATCTGGATCAAAGTTGAGTACTTGTTTTATGAAGTTCTCGTGATTATCCTGTAAATACTCATGCTTTTGTTTTGCTATTTCCAGATTATTTTCCCGAAGCTGAGTTTTTTGTTGCAGGCGTCCGACCTCTAAATCTGATAATATCTCATTTGCTCTAGCACTAACACTCTGTGGGAGCCCGGCTAATCTGCCGACATGTAGTCCGTAACTTTTATCTGCAGGGCCAGGGACGATTTTATGCAGAAAAATGATTTCCTCCCCGCGCTCGTGTACTGATACCGAAATATTTTTTGCTGTCGGGAACAGATTTTCTAATTGAGTAAGTTCATGATAATGAGTGGCAAACAAGGTCTTGCTTTTCAATACATTCAATATATATTCCGAGACGGCCCAGGCGAGGCTTATAACGTCATAAGTGCTTGTTCCTCTACCGACCTCATCTAATATTATCAAACTGTTTCTTGTTGCATTCTTTAAGATGTTTGCCACTTCGCTCATTTCTACCATAAAGGTGCTTTGGCCGCTGCTTAAATCATCATTTGCACCAACGCGTGCGAATATTTTATCTTTTATAGCAATGATCGCAGATTTTGCAGGCACAAAACTCCCGGCTTGAGCCATTATGACTGCTAACGCAGCGCTGCGGCAAAAAGTACTCTTTCCGCCCATGTTTGGCCCGGTTATAATAGCCAGGATTTCTTCGGCGGGCATTTTCAGATCGTTGGGAACAAATGGGCTTTCAGTAAAAATATTCTCAATGACCGGATGGCGCAAATCTTCAAAAAATAAAGTATCTTCGCCCATTTTGAGCAAGCAAGGTCTATGATATCCATTTTTTACAGCTGCTTCTGCTAATGATTGTAATACATCCAGCTCCGCTAAAACTGTATTTACATTTTGTATCCTAAGGCGAGCAGCACCAATTTTACATAGCAGTTCTTTGAAAATTTGATTTTCAAGGGTGCGTATCTTCCCTTCTGCGCTTAGAATTTTATTTTCGAGGCTGATCAATTCTTCGGTCACATAACGTTCGCCGTTGGCAAGTGTTTGCTTGCGGATAAAATGATCAGGGACTAAAGAAATATTTGATTTGGAAACCTCGATGTAGTAGCCAAAAACTTTATTAAACCCAATTTTAAGTGACTTTATACCTGATTTATCTTTTTCCTTATTCTCCAGTTGAGCTAGCAATGATTGGCTGTCTTTTTGAAGTGTATATAGTTCATGTAGATCACTATCAAATGTTTTGCGTATTGATCCGCCGGCAGATATATTCGCCGGCGCAGATTCTTCAATAGCAAGATCGATCAATTGAAAGATGTCTTCTAAAGAGTCAAATTGTTCGAACAGCCTGTTTAATAACGGAGAATTAATCAGAACGGATAAACTATTCTTTATCGAAGGGAGATTTGCAAGAGAGTTTTTAAAGGATATTATTTCCTGAGGATTCGCGCGTTGATAAAGTATTCTTGTGAGTAATCTATCGATGTCATAAACATTCGTCAAAGCTTTTCTTAGTTTGGAGCGCTCAGACCAATCAGCAATAAGTGCTTCTAGAGCTTCATATCTTTCCTCGATAAGTGTTTGATCGGTAAGAGGCTGTTCAAGCCATGACCGTAGAAGCCTTCTGCCCTGTGCTGTTTTGGTAAAATCAAGCGTATCTAAAAGTGAACCGTTCCTTTCATTGTTTCGGAGGGTGCGGATTATTTCAAGATTTCTAAATGTTGTGGAATCTATTTGTAGATAAAAATCATGCATATATCGTTTGAAATTGTTGATCTGCAAAGGCTCGGCTTTTTGTGTATGAATAAGGTAGGAGTAAATAGCCGCAGCAGCTAAAGCGCACGTATGTTCGCAATGCGCGATCTCTTCGGAAAAGGCAGTTCGAGGAATAGGATAGTTAAAATGATCGTTAGAAATTATTGTTGTTGAAAAATCAAATTTTGTATTGATCAAAGATGTCTGCAATTCGTTGATCAATAGTTCCGAAGGAGTTATTCGTAACAATTCATTAATTAATTTCTGATGTGCGTCATTCCCGGAAAAGCATGTAAACCAAAATTGACCGGTAGAAAAATCGCCAAATGCCAGACCCCATTTTTCATCTTCATAATATACAGCAGAAAGATAATTTCTTGATGAATCTGAAATCAACTGTCCGTCGCAGGCTGTTCCTGGTGTTATTATTCTTACAACTTCTCTTTTAACGATCCCTTTCACTAGTTTCGGGTCTTCAACCTGCTCGCAAATAGCAACTTTATAGCCTTTTTGTATCAATCTTGAAAGGTAAATATCAACTGCGTGGTAAGGCACTCCGCACATCGGTACTCGTTTATTCATTCCGGCATCTCTGCCGGTAAGAGTGATTTGCAGTTCTCTTGATGCTAATTCGGCGTCTTCGCCAAACATTTCATAGAAATCTCCTAAACGAAAGAATAGCAAAGCATCCGGGTGTTCTTGTTTGATTTTTTTGTATTGCATCATCATGGGAGTATTACCGAGCATATGCTTTTTATTAGCTCCTTTATTCTTTGCTGTTATGTTTTTATATTTCGCCTTTAAGAATCCAAGTTTTAGGTTCAGTTATCCTGACTGGCACTATACTGCCTTCTAAATCTTTTGAGCCTCTGAACAAAACAGTTTTATTAGTCTCGGTCCTACCAGTTAGAATGTCTGACGAATTTTTGCTGCATCCGTCGACCATTACTTCGAGAATAGTATCGTGAAGAAGGAGGTTTTTTTCAAGACTTATACTATTTTGAATTTTCATTAGTTCCTGAAGCCGCTCTTTTTTTGTAGAATCATCTATTTGTTCAGGCAATTGAGCGGCTGGCGTACCGCTTCGCGGCGAATAAATGAAAGTAAATGCCGAATCAAACCGAAGTGTATCAACTAGATCGAGTGTTGCAGAAAAATCATTGTTTGTTTCTCCGGGAAAGCCAACTATCAAGTCTGTAGTTATGCTGCACCCGGGAAAGTATTCACGGATTTTGTTGATCAAATCAATATAATAGGCTCGATCATAACCCCGGTTCATTAGTTTTAATATACGATCACTTCCTGATTGAACAGGAAGATGAAAATGTTTGCATATTTTTTCGCTTTCCTTAATAGCATTTATGGTATCCAGATTAAAATCACGGGGATGTGATGTCATATAGCGGACGCGTTTTAGCCCATCAATGTCATTAATCCTTCTGATCAATTCAGCAAAATTTGTTCTGGGCCATAATCCTTTTCCGTAAGAATTGACATTCTGGCCTAAAAGCATTATTTCCTGAACACCTTTATAAACCAGAGAACGGGTCTCGAATAATATGTCAGCAGGTTGACGGCTTTTTTCGCTGCCGCGGACGGTTGGAACTATACAATAAGAGCAATGATTGTCACACCCAAAGGTGATATGTACCAAAGCTTTATGTCTATGAGTATTTTTTGAAGGAAGCTTTTCGACAATATACCTCGGATCTTTTATTACAGAATATACCCGATCATATTTATTAAGGCTTTTTTTTAGAAGTCCAGGCAATTGATAAATATTATGTGTACCGAATACAAGATGGACATGTGGCAAACGTCTTTTTATCAAATTGAGCATATCTTTTTGCTGAACCATACAACCGCATACACCGAGGATAAGGTTAGGCTTCTTTTTACATAGATCCTTGTAAGTGCCGATTAAACTAAATACCTTGCTTTCTGCTTTTTCACGCACACAACAGGTGTTAAATATTATTAAATCTGCTTCAGTATCAGAATAAGTCTCCTCATGACCTTCTTCAAATAAAATCCCGGATATGATTTCCGAGTCATGCTCATTGGCTTGGCAGCCAAAAGTATGTATTATAAATTTCATGTCAGTTCCTCCAATATTACCTTAGTAAATATTATAAAGAATAAATTGCGATATAACTAGAGAAAAAAGAAGAAGGCCTTTAGGGCCTTCTTCTTATATAGCCTGTTGATTTCCTTTTTCTCCGTTTTGCACGAGAACCAGTCGTCTTGTCAGAACCTTGATTTTTTCAACGGCAGGATCCTCAGTGCCCTGTAGAATAGCATTTTCATTCTTTAGTATATTTACGTAATCGATGATTTCTCTAGTTAATCTTTCTCCAGGACATACTATAGGTATACCAGGTGGATAGGCCATGATCATTTCAGCACTGATCTCGCCCTCGGCATCAGCAAGTTGAATATTTTTTGTTTCATCATAGAAGGCTTCTCTTGGAGAAACAACTGACTCTGGTATGTTCGGAAGAGGGATGAAATATTTTATCACGTTGCGAAGACTGTACCGGCCGGAAATATCCTTTAGAGCTTTGATCAAAGGATTTAATGTTGATTCGGAATCTCCTAAACTTACAAGAAGAATAATATTAAATAAATCTGAAAGTTCTACTTGAATTTTAAATTCTTTTCTCAATATACGTTCTATTTCATACCCTGAAATACCAAGCTCACGTACATTGATAACAATTTTTGTTGGATCAAAATCAAAACAACCAGGTTGTCCGATAACATCTTCACCTAAGAGATATAAACCATCGATTTTTTGAATTTCTTCTCTTGCCCAAAGAGCTAACCGATATGCTTCAGAAATCATTTCCTGCCCATTGGTTGCAAGCTGTTTCCGCGCCACATCGAGCGAAGCGAGCAATATGTAGGATGGGCTTGTTGTTTGTGCTAAATTAAGAACTGCTTTGATTTTTTCTCTGCTGATAAGGTTGCCTTGGTGTAATAGTAATGAGCTTTGGGTCAGTGATCCTCCGAGTTTATGTGTGCTGCTTGCGGCCATATCAGCACCAGCTTCCATCGCTGAAAGAGGGAGGTTTTTGTTGAACTTAAGATGAGCCCCGTGAGCTTCGTCAACTATTACCGGGATTTTATATGTATGCGCGATATCAACAATTGCTTTTAAATTGGATGCTATTCCGTAGTAGGTTGGATTGATAATGAATAATGCTTTGATGTCAGAATTGTTTTCCAGGGCGTTGATAACAGCCTCTGGAGTTATTCCCATGGCTACTCCCATATATTCGTCAATTTCAGGTTCTAGGTACACCGGGATAGCACCACTGACAATTATTCCGCCTATTGCTGATTTATGCGCGTTACGCGGAATCAATATCTTGTCACCTGGATTACAGACACTCATTATCATAGCCTGAATCCCGCTTGTTGTACCATTAACAAGAAAAAACGCGTTATCAGCTCCATAAAGCTGTGCTGCCAAAGATTCTGCCTCTTTGATAACACTTACGGGATTGCAGATGTTGTCCAGACCGTCAAAACAAGTAAGATCGATCTGCATACAATTTTCACCCAGCAATTCAGTCAGTTCACGGTTTCCTCTGCCTTGTTTATGGCCCGGAACATGAAATGGAATGGTCTCATCCTGCATATAACTTAACAATGCAGATAAAAGAGGTGTTTTGTTTTGATCCTGCGGGTAAATTTTCAATAAATTCCACCACCCTTCATCACACAATGAAAATATTAAACCATATTTTTGCTTAAGATTCAATGATTTTTAGTCAGATGTCAAAAATATTTTTCGGTGAATTCCGCTTAGAGCCCAAAGAGCTTGCATCACTTCAATGTGATTAGTTGAAAATAAAAAAACAGGGACAATTTTATCCCTGTTATCAAGAATAAATTTAAAAACTATAATTTGGAGATTCTTTGGTTATTTGAATATCATGCGGATGACTTTCGCGAAGTCCTGCGGCCGTTTGTCTTATAAATTGAGCTTTCGTTTTTAATTCTTCAAGATCGCTGCAGCCAGTGTAGCCCATTCCGCTTCGTAATCCACCGATCAGCTGATAGACAGTATCGGCAACGGGACCTTTATAGGGTACCCTTCCCTCTACTCCTTCCGGAACCATTTTAAGTAGATTATCCTGAAAATAACGATCACAAGACCCGGCTCTCATCGCAGAAACAGAACCCATGCCACGGTATACTTTATAACTGCGGCCCTGATAGATTTCAATTTCTCCGGGACTTTCCTCGGTCCCTGCCAAGAGACTGCCAACCATAACGACATCACAGCCTGCGGCGATCGCCTTGGTTATATCTCCTGAATATTTGATGCCTCCATCAGCTATAACAGGTATGCAATATTTGGCTGCTTCAAGGGCACAGTCGTTAATAGCGGTTATTTGGGGAACTCCAATACCAGTAACGACCCTTGTGGTACATATTGAACCAGGACCAATGCCGACCTTTACAGCGCTTGCGCCTGCATTTATAAGATCGCGTGTAGCAGATGCTGTTGCTACATTACCAGCAATGATATCAAGATTCGGAAATAGTTTACGGATCTCTTCGACCATTTTAATAACTCCGACTTGATGTCCGTGAGCAGTATCGACCACTACTACATCTACGTTTGCTTCATATAAAGCCCGAACTCGTCTAATCGTATCCTCGGTCACTCCTACGGCTGCGCCAGCAAGCAATCGGCTGTTTTTGTCTTTTGCGGAATTAGGGTATTTGATTGCTTTTTCAAGATCTTTAGTAGTTATAAGACCCTTCAGATTATAATCCTTATCAACCAAAGGAAGCTTTTCGATTTTATATTTTCTTAAAATCTCGCGGGCTTCCTCTAAGGTGGTATCGACCGGAGCAGTAATAAGATTATCGCGGGTCATAAGCTGTTCGATAGTTTTTGAATAGTCAGTTTCAAAACGCATGTCACGATTCGTCAAAATCCCTATAAGTTTTAAACCCTGAGTGACAGGTATCCCTGATATATGGTATCTTTCCATGATCTCACGAGCTTCCATAACGGTGTGATCTTTACTTAGATAAATGGGATCAGTAATTATACCGTGTTCGGAACGTTTTACCTTATCTACTTCCCCTGCCTGATCTTCAATAGACATATTTTTATGGATAATCCCTATCCCACCCTCGCGAGCAAGCGCTCTGGCCATTCTGGAGTCTGTTACAGTGTCCATCCCTGCGCTTATTATAGGGATATTAAGTTTGATCGATTTAGTTAAATTTGTAGATACGTCAGCGTCTCGCGGTAAAACCTCAGACTTTGCAGGCACCAGCAGAACATCATCAAAGGTGAGTCCTTCGCGGACGAATTTTTCTAACAAGTTTGGCGCCTCCCTTCTTTTCTACGATATTTCCGGGTATATTATTGGAATTATATCACATTGAAACGAAAAAGGAAGAGTAATTTCCTCAAAAAAAGAAAGATCAGACCAATTCCAAATGCGAGGTATCATTGAGCAACTCAATAACTACTTTAGTATTATTTCGCTTTATTATATTAAGTGCTGCATTTTTTTGTTTGTATGTCCACATGAATTTCAGGGGTTCGTTCATTAATCCGCAAATCATTGCAGCGATGGTTCCACCGTGCGAAACAACAATTATATTATCTTTTCTATATGCATTATAAATGTTATTTACAAAATTTATCGCTCTATGCATCAGTGAGTCAAAAGTTTCCCCTGTTTCTATATCTAATAAATGAGGTGTATCCTTCCATATTTTTAGTTGTTCAGGATATTTTTGCTGTAAATCTTGATAAGTAAGTCCCTCCCATACCCCGAAATTAACTTCTTTTAGTGCCGGGTCTATCTGGATCTCAAGATTATGCTCCTGATTAATTATTTCCGCAGTTTGTCTTGCCCGCCTAAGGTCGCTGCTAAAAATAGCTTTTATATCTTCTCCTTTTAATCTCTTTTTAAGGGCAAAAGCCTGTTCTATACCCTGAGGGCTCAATTCTATATCAGTATGTCCCTGGTAACGGAACTCGTGATTCCAGTGCGTCAAACCATGTCTTACTAAATAAATTCGCATTAACGCCACTCCAATCTTTAGTTTTGGCATATAAATTCAATCAGTTATAAGCTGTCGGAATGTGGAATTTGGTATGAAAATGTTACCGAAATTCATATGGTCTTCATGATCATAACCATGAAAATCGGAACCACCCGTTATAATGAGATTATTATTAGAGGCTAATTGGTAGAAATATGCCTCCTCATCCAAGTCATGCTCCGGATAAAAGACTTCGATCCCGCGCAGTCCTGATTTTAATAGATATTTAAATAACGCAGCAGAAAAAAATGTTCCGGGATGAGCAAGGATTGGTATTCCGCCTGCATCTATTATCAATTGGATCGCTTCGTGCGGCCTTAAGTGAACTCTAGGCACATATCCTGGCGCTCCCCGGTCAAGCAACGCTTTGAATGCGGCATCAATATTTGAAAAATACCCCTTTTCAATCAAGGCGAGAGCGACATGAGGTCTTCCTAAACTGGATGATCCTGAAGCATGCTTAAGAACGGAGTCCATATTGATTTTATAACCGAGGGTCTGTAGCTTTTGTACGATATTCTGAATTCTATTTTGACGTGATTCGCTTAAAAAAAGCATGAATTTATTCAATTTACTGTTTTGAGGATCTAATGAATAACCCAGAATATGGACTTCATGACCATAATACTCTGTGCTTAGCTCAATACCGGGTATTATTTTTAAATTGTCCTTTGATGAATACCCTGAGATACTGATAAGACCATTTATTGTATCATGATCTGTTATTGAAATATAAGAAAGTCCTTTTGCTTTCCCCATATTGATAATTTCCTGAGCTGAATATA
>JAXGPE010000012.1:0-25571 GCA_040767105.1 Peptococcaceae bacterium | reverse complement strand
CGATTCACGTTAATGTTCGCAACACAAAATGTCCCTATCCGTGTCACTACTGAAAAGGAATACTTGGCTGAATTCATGTTGAGCTTCTCAAGAAATTTTCGTACAGGAGCAGGCACAGTTGTAAAATATACTGGAAAGATAAAACCTACAGTATCACCTTTGGTTACAACTACATCATTGTCCAAAATGCTGACAATTGATATGAGTTCAGATCCTGGAAGACGTTTTTGCAATTCTTTTGCGACATGAAGTGAATTACCTGTTCCTGAGAAGTAATAAATTTCAGTACCCATGGATGAATTTCCACGTCCTATTCTCTTGATAGTTTCAGATAGTGAAGCTTGCATTATTTCTTGCACGTGCCTTTCAGCTAACGACCCCGCATCTCCGACGTCCTCCGGCCCTAAGGTGATGGTCAAACCTTACATAGCTCTTATGTTAGGTTTGACCGAGCCGGGTCATGTCTGACTTGGGCCGGGGGATGTGGCGCGCATGCTTCAGCCCCACCCAAAATCTTGCCCCCGCTGAGCCCGCTATCCGCGCCCGCCGCGGAGATGCAATGTTATACGACTGTCGGCAGCATTTCTATACTGCCTTAATAAATTTATCATACCTTATTTCCAATTTTTCTTGATCTGGCCAAAGTTCTTTACTTCTGGGCAGTATTATCCTTTTATCATGAAGTTGTTGAAACCCGTATTGTAACATTGGCCCATCCCGCTCCAACAGAATATCTTTTCTTACTTCTATTTTGTAATCAGGGGTAACTCCAATGAAATTGCTATCAAACCCAGCATGATGAATTTTACATAATGATAGCCCATTGTTAACCGTTGGTTCTCCTAGTTCCTCAGAATCAGGTATGATGTGTGCTGCATCAAGAAGTTCTGTATGCTTCAACCGACAAAAAGTACATTGCTGATTATATGCTTCTAAAACCCTCTCTCGGAATGATTTCTGATGTAATCTTGTTCTGATTGTGGATGTTATGTAGCTCCGTTTATAATAAGTGCTCTCATCGGCGACTATTGGAATTAAATTGTATGATTTATGAAGGTACTGGCCAACTGACATTCTATCATCGGCGGCCAATGTAAATGATAATATCCCAGGATTATCTCCGATAACAAAAACAGGCCATACTGCAAGGTACTTACTTTTTACTATGCCATGAAATATATAAAGGGGAACCTTGCTTTTACTGCTTCCCTTAAGCCCACATTATCTCGGTGATTGATGTCATTCCCACGATAACGGTATTCAAGAAAACCATCTTTCGTAAACACATCATCGTATGGCCCTCCAGCAACCGTGGTAATAGACAATGGAATTCTTTCAAGCACTTTTGGTTTCCAAATTCCGGACGGTCCCACGAGGGTAACCTTTTGGTCGTTGAAAATAAATCCGCTTTCAAGAATTGTGCGTGGCAGAACCTCTCCGTGGATCTGTACTTGTTCTTCCAACCATTTAAAAGCAGCAATTCTTATTACCTCTTCCACAAATTCCACCTTCTATCTGCCGATGTCGTATAACGGCCCCGTGTTTCCGACGTCGTCCGGCCTTAAAGCGATGGCCGAGTCCTAGAACTGCTTGTCAGTTCTTGACGAGGACGAGCTGGGTCATGCCTGACTTGGGCTGGGGGATGTGGCGCGTACACTCCAGCCCCGCCCTAAATTCTCGCCTCCGCTGAGTCCGCTATTCGCGCCCGTTGCGTGAAGACAATGTTAGACGAAGGTTGCACAAATCCACTCATTTTCGCTGCAAATATAGTTCATGTAAGCTATCCACTTTATAAATTCGATTAATCAAATCGCAAAGCATTTCTTTGATTGATTCCCTTATCAGAACTATCGATAGTAAACATATCTATATATTCAATAGCAGTTTCTCCCAGAATTACTCCTAAACTAAGAATTGCAGTTTGCAGTGGGTTTAGGTTTCAGTCCGGATTTGGTGAATAAAATCCATCCTCGTAATTTAAATGATATCTCAAAAACTTTGCCAATTTCCATGAACAAAATGACTTTGTAACCCGATAATTCCAAGATATGCTTTTTCTAATCCCAACTTCTTAAATCTTTGATAAATATTGCCGCCCCATATTGATCGTTCCGATGCGTCAATGTCGTTTGGAATAATTCCTGATTTTCGAAAGAACTTATAATTGATTTTTTCATTCTTGCTTCTATTGGTAATTCGTATCCTCTTTCATTAATGTTGTTTTCAATTTCATCAAGTAACTTTTCAGTCCTTAGAGAAAAGCTACAAACTCTTTACAAAGATCGGCTGTCCCAGAATTAATTAGGTATTTTAAATTTATTATTGTTTCTCCAAGGCAACGAACATATATATTGGCTAGTTCCATCCGATTTTTACATACATTGTCTAACAGGCCATGCATTAACTTTACACATCTAATCATTAGACCACCAAAATTGCTTCATCTCTTGTCCACAATCTTGGGGCTACCATTTTCACCAGTCTTATATAAACATCCAAGAATAGCAATAAATTGTGCTAACTCCTAAATATTCTAATGCTTATATGGATGAATTCCTTTTCATTATTTACCCTAAGCAGTTTTTCTCTATCGTATTGTACTGGCTTAAATTCAAAATCCTCAAGAGTTAATGCTTTATCCAAGAAAATAACACCCCTTAAACAGCAACTTTCACCCAACTTATATATTTACGAATCCCAAAACAATCCAGTAAAAATCACTAACCCCATTATACCAAAACAAACACAATAACCCACACAAAAAGCCCCGACATGTCCAGAGCTTTTTGACAATTCGCAAACTAAGCCTGATTTTTGTAAGCAATTATATCTTCCTCGTTGTGTCGGTAACCTTGAAGGCTTTCTGTCTCCCAAGAGTACGTCCAAACTTGTGTATTGCTTCATCCTGCATTTCCACTAAAACGTGAGCATAGATATCGCCGGTGATACGAATCGAACTGCGCCCCAGCATATCAGAAACAACCTTGAGGGGGATCCCCTCACCAAGTAACATCGTGGCAAAACCGTGGCGCAAATCGTGGAAGCGGAGGTTTGGAACATCATCCAGGGATACCACCAGACGGTGAAGTGCTGTAATATAGCTCGATCCATTGGTCGGCCATCTGGCCAGCAGCTGTGAATCCCAGAACCTGCATAGTAGCAAAAAAGGAGGCCCAAACGCCTCCTTGATTTTTTGTGGGGTTTTTGTGGGGCTTAGCCTCCTGGAAAAAATACCCAGCCTCGCGCCCTTAGTGCGAGTGGAGCTTGTGGGATTTGAACCCCCGACCTGCTGATTACGAATCAGCTGCTCTGCCACTGAGCTACACCAGCATCGACTTTTTTCCCCTATTATATTCAGGACCTTAAACAATGTCAATTTCTGTGGACGAAGAGAAGATATTTCTAAATAAATATTGCAAAATAATATATATAGATCATAATATAAAGAGAAAAGTCATTAAAATAAATTATGTGCGGTGAAAATCATGAAGGATTATACAAACTGAAAGAAGAGGCTGGCTTGTTATTCGGGGATGAATTCGATCCGTCTGTGTATAGTTGCCGGTCTGCTCGGCCGGGAGTGCAATGTATCGACCATGCAGGAATGCATAAAGCTTCCTCACAGTCGAAAGAGACCCAACATCTGGCTGTGTTGAAGCTGCGCACCCATTTAGCGGAGAGCGGTCAGGTCAGGAAGTTGTCTATAAGGTCGTGGATGAGCGAGCGAAAAAAATAATTGAAAGTATTTTATTAAAAGAAGAATAGGAGTGTTGAAAGTGAGCAAGGAGAAATTACTTGTCATCGGGGCAGTTGCCGCAGGTACCAAAGCCGCAAGCAAAGCAAAAAGAGATGAACCTGATCTGAAGTGACCGTGATCACCCGCGAAGAGGATGTTTCTTATGCCGGATGCGGTCTACCATATTTTGTGGGAGGGGTGATCAGTGAAAGGCAACGAACTAGTCGTAATGTAATCCGGAGAATTTTGAGCAGGATCAGGGTATACGTATGCTGACTGCACACGACGCTATTGCTATCGACCCTGCAGCCAGGAAAGTAACTTGCGTAGATATGCACAACAAGGAAGAAGTCGTCAGTTGGTGATAAGCTGGTCATAGCCACAGGAGCCTCACCGAGCTTGCCAAAACTGGAGGGGATCGAGCTTAAAATGATCCATACCCTGCGTACCATAAAAGATGCCGAAGCGATCCGTGCTCTTGTCGATTCCGGAGAGATCCGCGAAGCTGTTGTGGTCGGAGCCGGGTTTTATCGGTCTTGAAGCTGCTGAAAATCTTTACTTGAGAGGTATTGCCGTAACTGTTGTTGAGTTTTTACCTTTGATCCTTCCGGGATATGATGAAGAGATGTCTCTGAATATAAAGAATTATCTGCAGGAAAAAGGTTTGAATATCTTGACCGGCACCGGAGTCAGCGGATTTGTCGGGGATACATCAGGCAAGGTCAACGGAGTCAGGATCGGCGAGAGGGTCTTGCCGGCGGATCTGGTGGTTTGGGCAGGAGGAGTGAAACCAAATGTTGCGTTAGCCGTGAATGCCGGGATCGGGCTTGGTCCGACCGGAGCCATCGCGGTCAACAAATACCAGGAAACTAATATCCCCGGGATATATGCTGCCGGAGACTGTACTGAAAACACTAACCTTATAACAGGCGAAAAGGTCTGGTTTGCGATGGGCTCGACAGCCAACAAGAGCGGACGTATTGCCGGACTCAATGTGGTCAATGCCCGCCGCGAATCGATCCCCGGAGTATTGGGCACAAGCATCGTCAAGTTATTTGAACTGCACGCCGCCCGCACCGGCTTGACCGAAAAACAGGCTCTGGAAAAAGGCTTCAAAGCTGTATCGGCGATAGTGCCTGGCAATGATAAGGCTCACTATTATCCGGGTTATCGGGAGATATACACCAAGCTTATTGCGGACGCTAAAAATGGAAAGATCCTTGGGGCGCAAATAATCGGAGAGGGCGATGTTGCCAAGCCCATCGACATAATTGCGACGCTGATTTCCTGCGGAGGCACCTTAGAGCAGGTAAGTGCGCTGGATCTGGCTTATGCTCCGCCCTTTTCCATGGCGATGAGCACGACGATACTCACTGCTAATGTTTTACGCAATAAAATAGAAGGCAAATTCAAGGGCATGAATCCAACGGAGCTTAAGAAAGCCATCGAGCGCGACGAAGTGGTCATCCTCGACGTTCGTACCGAAGCAGAATATTTTCTTTCGGCTCTGCCTGATTCGTTGAATATTCCGGAAGATGAGCTCATGGATCGCAAAGAAGAGATCCCGAAGGGCAAAAAAATCGTTTTGGCCTGCCGCGTAGGGAAAAGAGCCTATATGATCCTGCACAAGCTACAGAAAATGGGCTTGGAAAACCTTTATATCATGGATGGAGGCATCGATAGCTATCCCTATGAAAAAGTTTAGGGTGTGCCATATCTTCAGAAAACTCTATAGTGTTCAAAATATAAAAAAATCAATAAAGTGAAAAAAGGGAGGAATAAATGATGGCCGAATATGAGATCAATGCCAGAGGACTGCAGTGCCCGGGACCCATAGTCAAGCTTTTTAATCAGAGCAAGCTTGCCCAGCCGGGGGATGTTATCAAAATCGAGGTCACGGACCACGGTTTTACCAAGGATGTCGTGGCTTGGTGCAAAAAAAGCGGATGGGAACTGGTCGATATGCAGGAAGAAAATAGTGTTATACGCGCTACTCTCCGGAAAAATTGACGGGAGGAACTAAAAATGAATCAGTCAAACAAAAAAACGATCATCATGTTCAGCGGCGAGCTTGACAAAGCGATGGCCGGGCTGATCATTGCCAATGGCGCAGCGGCCATGGGGGATGAGGTGACTATGTTCTTTACCTTCTGGGGGCTAAACGTCTTGCGCAAGCCGGAAAAGATACCGGTCAAAAAAGGGCTGCTGGAAGCAATGTTTGGTTGGATGATGCCCCGGGGAGTCAACAAGCTTGGTCTGTCAAAAATGAATTTTGGCGGTGCCGGAGCCACAATGATGAAAAAAATCATGCGTGACAAAAAAGTAAACTCTTTGCAGGAGTTGATCGATCAGGCGCTTGCACTTGGCGTTAAGATGGTCGTCTGCACAATGTCCATGGATGTTATGGGCCTGCATAAAGAAGAGCTCATAGATGGTCTGGAATACGCAGGAGTGGCTACCTATCTGGGAGAAGCAGATGAGGCAGGAGTCAATCTGTTTATTTGATCAGGTCAAAAAATAAAGCGGTTAAACAGCTTAGGCATGTTTACCCGCTTTATCATTTTTCTCCGGGGAAGTCCATAGTAAGCAGCAGAACACTTTCTTTCACCGCCCAGCGCACTTTATGGGTAATGATCGAAACCTCGGTCAGCCCATGCAGGGAATAACTTGTGCCCGGTGACTGACTGCGATAATTATCCAAAATGCTGTCCAACTTCTGCCAGATATTAGCTTCAGCCGGTTTTTCGAAGTCCTGGTGTTCGACTTTTGCCAGAAGATTATTGTGGAATTTCAGGAAAAGCTCCAGGGTCTGAGAAATGAGCTCGAGGATCTCCGCAAATTCCTGGCTAACCGGACGGTTGCCGGCCAAAAGTCGCCTTTTTTGCCGTTCATCGGTCAAAAAGCTGATATCGCGGGCTGCTTGCCAGAGACCTTTATTAAAGGAAAACAGTTCATCGAAGAATTCGCCTGCGGCTTCTTCCTGAGCGACCTTTTTGCTGCTGAATCCACCGATATTAGCTTGGTACAGCTTAAACAATTTTTGGGTGTTCTTAAACAAGCGGCCGACCTCCTGCTGAGCTTTTTCGACATTTTCTGCGGAAAGCGGAGCAACATTTATATAACTATAGACTGCTTGAGCAAAGGATTCGGAGGCCGCCTTATTCAGTTCGAGCAATTTCTGCTGCAAAGGCTTGCGATAATTCGGCGGGGCTATGGTGGAGTTGATCACCAGTGCAGTGCCTACCCCGATAAAAATAGCCAGGGAACGGGTCAGGGCATGACTAAAAAATTGTGTTTCGGGAGAAGATAGGATAAATATTGCGGCCATTACTCCTCCGGAAAGACTTGCCCGCCATTTAAAACGGATACAAAGCGGTATGATGATTATCGCAGCAAGACCCATCACTAGGGGGTTGCTGCCCAGTGAAAGTCCGAGCAAGATCGCGATGGCGATCGATAAAAAATGAACAAATAGCTGCTCGCGGGCATTATAGAAACTCATCCCAACTGTGGGCTGCAGGTTGACGAGGGCAGCTGCTCCGGCAAAAATCGCCGGCTGGATATCGAAAAAAGAACAGATAGCCATGCTTATGGCAATGGCCAAACCGGTTTTTATCGTGCGGGCCCCGGCTAGCATATCAATCTCCTCCCAACTGTTGGTCAATGAAATCGAGTGATTCTTTTAAGGCGGCGATTTCTTCTTCGCTGTATATGGAACTGCCGGCAGACGCATCTTCTAGTGCCGGTAAAATGGGCAGGACTTCAAAGGAGTTCATGCCATTGTACTTGAAGCGCCTGGTTCTTATGGGCACCAGTCCAATGTCCTCGAGCACAGGTTTTTCTCCTGCTGTTTCAAGAGAATAGGATAGCTGCAGGATCACGCTCGAGAGTCTCTCTATGCCCCGCTGATCGGAAATAAAGTTTCCCAGAGAATATATGACGAAACGATCATTCTCTGAGCTCATAGGCTGCAGGACATGGGGATGTGAACCAAGGACGATATCTGCCCCTGCAGCAAAGATTTGCTGAACAAGCTGCTGCTGATCTTTATTGGGGTCCAGTTCATATTCGGTACCAAAATGGAGGCCGACGATGATCAGTTCAGCCTTATCGACATAATGTGCCCGCTTTATGTCCGAGAGGATCGTTTGGGTATCAATAAAGTTCACAGAAAAGGATTTTCCCTTGGGCGGCAGTAAGCCGTTCGAGCCATAAGTATAGGCAAGTACAGCTATATGCACTCCTTTTATGGAAAACATCAGGATTTGGTCGCGTTCCTCCTGACTGCGGAAGGTACCTGTATGCGCCAGACCCGCAGCATCAAGCACATCGAGGGTGTTAATCAGCCCGGTGTATCCCTGGTCCATACAGTGGTTGTTGGCAGTCAATAAAACGTCAAACCCTGCCGCGCCGAGATTTTCCGCCAGGATCTCCGGGGTGTTGAAACGCGGGTAGCCGCTGTAACCGAAATGTGCACCGGCCAGGGGGGTTTCAAGATTACCGATCAAAAGATCGGCTTCTTTGAGGTAAGGCGCCGCAGCAGCAAAAAATGATGAAAAATCGTATCCTCCGGAAGGCTGCCGCCCGGCTTGGATCATTGAATCATGCATCATTATGTCCCCGACCGCGGCAATGCGCAGCGTCCTGTCTTCCGGAGCAATATCCGCGGGAGGTTCGTCCGCCTCGGCAACCTGAACAGGAGGTGTCTCCGAGTCGGATATTCCGGAAGGAGCGATTTCAGGAAAACATCCGCCGGAAAAAATCAATATGATAAGTATGCATAATAATGAGAAGTTTTTTCGACATTGTTCGACTCCAGTTGATATTAAATGATATTTAATCTATTATAACAATAAAATATTTGTTCATTAAGCATTAATGTGGAAAAGTATAAATGTGGAAGCAGAACTATGGAAGCTAAATCTTGCTGCTCGGGAAATTGACCAGCGGCTTGAAATATTTATCCGGAATCGGAGGAAATATGCAAAAAACTATTCTGTTTGATCTGGACGGTACGCTCCTGCCGCTTGAATTTGATATTTTCTTCAAGGACTATCTACAGCTGATCGCCGCTTATTGCGCACCGGAGATCCCCCGAGAAAAGTTTATCCGCGAGCTTTTGAACTCGACGTCGAAGATGGTCGAAAATGAAGGTCTTTATACCAACGAAGAGGTTTTTATGCAGAGTTTTTTGCCAGCGCTTGATCTTGAAAGGGAAAAGATCTATCCCGTATTTAAGGATTTTTACCGCACTGAGTTTAGGAAGTTGAAGGAATGCACTGCTCCAAGTCCTTTGTCAGGTCAAATTTTGAGCAAAGTGATCGAAGACGGCTGGCAGATAGTTCTGGCAACTAATCCGCTATTTCCGATCATCGCGATCGAGGAACGCATGCGCTGGGCAGAGATTGAAAAATATCCGTGGAGTCATGTGACCAGCTACGAAACAAGCCATTTTTGTAAGCCTGATTGCAGATATTTCGAAGAGATATGCAATAAACTTTCGCTGGAACCTCATAAATGCTGGATGATCGGCAATGATGCAACTGAGGATATGATCGCCGGAAGACTTGGATTTAAAACTTTTTTGGTTACCGATCACTTGATCACAAAAGGTGCTGAGGTATATAGGGCCGATCAGCAGGGAACGCTCTGCGACCTGCTCGATTTTGTCCAGCGGGGACTGCCTGTGGATGATTAGATTGCTGCTTTAGGTATAAATCAGAGGAGGACGCATGCACAAAAGAGCGATAACGGCGATTGCCCTCTTGGCTCTGGGAATACTATTCTGGCCGCAGGGGACAAAGCAATATGACACAGTCATTTATGGCGGAGGATTTGCAGGCTGCGCCGCAGCCGGAAGAGCTTCAGAATATGCACCTCAGCACAGAGTATTACTGATAGTGCCTGAAACGGTGGAAATGCTGGGTGGACTTGGAACTACGGGAGGACAGAATTTCGCCGATATCCGTCTGTGGAAAAAAGAACTTACTGCCCAGGGCAGTTTTGCGCGCTGGTTTGCGGATGCGGGACAGTTCTACAACACAGAAAAAATGGCTGAAGTGATAGCTGAGGATCTGAAAAGATATCCAAACCTGGAAGTTTTGTTTGGTTATGAGCTTAATCAAGTCAGCAGGATTGGGAAAAATATCGGCTCCGTTAAACTTGGCCGTGTTTTGCGTGATGAGCTTGAAGGGTTGGTCTGGGATAAACCTGAAATGAGGATAAAGGGAAAGGTTTTCATCGATGCATCTGATGAGGGCAGATTGGCTCGCCTTTCCGGCGTACAGCTTTCGGTAGGCCGTCAGGATTGGCCTGAACAGTATCTTACAGCTTCTGAACGTGATGCGGGAATGGGGTATCAGCAGGCTGCGACCTTGATGTTCAAGGTGCGCAACGTAAAAACCCCTGCGGAACCGGGAAACTACGGTGAATGGGTATTCAGCAGGGATCACAATGGCAGTTGGGGGTTGGCCGGAGGGAAAGCGACCTGGTCCGGTACCCGGGAGTTGATCGCCTTCAATCAAAAATATGCTGCGCAGGGATTCGCGATAAAACCCATCAATGCAGCCCAGGACGGGGCCGAGAGTTCAGAATGGTGGGTGAACACGCTGCTCGTTTTTGATGTAGACGCGCGGATGCGCAGCCTGGACAAAGAAACCAATCGTTTTCCTCGGCATATTCAGAAGCAATTGACTATTGAAGAAGCTTGGCTTAAAGCCAAAGAATTTATTAAAAATCCTGATTTTATGGATGCTTTACGTAGATTCAGTCTGGAAGCACATGGACAAAAATATGGTTTTGGTAGTGCCGAACTTGTCCTTGATGAAGACGGCGAGCCTGTCACCGGCGCGAGTCTTTATATTAGGGAATCGGTCCATGCTATAAAAGGTGGTCCGACTTCCCGCAGGGAATAGAAGGAAAAGACGGGGCATATGCCTTGAATATTTCAGAGGCACAGCTTGCAGGAGATTCGAACGATATGGGGAGCGATCGAGATCTCTACCCCAGTCGTATTGGTTTGGGCTATTATTTGATGGACATCAATGCTTATCGACCGGACGATTTGCAGCATGAAGGGAAATACGTCTGGCCCGTAACGGAATGGCTGCGCCCGGATTGGCTTAGATCCGGAGGAGAGCCAAGCTGCCCTGTATATCTGCCTTATGCTATACTGACAAGTCCTGATGTGGATAATCTATTGCTCCCGGGTTATGCTGCCAGCTGTTCTTCTTTCGCCTGGGCTGAATTGCGAGTACTGCCGAATCTGGCTGTATTGGGCGATGCGGCTGGCATTGCTGCGGCGAGGTCGATGAATTTCGGCGAACTGCCGGGTGATTTTGGTGATATCCAAATCAAATGGATGCAGGAAAGCCTTCTGGAAACAGGCGCCAGGCTGGAGAAATAATACTAAACTAGCTCTGACGCAAACAAAAAATCGATCTCAGGATCAGAAGGCTTTGGCAAAGCCTTCTCCCAGTACTTCATGAACATCGTTGACGATTACGAAGGCCTGCGGATCAAGCTCGCGTACAAGCTTTTTCAACTGCAGCAGCTGTCTCTTGCCAATGACTAAATAAATGATTTCTTTTTCGTCTCCGGTGTAGACTCCATGACCTCTGATCAACGTTGCCCCGCGACCGAGCTCTCTGATGATCGCTTCTTTGATGGAAATGGGTTCTTTAGCAACGATCACTACTGCCCGCGCTTCGTTGAAGCCTTCGATTATCCGGTCGACGACCTGACTGTATACAAATAAGGCTACCAGCGTGTAGAGCGCCTTTTCCAGGCCGAATAGCAAGGCTACGATTACCAGCACGCCTGTATCAAAGGAAAAGAACACACTGCCCATTTTGAAACCATATTTTTCATGCAGAAAGCGGGCTGCTATATCCATCCCCCCTGTCGTCGCGCCTGAACGCAGCACAAGACCGGTCCCCAATCCGGTCAATACCCCTCCGTATAGAGCTGCCAAAAGAAGATCCTCGGTAGGCAGGACCAAGCCGGCTAAATGCAGAACATCGACCATGGCAGAAATCAAAAGCACACTGAGGATGGTTTTGAAGACAAAACGAAAACCCCATTTATACCAGCCAAACAACAACACGGGTATATTAAGTATGCCCAGGATCAATCCTGCAGGCCATCCGCTGAGGTAGTGCAGGATCAGGGAGACGCCGGTAAGTCCGCCTTCGGCCAAACCATTGGCGATAATAAAGAATTGCAGTCCGAAAGCGAAAAAAAGTGATCCGCAGATGATGCCCAGCAGGGATAGAAAGAAACGCATAAAATCACCTCATCGAATTTATTCTTTTATACAATATACTGTATTTAAAAATATACTATTCTAAAATATACTTTATTAAAAGGAAAAACGCTGTAAATGGCGAAAACTCAAGAGGATGATTGGAGGAGAAGATACATGATCAAACAAATATCCTTATTTCTTGAGAATAAAAAAGGAAGGCTTGCAGAAGTCTGCCGAATAATAGGTGATGCCGGCATAAATATTCGTGCCTTATCAATTGCCGACACAACAGACTTTGGTATATTGCGGCTTATTGTGAACAATCCTGAAAAAGCCTTTGAGGTATTGACAACAAAGGGTTTTGTCGTTACGACGACTGATGTTCTGGCCATCAAAGTCGCTGATACTCCCGGCGGCCTTGCCGATGTCCTGGAGAAGCTGGACAAAGCCGGAGTGAATGTTGAATACGCATATGCTTTCATCGGTACAGCCAAAAAGGATGCCTTGGTGATCATCCGGGCGGAAAAACCCACAGACGCATTGCAGACACTTGCAAATATCGGCATTGCCTGTATGCGCGGAGAAGAGCTGTATACTTTATAGAGTGGAATAATACCGCAATATAGCTATAATATCAATGTTTCAGCTATACATTGCAGCTATAATATAATTTCAATGGGGGCTTTGATCGATGTATATAGATCCCGTTGCCTTTGCACTAGGGCCTTTTGAGGTGCGCTGGTACGGAGTGCTTATTGCCGGAGCTGTCCTGATTGGTGTGTTCCTGGCCTTAAAAGAGGTAATGCGCCAACAGCTTGATGCAGATAAGTTCATGAATATTTTTCTTGCTGCTATCCCGGCCGCATTTATTGGGGCCAGGCTTTATTATGTCCTGTTCAATCTTGACTATTACGGAGCAAATCCCCGGGAAATATTTGCGGTTTGGCACGGAGGGCTGGCCATACACGGAGGGCTTATCGCCGCTTTTTTTACGGCCTTTCTGATGATGCGCAGGTACAGGATAAGCTGTTGGCAGGGCTTCGATATCACAGCTCCGAGCATCGTGCTTGGGCAAGCGATCGGCCGCTGGGGCAATTATTTTAATCAGGAAGCTTACGGTTATGCCGCCGATCCGGCAAAGATCCCTTGGGCAATGTACATAGATGGGGCATATCGTCATCCTGCCTTCTTGTATGAATCTGTTTGGAATATATGTATATTTATTTTTTTGCTTTGGCTCAGGCGCAGGCGAAACCTGCGCCGGGGAGATGTTATTTTGAGTTACGCCTTTTTGTATTCATTTGGAAGAATGATCATTGAAGCTTTTCGTACAGACAGTCTTGTGCTTTGGGGAGGTATCAGAGCCGCTCAGGCCTTGAGTATGGTGGTTATATTTATATCCGGAGCATTGCTTTTGTATCGGCACAAAAAATCGACACCAAAGGAGGATAATGCTAAATCTGATTTACATTGACGCTGTCCTGCCAATGTGCTAAAATTCACATGGAAAAATTTGCAATAGATCACCACAATATCTGCTGCCTGTAATCACTCACACTTGCGTTGTTTTTTGGCATGACAAAATTTATATTTGGAGGAGAGAGAAATTGGAACATTCATTAGGCACTCAACTACCGTTGTTTTCAGCGATCCCATTTGTGTGCATGCTATTATCCATTGCGCTCGGCCCTATATTAGTGCCGAAATTCTGGCATCATCATTTTCCGAAGGTATCATTTTTCTGGGCGGCAGTTGCAGCCATCCCGCTGTTGATAGTTTATCACGGTGAAGCGCTGCACGAACTTTTACACATTATAATCGCCGATTATATTCCCTTTATAGTTTTATTGTGGGCCTTATATACAGTTGGCGGAGGCATCCTGGTGCGGACGACCCTGAAGGGGACGCCGCTTGTGAACCTTGGTTTTCTTATCGTCGGGGGAGCGCTCGCTTCCTGGATGGGAACCACCGGAGCAGCGATGCTGCTTATTCGTCCTTTTTTACGTGTTAACAAATATCGTGCGAACAAAGCTTTTATGGTCGTTTTCTTTATATTTATCGTGGCCAACGTTGGAGGAGCATTGACCCCCCTGGGAGATCCGCCTTTGTTCCTGGGCTTTTTGCATGGAGTGCCCTTCTTCTGGACGTTGAAGCTTATCAAACCCATGCTGGTGGTCGCGATCCTTCTTTTGATCATATACTATTTTCTGGATTCTTATCATTTGCGCAAGGAAAAGAAAGCCGGCGGAGCGGTCATTACCGAGGATGTTTCTGCCAATGGTTCCGGGAAAGTATTAGAGATTTGCGGAGCTTACAACTTCCTGTTTTTGATCGGGATCGTGGCTTCGATCCTCTTGAGCGGGACGTTGCATTTGGGCGAGATTTCTGTGCTTGGTATACACCGGCACTGGCAGGATATCCTGCAGATAGTGCTTTTGATATCGATGGGGGTTCTTTCGCTGATTTTCACCCCGAAAACCCTGCGTGAAGAAAATGAGTTCACCTGGGCGGCGATCCAGGAAGTCGCTTATCTGTTTATCGGTATTTTCATTACTATGGCTCCGGTGCTGGCGATCTTGAAATCCGGAGCTGACGGCGCATTATCCTTTATAACTGCTGCTGTGCAGCAGCCGATCCATTATTTCTGGATAACTGGCGCGCTTTCAGGGTTCCTGGACAATGCTCCGACATACCTGACCTTCTTCAGTACCGCACTTGGACAGTTTTATCCTGGAATGGTTGAAGCTGAAGCTGTGGCTAAACTGCTGGTCGAATATCCGATTTATCTTTTGGCTATATCCTGCGGAGCAGTTTTCTTCGGTGCGATGACCTATATCGGCAATGCTCCGAATTTCATGGTCCGTTCGATCGCCGAGGAAGCCGGAGTTCCCATGCCAAGCTTTTTTGGTTACATAATCAAGTTCAGCCTGGTTTTCTTATTGCCATGCTTCATAATCACGACCTTGATATTCTTCCTTTAAGGAGTAAAAGTATTAAGTATAAAACAGGCATGTGATATTGAATTTGATGTGTATTTTCAAGTATAATGGCACATATTTATACTCAACAATTATTAAGCCCCACCTTTTGCTGGTGGGGTTTGCCTTATTTGCAAACAAAAAAAGCGTTAAAAAATGAAGGAAATATTTGACCTAAAGAGAATATGTTTTAGAGCCAAGAAATATCAAAGGCATATCCAAAGGAGGTGAAATGCTCGAATTAGCAGTGTGGTGAGTATTTATTTGGGATCGAGTATCCTTCAAATAAAAATAGCCGTTGCCCCACCAACGATGAAGTGATTAGAATCACCGACACTGAAGTATCATGCCGGCGAATCAAACGCTAATTGGCGAGACAAAATCTATTTGAATGAAGGAGAGAGAAATTGGAACATTCATTAGGCACTCAACTACCGTTGTTTTCAGCGATCCCATTTGTGTGCATGCTATTATCCATTGCGCTCGGCCCTATATTAGTGCCGAAATTCTGGCATCATCATTTTCCGAAGGTGTCATTTTTCTGGGCGGCAGTTGCAGCCATCCCGCTGTTGATAGTATATCACGGTGAAGCGCTGTACGAACTTTTACACATTATAATCGCCGATTATATTCCTTTTATCGTTTTACTTTGGGCCTTATATACAGTTGGCGGAGGCATCCTGGTGCGGACGACCCTGAAGGGGACGCCGCTTGTGAACCTTGGTTTTCTTATCGTCGGGAGTGCTCGCTTCCTGGATGGGAACCACGGAGCAGCGATGCTGCTTATCCGTCCTTTTCTGCGTGTTAACAAATATCGTGCGAACAAAGCTTTTATGGTCGTCTTCTTTATATTCATCGTGGCCAACGTTGGAGGAGCATTGACCCCTCTGGGAGATCCGCCTTTGTTCCTGGGCTTTTTGCATGGGTGCCCTTCTTCTGGACGCTAAAACTTATCAAACCCATGCTGGTGGTCGTGGTCCTTCTTTTGATCATATACTATTTTCTGGATTCTTATCATTTGCGCAAGGAAAAGAAAGCCGGCGGAGCGGTCATTACCGAGGAAGTTTCTGCCAATGGTTCGGGAAAGTATTAGAGATTTGCGGAGCTTACAACTTCCTGTTTTTGATCGGGATCGTGGCTTCGATCCTCTTGGCGGAACGTTGCATTTGGGCGAGATTTCTGTGCTTGGTATACACCGGCACTGGCAGGATATCCTGCAGATCGTGCTCTTGATATCGATGGGGGTCCTGTCGCTGATTTTCACCCCGAAAACCCTGCGTGAAGAAAATGAGTTCACCTGGGCGGCGATCAGGAAGTCGCTTATCTGTTTATGGGTATTTTCCATTACTATGGCTCCGGTGCTGGCGATCTTGAAATCCGGATCTGACGGCGCATTATCCTTTATAACTGCTGCTGTGCAACAGCCAGTCCATTATTTTTGGATAACTGGTGCGCTTTCAGGTTTCCTGGACAATGCCCCGACATACCTGACCTTCTTCAGTACCGCACTCGGACAGTTTTATCCTGGAATGGTCGAGGCTGAAGCTGTGGCTAAACTGCTGGTCGAATATCCAATTTACCTTTTGGCTATATCCTGCGGAGCGGTTTTCTTCGGTGCGATGACCTATATCGGCAATGCTCCTAATTTTATGGTCCGTTCGATCGCCCAGGAAGCCGGAGTTCAGATGCCAAGCTTTTTTGGCTATTTGGTCAAGTATGCTATGGTATTCCTTTTACCTTGTTTCGTGATCACGACCCTGATATTCTTCCTGTAAAGAATATTTTAGGATTTTTATTCAGGTAAAAATGAGTGTGCATCCGTGTTTAGCGGGGCACACTCTTACTATTGAGGACCAGAGATGTTTGGATATATTTATGAATGTACTTCCTATAGCACGATAATAAGTGTAAAGTAAATGCGGGGAGGTGATCATATTGAACAATCGTCGATCTTTGATGCTATGTCTGATCATCACTGTGATGATCGGTCTGTTGCTCGGCATTCCAGCCCTTGCCGCAGAAGAAGGAACAGTAAAGGGCACAGTAGTGAATCTGCGCACGGGAGCCGGACAGGAACATTCTGTTGTTACTCAGACGAATGGCGGGCAAGGACTTTCTGTTATAGGAGCATCGGGAGATTGGCTGCAGGTTGTTTTATATAATGACCAAACCGGCTGGATCCATAAAAATTACGTTGAGATCAAACAGGTACTGAAAAAAGTTCAGATAAGCGGCAGTTATATAAATTTGCGGACAGGGCCTTCTACAGCTTATGCAAGAGCCGGTCAGGCCGGCGGAGGAACGGTGCTTCCTGTCTTTTTTGAACAAAACGGATGGTACAAGATTTCTGCACCGGGCGTTGGGGAGGCCTGGATCGCAGGTTGGCTTACGAAGACAATTGAGGACTTTTCAGCTCAAACAATTGCCTCGTCAAATACAGCCGGACTATCAGGAAGTGCCGAAAATACTGAAAATCTTGAAAATGCCGCCGCTTCTGCCACGCAGGGAAAACATGTCCGGGTAAAAACAAAGGTGCTGAATGTACGCCAAAACGCCGACATAAACTCTTTGATCGTCGGGAAGGTATATGATGGCGACACATTCAGACTCGAAGAGGAAAAAAACAGCTGGTATTTGATCAGCAGGGGACCATCAAAGGATGGGTGTCTGCGGATTATGCCGAAATATATGTTCCGCCGGCATCTGAAATAAAGCCCAGCCTGCTGCCGGAACGATCAGCCTGATTCAGAAATAAAGCCCTCTCCTGTTCCGGAGAAAAGGCGGAAGCAGCAGAGACATTGACGGTAACGGGATCAACGGTGAACAAGAAAGGAGCCCAACACAATTTCCGCAGTTTTAGGTAAAGTCAAGGCGGGAGATAAGCTGGGTATTCTTGAAATACAGGGCGAATGGATCAAGGGACGCCTTGCGGACGGGACCGAAGGATGGATAGCCGCATGGCTGACAGATGCTTATCCAGCCCGCAAATGCCTGCGCAGCCTAGCGCAGGGGTGCCTGAACAAGAGGCACTCATCGCCCCGATGATGGAAGGCAGGACCTTTAAAATAATGAACGCGGCCTCTCGTCCGATATTGCAGCTTGAAGGATGGTCAGAATAATCAGTATAAAATCAGCACTATTTCAGCCGAAAATAAAATTGTGATCGAACTCGATGGTTACACTGAAAGAAATTATGAAGGCAAGAACACACGGCTGGGACTGCAGAATATCCGCATTTATCCTAATGGAAACAAAGCAATGATCGAGCTCGTTTTTAGTTATGCTCGGGAATGGTAATTGATTATGATCCTCAAAAATTACATACCAGGATCAAACTGGAGCTTTTAAAAACAGCAGGGCTGACCAACCGTCTGATCGTACTTGACCCCGGGCATGCGAGCATCCAGCCAGGAGGCTGGCTTGATCCCGGAGCAATAGGCAAGTACACAGGTATCAAGGAAAAAGATGTCAACCTGGATATTGCGCTAAAACTCCGTGATATGCTGCAAAGCGCCGGGGCACGCGTGATCATGACGCATACGGGACAAACATCACTGTCGCTGGCTGGGCGGGCAAACGTGGCCAATTCAGCTAAGGCTGATATATTTGTCAGTATACATGCCAACTACTCGCTTAAAAATAGTATTGCCGGACACTCTACATATTATTATGCTCCGGCCAAGGACGCTGTATTGGGTCCGCAAAGGTATAGCCGCCAGAAATTGGCTGTTTTTATTCAGCGGGAAATGTCGGCGGTCGGCGGACGAAAAAACATAGGCACCATTGAACAGAATTTTGCTGTTCTCAGAGAAACGACCGTGCCGTCAGTACTTGTTGAAACGGCTTATCTTTCCGATGCTGAGGAGGAGGCTTTATTGAGCACGGATATTTATCGCAGAACAATTGCTGCTGGTATATACAACGGGATAAGGCTGTATTTCGAATAAGGGAACGGTAGTTGGTTATTTATAAAGAGAATGTATGTTATACTAAAGGGCGTAAAATATATAGATATGTTTGGAGCTTGCTAATGGATACAAATCGATCTTCGCCGATTGGTGTTTTCGATTCAGGCGTCGGGGGGCTTAGTGTTGTGCGGGAAATGTTGCAGCAGATGCCCGCCGAATCGTTTGTTTATTTTGCCGACACCGCCCATGTACCATATGGTTCAAAAGAACCGGAAGAGATTCGCGCTTTTGCTTCTGATATTGTTTCATTTTTGCGTGATCAGAATTGCAAGATGATCATCATCGCCTGCAATACTACTAATTCATTGGCTTATCAGCTGCTTGTCGAAAAATTCAACACAATTCCTTTTGTCGGGGTGATCGACGCAGGTGTTGATAGTGCCTTGGAAATCACCCGCAATAAAAGGATCGGTCTTTTGGCTACGGTGGCGACTGTAAAGAGTAAAGCTTACCAACATAAGCTCTTGGCGAAGGATCCTGATATCAGATGCTTTTCTGTGGAGTGCCCACGCTTCGTTCCATTTGTCGAGAATGGGATAGTTGCCGGCGAGGAGCTTGCGCAGACAGCCAGAGAATATTTGGGACCGATAATAAGGGAAAAAGCCGATACTTTGATTCTGGGCTGCACGCATTACCCTTTCCTGATCCCGATGATCAAGAGTTTAACTCGATCAAAGTTAAATATAGTCGATCCGGCTCAAGAAACAGTTCGTCGTGCCATTGCACTGCTTAAAGCAAAAGGGCTTGATTCGTCGGAAGAGACAGAACCTGTACAAAAGTATTTTGTTAGCGGAAATGTCGAAGATTTCGCCGAGACAGGGAGCAAGCTGCTCGGTCATAAATTACAGAATGTCGAAAAAGCATTCTTGAAGAGGTGTATACGGTGAAAAGAATAGATGGCCGAAAGCCGGAAGAGATCAGGTCCAGCAAAATAACGCCCAATTACATTAAGTTTGCTGAAGGCTCTGTAATGATCGAAATGGGCGAAACGATAGTTTTGTGTAATGCAACTGTTGAAGAAAAAGTACCCCCGTTTTTAAAAGGGATGAACAAGGGCTGGATCACGGCTGAATACTCGATGCTGCCGCGTGCTACCCAAGTGCGCAACCAGCGTGAGGCCAACAAGGGAAAACTGAGCGGACGAACCAATGAGATCCAGAGACTGATCGGGAGGTCTCTGCGCGCTGTGGTCGATTTGGCAGGGCTTGGTGAACGAACGATAATCCTGGACTGTGATGTTATCCAAGCCGATGGAGGGACACGTACAGCTTCGATAACCGGAGCATATGTTGCCTTAGTGCTGGCTGTGAACAAGCTGGTCAGAGCAGGACTATTAAAAAAGAGTCCGGTAAAAGATTGGCTGGCGGCGGTCAGCGTTGGCAAGGTGGGCGATGAGCTCGTGCTTGACCTGTGTTTCCATGAAGATGCCCAAGCCACGGTAGATATGAATCTGGTGATGACCGGAGCAGGGGAATTTGTCGAAATCCAAGGGACTGCGGAAGGTAAAACCTTTACCGAGCAGGAATTGGGTTCTTTCTTGAAACTTGGCAGCAAGGGTATCGAGGAGCTTATCGAGCTGCAAAAAACAGTATTGGATATGGATCATGCCAATTAAGAAAAAAGAACGACCCTTGATTTTACTCGCATCATCAAATAAAGGCAAGGCTCTGGAGTTCCAAAACAGTCTGGGCAGGCTTGGGATAAAAATAATAACGCTGAATGAACTTGAAAATGTACCGGAAATACAGGAAACAGGGCAGACCTTCCGCGAAAATGCTGAGCTGAAAGCGCAAATAGCCGCCAAATTTTCCGGGTTGCCTGTTTTGGCTGACGATTCGGGGCTGGAGGTCGATCATCTGGCTGGATGGCCCGGAGTAAATTCGGCGCGCTTTGCCGGATACGGGGCAACAGATGCGGAAAATAACAGGAAACTGCTGGATATGCTAAAAGGAGTACCCTTTGAGAAGAGGACGGCCCGTTTTGTATGCGTGCTGGCGATAGCCTTTCCGGATGAAAGGATTTATTTCACTGAGGGCAGCTGCAAGGGGATGATTTTGGATGAGCCCAAGGGTCATGGAGGCTTCGGCTATGATACGCTTTTTTACTTGCCGGATCTGCATAAGACCTTTGCCGAACTTACGATAGAGGAAAAAGAACTTTTCAGTCATCGTGGCAAAGCATTGCGGAAGGCAGAGGATGTATTACGCAAATTGTTTGCCGGCGGATTTTAAGGCTGACAGATTGACATATAATGAAATTTTTGTTAGGATAATTGTTGCTGTTGTGCCCATAGCTCAGCTGGATAGAGCAACGGCCTTCTAAGCCGTGTGTCCGGGGTTCGAATCCCTGTGGGCACGCCATTTATGGTGGCTGTGGCGAAGCGGTTAACGCACCGGATTGTGGCTCCGGCATTCGGGGGTTCAAGTCCCCTCAGTCACCCCATTATTCGAGCCATTAGCTCAGTTGGTAGAGCACCTGACTTTTAATCAGGGTGTCCCGCGTTCGAGTCGCGGATGGCTCACCATTTGTTTTGACCATGCTCTTATGTTTGCTATGCGGGAGTGGCGGAATTGGCAGACGCGCTGGACTTAGGATCCAGTGGGCAACCGTGGGGGTTCAAGTCCCTTCTCCCGCACCATAAATCTTGACTTTATCGGACGGTATGATGCGGAAGTGGCTCAGTGGTAGAGCATCGCCTTGCCAAGGCGAGGGTCGCGGGTTCGAATCCCGTCTTCCGCTCCATCTTATGCTTGGGGATGGATTAGTGCTGAGGAGTAAGGCGCTAGTCTTTTTAGTATTTATTTGAATTAAATATTTGGGAGGAGAAACTTCATGAAAGCAACCACAGAAAAAATTGAAAAAACGAAAGTTCAAATGACGATCGAAATACCGGTCGATGAATTCGAAACGTCGCTGCAGAAGGCTTACCGCACTGTGGTCAACAAGGTCAATATACCCGGTTTTCGCAAAGGGAAAGCTCCGCGTAGAATATTGGAAAACATGTATGGCAAGGAGATCCTGTTGGAAGACGCGCTTCAGGAAGCTATTCCCAGAGCGTATATCCAGGCCTTGACCGAAAACAAAGAAGAGTTTTCTCCGGTCAGCGAGCCAAGTTATGAAATGGTAGAGACTGAAATAGGCAAACCAATAATTTTTAAGGCTGCGTTTGATATCAAACCTGAGGTCAAACTGAGCAGCTATAAAGGAATGAAACTGCAAAAGACTTCCGTACAGGCAACAGAGGAAATGGTCGACGAAGAGATCGCTAAAATGCGGAAACGTTATGCAAAGATGATAGAAAGCCAGGGTCCTTCCGTTGAGGGTGATACTCTGCTCATAGATTTTGTAGGCAAAGTCGACGGAGAAGCTTTTGAAGGCGGTACTGCCACAGACCACAGGCTTACGCTTGGGTCCGGAGCTTTTATTCCCGGGTTTGAGGATCAGCTGATTGGAATCAACAAAGGTGATAAGAAGGAAGTAAATGTGACTTTCCCGGAGGATTATCAGGCTGAAGAATTAAAAGGAAAACAAGCCGTGTTCGATGTTACCGTAAAAGAGATCAAACAGACTGAGCTTTCACCTTTGGATGATGAGTTTGCGAAAGACGTCTCTGAGTTTGACAGCTTGCAGGATTTAAAAAGGGATATCGAGAATAAACTAAAGGAAAAGCTGACTAAAGAGGCGGAATATGCCCTGAGGGAAGCGGCTATAAATAAAGTTTCCGAAGAGGCCGAAATGGAGATACCTCAATCAATGATAGACAGACGCACAAACGATATGATCGAGGAGTTTGCCAATCGACTACAGCAGCAAGGCTTATCAATGGATTATTATCTCCAGGCCACCGGCGGTTCCTTTGATGCGTTGAAGGCGATCTATGAACCGAATGCCCGTAAAGCCGTTCGCGCCGATCTTGCTCTGGAAGCAGTGATCCGTGAGGAAAACATCGCTTGTTCGGACGAAGAACTTAATCAAGAGATAGAGAAGATCGCCAGCCAATATCAACAGGAAACAGCAAATATCCGCAGGGCTTTTGAAATGCAGGGACATATCCCGGCATTGGAATTTGGGATAAAAGCCGAAAAAGCTGTTGATTTATTGTTAAAGGAAGCAGTTTATGAAGAATAAATATATATCTGAATTGGAGGACATGATCATGAATGCCGGAGAACGCAAGATCGACATTCCTGTATATTCTACTTTAGTGCCGATGGTCGTTGAGCAGACCAACCGCGGCGAAAGAGCTTATGATATTTACTCAAGATTGCTGAAGGACAGGATAATATTTTTGGGTACGGCAATAGACGACTATGTAGCAAATCTTGTGATCGCCCAAATGCTTTTTCTCTATGCGGAGGATCCGGATAAGGATATTTCATTGTATATCAACAGTCCGGGAGGGTCTATAACTTCAGGCATGGCTATTTACGATACAATGCAGTATATTGGCGTCGATGTTTCAACGATATGCGTCGGATTGGCGGCATCCATGGGTGCCTTCCTGCTGGCGGCGGGGACCAAGGGTAAGCGCTATGCGCTGCCAAATTCGGAGATACTTATTCATCAGCCGTCCGGCGGAACACAAGGACAAGCTACAGACATAGAGATCCACGCCCGGAGGATCCTGCGTATGAAAGAAAATCTAAACAGGATCCTGGCAGATAATACAGGACAAAGCATCGAAAAAATCAAAGCCGATACTGAACGCGATTATTTTATGGACGCAAGTGAGGCAAAGGACTACGGTCTGATCGACGATATTTTCCTGCGCATGCCTGTCAATCCAAAGTCTGTATAAATTATGAGGTGAGCATATGTCCAAATTTGGGGACGAAAAAGCCCAGCTGAAGTGTTCGTTTTGTGGAAAACTACAGGACCAGGTCAAAAAATTGGTGGCCGGGCCCGGGGTATACATTTGTGATGAATGCATAGAACTCTGCAATGAAATAATCGATGAAGAGTTAGCGGAAGAAAGTGTCCAGTATGCTGAAGATATACCCAAACCCAAAGAAATAAAAGAGATACTTGATCAATACGTCATAGACCAGGATGATGCCAAAAAATCTTTGGCCGTGGCAGTATATAATCATTACAAAAGGATCAACATCGGAGCAAAAGCGGACGATGTTGAACTGCAAAAAAGCAATATCATTATGCTGGGACCGACAGGCAGCGGCAAAACGCTGCTCGCGCAAACTCTGGCCCGCATACTTAATGTGCCCTTTGCCGTTGCAGATGCAACCTCATTGACTGAAGCCGGTTATGTCGGTGAAGATGTCGAGAACATTTTACTGAAACTCATCCAGGCTGCGGACTATGACGTGGAACGAGCAGAAAAAGGGATCGTCTATATCGACGAAATAGACAAGATCTCCAAAAAATCGGAAAATCCATCCATTACAAGAGATGTTTCCGGTGAAGGTGTCCAGCAAGCCCTTTTGAAAATACTGGAGGGAACTGTTGCCAGCGTGCCGCCGCAAGGAGGACGCAAACATCCGCACCAGGAATTCATCCAGTTGGATACCACGAATATTCTCTTTATTTGCGGAGGAGCATTCGAAGGTATCGATAAAATAATCCAGAATCGCGTAGGAAAAAAAATCATGGGTTTTGGCGCGGAAATAAAGGCAAAGGTTGATACGAGCACTGGTGAGATATTGAGTCAGATATTGCCTTCTGACTTGATTAAATATGGGCTTATCCCCGAGTTCGTAGGAAGGCTGCCTGTTATTGTCACTCTGGATGCTTTGAGCGAAGAAGCGCTTATTCGAATATTGACGGAACCTAAAAATGCTCTGATCAAGCAGTATCAGAAATTCTTTGAACTAGATAATGTGACTTTGGAATTTAAAACAGAAGCGTTACTGGAAATAGCCAGCGAGGCGATGAAGCGTAATACGGGAGCACGAGGCTTGAGGGCGATAATTGAAAATCTCATGAAGGATGTAATGTTTGAAATCCCCTCTCGCGAAGATATAAGCAAGTGTATCGTGACTAAAGAATGTATTAAAAATGGGGAAGAACCTCTTTTGGTCACTACAAGTGAACGGAAGAAGAAAAAAGAGGAAACCGCATAAGAATCCGCTAATAGCCGGGCAGATGCCTGGCTATTATAGTTTACAGACACAATTCAATTAATTATGATAAAATTTAATGAAGGAGGTAAGCAAAAATGACAGCAGCTGAAAACAAATCAAAGATACTACCACTTCTTCCGTTAAGAGGTCTGCTGGTTTTTCCCTATATGGTCATCCATTTGGATGTCGGCCGTGAAAAATCAGTTAACGCTTTAGAATATGCCATGATCCAGGACAGGGAGATTTTTTTATCTACGCAAAGGGATGCTCAGGTTGAAGATCCGGGTCCGGAAGATATTTATGATATCGGGACTATCGTTGAAGTCAAGCAGCTTCTAAAAATGCCCGGAGGAACTCACCGCGTTTTGGTGGAAGGGCTTCGGCGCGCAAAAGTACTAAGATACATCGATGCTGAAGGTTTCTTTAAGGCGGAGATCGAAGAGGTCCCCGAGGAGTATGAAAAAACACCGGAAACCAAGGCTCTGGTCCGCAATCTGGTCTATCTATTCGAGCAATATGTCAAGCAGGGCAAGAAAATTGCGCCGGAGACAGTTGTCAATGTTGTCG
>JAXGPE010000011.1:0-28504 GCA_040767105.1 Peptococcaceae bacterium | reverse complement strand
ATACAATTATCTGCTCAAACTTATGAACTTTTTACCGACGAAAAAGGGATGGATATTGAGAATAATATTACAGCCTACAACAAAACAAAATATGTGGGAGCTCCTCTATATGATGATTTGAATTATCATATACACGAAACCTTTTCAAATATAAATATAAAGGATAAGAAGATCCCGAAACTGCGTATAATTGGTCAGCTACAAAATTCGTTCATCCTTACCGAAGGAATAGAGGGATTATATTTGATTGACCAACATGCAGCCCACGAACGTATAAATTATGAGCATTTTCTTGAACAGCTAAAAAATAATACCCTCCAGAGCCAGATCTTGCTTATTCCGATCACTCTTGACCTTAATCCACTTGAAGAAGAGCTCGCAATCCAACACATCATACCCTTAGCTGACTTGGGGATGATCCTTGAGCATTTTGGCTCCGGTACATATCTTCTCCGGGCAATTCCTTCTTGTTATAAAGGGGATCCAAAGGAATTGTTTTATTCATTGCTTGAATTACTGGAAAATAAAATTGGTACTATTTCTCCGGCAGATTTACGCAAGGAGTTTATAATAATGTCCTCTTGCAGGGATTCAGTCAAAGCCGGTCAATACCTCGCTGAAGAAGAAATTGAAAAACTCATTTATGATCTGAATTCATGCAAGAATCCATTGACTTGTCCTCACGGAAGACCAACTCTCATCCTGATCACGCTTGATAATATTAATAGAGAATTTCAAAGAAAGTAGCGTTAATTATATGGTAAATATTGCTGTAACAACCTCTCTTGGAGGACAAGTTCTTGGCCAAATCGCTCAAGACATTGCATGCGATCTACATATTTCTTATTACCCTCGCGAAAGCCACAGTATCGATGAATTGCTAAAAACTTATGATTTGGAATATCTTATCGTTATCGAAACTCAAAGATTAATAATTCAAGGAAAAACCACTCTGTTTTGGCACCCAAATATGTCCGTACCCAGAATCAAAGCATTACGAGAAGGAAATAATGATCCGATGATCTCGGCAATGAAGCTTAGATCTGGACACAGAGTTTTGGATTGCACTTTAGGTATGGCTGCAGACGCCATTGTTGCTTCTTTTTTTGTCGGAAACAGTGGTCATGTTACGGGACTGGAGGCAAATAAATATATCGCAATGCTTGTAAAATATGGTCTGCAGGAATATTTGACTGAAAATAAATACCTAAAAGAAGCATTTTCGCGATTAAATATCATAAATGCAAACTTCATCGATTTTATGAATGCTCAACCAAAAAGCAGCTACGACATAGTATATTTTGATCCAATGTTCACATATCCGTTGGCCAAATCTTCAGCGCTTAATGCGCTTCGTCCGCTTGCAGTACATGATGATATAGCTTTGGAGCATATCCATGCCGCAAAGAAGATAGCCAAAGAGCGAGTTGTTATGAAGCAAAACAGGCGCAGCCGTAAATTTGAAACTTTGTCCCCGGACTTTATTTGCGGAGGACGGCATAGTTCGGTTGCTTTTTACGTATGGGAGGTATAATCAGATGGGTATTCCATTACTTATAATCGTAGGACCTACGGCAATAGGGAAATCACAACTTGCACTCGATCTTGCTATTCATTTTGGAGGAGAAATAATATCTGGAGATTCAATGCAAATTTATAAAGGAATGAATATTGGCACCGCAAAGCTTGATAATATTAAAATGCATAATATTCCACATCACTTGATCGATATCAAGTTTCCTGATGATTCTTACAGCGTTGCCGAGTTTCAATATATGGCCAGAAAAATGATTGATGATATCAATTCGCGTTCTAAACTGCCGATAATAGCAGGTGGTACCGGATTATATATCCAGTCGGTAATCGATCGTTACATCTTTGAAGAACATAAAGATTTCAACATTAAAAATTTACGCAATGAATTATCTCGTCTTGCTGATGTTCAAGGAGTGGATGCGCTATATAACGAGCTGCTGCAAATTGATCCAAAATCTGCATCAAAAATTCATCCTAATGATAAAAAAGAATACTTCGAGCTATTGAGTACTTCCATTCTACTGGGAAACGCCTTTCCGAAAAGGTTCCGGCTTCTTATCAGCCTTATGAGAGATATCTTCCAACTATCATTGGTCTTGATATGCTTGAACGCAAAAATCTTTACATCCGAATCGACAAACGCGTCGACGAAATGCTTGAAGGCGGTTTACAACAAGAAGTTGAGGCTCTTCTAAGTTCGGGTTATTCTTCTGGATCTTCGGCAATGCGAGGATTAGGCTATCGCCATATCAATCTTTTTCTTCAAAACAAATGCACCCTTTCTGAAGCGACCGCGGAGCTAAAAAAGGATACACATCGCTTTGCCAAAAGACAATTGACGTGGTTTAAAAAAGATAAGCGTGTCTGCTGGTTCTATGTGGACAAATACGCTTCCTATGAGCTGATGCTGAAGGAAATCATTGATTTTGCAGGCAGGACAATCGTCAAAAGTGTAGAATAGTCCAAGTGGATCAAAACAAACAATATGGAGGAGTCCGGCACATGAAACAACAAATCAATCTTCAAGATGCTTTTCTAAATCAGGTACGCAAAGAAAACCTGCCAGTTACTATATATCTAGTAAACGGTTTCCAACTTAAAGGAAATGTAAAAGGATTTGATAATTTTACAGTTATTTTAGATTTTGACGGCAAACAGCAGCTTGTTTACAAGCATGCCATTTCGACTATTTCGCCGCAACGCCCTATTAACCTTACATCCGAAAATAAGATCTGAAAACGATTTTCTCTCTTATTTATTGATTATGGCCCTATTAAAGCCCGCCTGCGATCCTGCGGGCTTTTTTTTGAAAAATATTTTCCAAACTATAGCTATACTCTATTTTAACAAGATAAATACTTCCGTTCACATCCTCCCAGTGATACACTGTAATAGGGCAAAATTACTTATTGATCAAATATTGATCATATATATTCTTATATAATGTGGAGGTGTTCAAATGCCTGATAAACCTATAGAAGGTCTCAGAAGAGTATTTATGACCGGCAACGAGGTGGTTGCCTGGGCGGCATTAGCTGCGGAAGCTGATATCATGTATGGATATCCCATAACCCCCCAAAATGAAGTGATGCACTACTGGACTCGTCTTGCCCCAAAATATGGTCGTAGTTTCCTTCAGACAGAAGATGAAATTTCAGCAGGATTTACTACTTGCGGCGGAGTACTGGCAGGAAAGAGAGCCTTTACAGCGACTGCTGGTCCCGGAAATACTCTAATGCAAGAATCGATCACTATGGCTGAAATGATGAGAATACCTATAGTACAAGTAGTTCAACAACGCGGCGGACCGTCTACAGCGACCGTTATATATTCACAGCAGGAGGTTACTATGACTTGTTATGGTGGAAACGGAGAAGGCTTAAGGATAGTATATTCCACAAGTTCACATCAGGAATTGTTCGATTATACGATCAAAGCCTTCAATGTAGCTTGGCAACACCGATTTCCTACTTGTGTTCTTGGTGATGGATATCAGGCAAAAATGAGAGAGTCTCTGTTTATTTATGATCCTGCGGAAAAAGATATCGAAATGATAAAAACATATCCTTTTGTTGGAGCTGAAGGGAAACCGGGGATTGAACGTGAGCCCAGTCATTTAAGGAACACATATAATACAGAAGAAGAGTTAAATGATGTCGTAAATGATTTAATAAAAGCTTATGATGCTGTCGCTTCTCAAGTAGTTGAATCTCAATCTTTTTCTACTGACGATGCTGATATAGTAATAATCGCTCACGGCGTAGTAACTCGAGCTGCACAAGCTGCAGTACAGATTTTGCGTGAGAAGAATATAAGAGCCGGGCACTTCCGTCCGGTCACATTAAGACCCTTTCCTGCTGGAGAACTCAAGAAAATCGCACGTACAGCAAAATGCTTTGTTGTTGCAGAATCCGCTCAAGGACAGCTTCGCAAGCTGGTAACTGATGCTATCTATGGGGAAAAAGTCCCGATCTTGGATTATTATAAACCCGGAAAGGGTATAACGGCCGAGGAACTGGTGGATCATATTTCTAAAATATGATCTCATTTATCAATAATGATCTGACTTGCAGAGGAGGATATGAAATGTCTGTTTTACCTAAAATGCCAGCATCATGGAGATTAGAAACAAAACCTCACAAATTCTGCCCAGGATGTGGGCACGGTTTGATCCTTAAGGCTCTTGGCGAAGCCATAGATGAACTGAATATTCAAGACAGGGTAGTCTTTGGATGCGATATCGGTTGTTCTTTATTATCCTGGGATTTTTTCAATGTTGATACCATCCAGACCCATCATGGCAGGACTACCCCTGTAGTAACCGGCGTAAAGCGGGCTCGTCCGGATAGAATATGTATCGCATATATGGGAGATGGAGGAGGATATGCGATAGGTTCCCAACATTTAGTCAATGCTGCTTCCAGAAACGAGAAAATAACTTTGATCCTGGCTAATAACTGCAACTACGGAATGACTGGTGGACAAATGGCTCCGACTACACTACCAGGAATGAAAACTGAAACCACACCTTATGGAAGAGATGTTGAAGAAACCGGTTACCCAGCGCAGGGTCCTGAAATGGTCGCAGCGATTACCAGAGAAAATGCTTATGTTGCAAGAGGGACAGTGGCTAATGTTCGCCAATTGAAGGGATATATTAAAAAGGCCTTGCTGAATCAAATGGAAAGAAAAGGATTTTCCTTTGTTGAAGCTCTATCCGGATGTCCGACAAATTGGAGCACAAATGCTAAAGAAACCTGGGAGTTTATTGAAAAGACAATGCCTAAATATTTTTCGATCGGAGAAATCAAGACTCCTGAATCAAAGGAGGCAAAATAAAATGTCAAATACTGTTAAGATCGCTTTGGCCGGCGAAGGAGGCCAAGGTATCCAGTCGGTTGCCGGAATAATCGTACAAGCAGCATATGAAGAAGGCAAAGAGGCTTTATATATCCCCAATTTTGGTGTTGAGCAGCGCGGAGGAGTTTCTGTAGCATATTGTCAAATCTCTGATTCCAAGATCGGATCTCCAAAATTTGTCTTTGCCGACTTGGTAATAGCTTTGTCTGACAGAGCAGTACGCCGAACGCGCCAATACGTTAACGAAAACACAGTATTTATATATGATTCTTCCATCGAAGGTATTGAAGCCGATCTTCCGCAGGAAGCAAAAAAAATATTAGCGATCCCGGCTTTGGATATTGCTAAAAAAGAATTACAACCCAGAGTATTCAATGTGATCATAATGGGTGTAGCTATTGTCGCTACAAAGATCATCGACATGGAATCTATTAAAAGATCTCTCGAGAATAAATTGGGATATAAATTTGCTAAAGATCCTGCTTTGCGCGAATTAAATTTAAGAGCCTTGTCTCGTGGAGCTGATTTGGTCAAGGATCTATTCTAGCAGGCCGTTCGATCATGATAAATACTTGAATAGGGAGGCTTAATAAATGTCTTCACCGATATTTAAATTCAAACAATTTGACACCAAAAAGGCTTTGTTCACAATATTTACCGGCCTATGCAAGGGTTGCGGGCTTTGCATACAAAAATGTCCAGTAAATGTCATAGATTGGTCTGATGAGCTTGGCGTATACGGAACACCGGCGGTACAACCCAAAGATCTTGAAACATGTACAGGTTGTGGCATGTGTGCAATTGTTTGTCCGGATTGCGCAATAACTATAGAAAGAAAATGAACCTGACTGATCGATCTTGTTATATTTATATCTTTTTTACTTACTCTTTGATTTAGGGGATGCATTATTTGAAAATTGGCGGTAACTTAAACGGGATACGCAAAACATATCTTAAACGCTTGAATGATCTTTTTAATATAAAGTATTCTCCTGATTCTCTGGTGGATACTTTTCTCGCCATTGAATTAGCAAATGTATCCGGTTTTCTTGGAAGAGAAATAGCAGTATATCTCGACCGAAGAGGATGTCTGGAATCAATCATGATCGGCGACAGGCACACTGTTCCTCTACTAAAAGATATGCGGCGACGTGATCCGAATAGTCTTTCCGGGCTAAGATGTATCCATACTCATCCTGAGGCTTCGGGTGAGCTCAGTCCCTTAGATATAAGTTCTCTGCTCGAAGCACGTTTCGATGCTATGATCGCTATAGGCGTAAAAGATCGTGAGATAGTTGATATTTATATGGCTACACCTGTCGGTATTAATAATTATAATATTCTTGGCCCGCTTTCCTTAAACGAACTAACAGAAATTTCATTTCAAGGATTGATCACAGATATTGAAAAAATATTTTTAAACCTTCAGTGCACAATGTCGAAGAGAAAGAACCCAAAGCCCTGCTGATCAGTTTTAATTCTGGGAACAATGGATCATTGCATGATGCAGCACAGTCACTTAATGAACTCAAAGAACTTGCCTTTACGGCAAATATCTACGTTCATGCTACTATGCTCCTAAAACTCACTAAACCTGATCCTTCAACTTATTTGCGTAAGGGAAAGCTCCATGATTTGTCATTATTCAGGCAACAGGAAGCAATAGACATAATCATTCTTGATACATCACTTTCGCCAAAGCAGCAGAGTAACCTTGAAGATTTTCTTGGTTGCGATATCGCTGACCGAACAGCGGTAATTCTTCAAATCTTTGCCCAAAGGGCAAAAACAAAAGAGGGCAAGCTTCAGGTCGAACTTGCTCAATTAAACTACATACTTCCAAGATTAGCAGGCTCCGGTCATTATCTCTCGAGACTTGGCGGCGGTATTGGCACACGGGGGCCCGGCGAAACAAAGCTTGAAACAGACAGAAGGAAAATACGCACACGTATAAATGAGCTGCATTCAGAGATCGAAAATATTCGCAAACAGCGTCAAGTATTAAGGCAGAAACGAACAGTAAACGAAATTCCGGTGATCGCTTTGGTTGGATACACAAATGCCGGTAAATCTACCCTGATGAATGCTTTGACTTCGGCAAATGTTTTCGTCGAAAATAAACTATTCGCTACTCTTGATCCAATAACAAAAAGAATTAATTATGCTGAACAGGAGCTGTTATTAACCGATACAGTTGGATTTATCGATAAGCTCCCTCATCAGCTTGTTTCTGCATTTAGGGCTACATTGGAAGAAATAACTCATGCGGATTTGCTCCTGCATGTAGTAAATGCTGCCGATCCAGCTCGTGAAGGACATATTGATACAGTTAATCGTGTTCTTGAAGAAATTGGCGTCAAAAATAAGCAAGTTCTTCTGGTCTTTAATAAGTGTGATATCATCGAAGATCAGGTTGAAGTTCAAAACGAAATTAATAAATACTATCCTGCGCTGGCGATTTCAGCTTTAAACAGAACAAACCTCGAAATTTTACTGGACATGATCCTGGAATATCTGCCGCAAAAATTCAAGACTTTTCGATTGCATATACCATATGACAATCTTGCTACTATCAATAAAATCTATACTTGGGGTCACGTACTAGAAATTGAATATAAAGAAGACCATATTTTTTGTATAGTATCTCTTCGTACCCCAATTCCTGATTTTATAGAGCAATATATAATTGCTGATTCTATAGAAGGATAAAGGAGTCTCGATAATGAAAGATATCTGCAATTCTTTTTCCGAGATTTTAAGTCAAAGTGCTACAGTTCAGTCAGCTTATGAACTAACAGAAGCTGACTGTCTTAAGTATTGCCAGGGTATTTCCGCTGTTGTCGAACATAATCAATATAAGGTATTGCGTGCTTTCTGGAAGAATAACATCAGTGAAGTACATCTGAGCGGGTCTAATGGTTATGGGTATAATGATTTAGGCCGTGATACTTTAGGCAAAGTATATGCTGATATTTTCAACTGTGAAGCCGCATTAGTAAGACTTCAAATCGTATCTGGAACACACGCTATTGCTGTAGCTATGTTAGGGAATTTATCTCCCGGAGAGGAGATCGTTTCTGCTACAGGTAAGCCATATGATACTCTCACGAAAGTGATTGGTTTTCACAATGAATACGGTTCTTTAGCTCATTACGGAATCAATTACAGGGAATCTTCCCTGACTCGGCAGGGTAACATAGATATTGATCATCTATTGACTATGCTAAATAAAAAGACTAAAATGGTTTTTTTTCAAAGATCAAAAGGATACTCATGGAGAAATTCAATTTCACTTGAAGAGTTACGCCAGGCAATTTCTTCAGTGAAATCATTTAATGAAAAAATAATTTGTTTTGTTGACAACTGTTACGGTGAATTCGTCGAGTATTCCGAACCGACAGACGTAGGGGCGGACCTAATTGCAGGTTCCTTGATCAAAAATCCAGGAGGTGGTCTTTCCCTAACGGGAGGATATGTTGCAGGAAAAGAAGAACTTGTTGCCAAATCAGCTGTTCGTCTGTCAGCCCCTGGAATCGGCACCGGTTTAGGAGCCAGTTTGAATTTTAATCATTCTGCATACCAAGGATTATTTATCGCACCGATGATCGTTGGAGAGGCGCTTAAAGGTGCTGTATGGGGTTCACGTTTATTCGAACTCTTAGGTTATGAAGTCCTTCCACATTACAAAGAGCCTCGCACAGACCTGATCCAGGCTATTCGTTTAGGCTCCAGTGAATTAATGTCATTATTCTGCAAAGGATTACAAAAAGCATGCCCGTTGGATTCTCAGGCAACACCAGAACCAGATTTCCTTCCTGGCTATGAAAACAAGGTCATTATGGCAGGAGGGACCTTTATTCAGGGATCCTCCATTGAACTTAGTGCAGACGGACCAATACGCCCGCCATATAATATTTTTTATCAAGGCGGCTTGAGTTTTGCACACGCCAAAATTGGTTTACTTATGGCAGCTTTAGAGATAGAAAATAAATGAGGTGAACAAAATAGTCACAGCAATGGCATGGGTAGCTGCGCTGCTCCTCTTGATATGCGTTTTGGGGGCCGTTTTGCCTTTCATTCCCGGTATCCCACTTATGACTTTTATAATAATCGGTTACGGCTGGTTGGAGAACTTCCAGAATATCAATACTACTATTATTGTTATTGCATGTCTTTTTGCCATTATTGCAATAGTTTTGGATAATATTTCAGGCCCTTTTTTGTCCTTAAAATATGGTGCCTCAAAATGGGGTTTTTGGGGCGCAGTAGTCGGTGGAATAATTGGGATATTCGTTTTTGGCCCTCTCGGTCTTATTCTTGGTCCTTTTATTGGAGCATTGGCAGGGGAACTTTTACAAGGAAAAAATTTTACTACCGCTTCAAAAATAGGTTTTGCTTCGGTTTGGGGCATGATACTGGGCAATTTGTTCAAACTGCTTTTAGGGATATCTCTATTTGTATATTTCTTGTATCTTGTTTTTTGATGTTGTTTAAATACTTATTTCTAATGTTTTAAAATACTTTTATATTTTTTCTGGATAATGATCAAGCGAGGTGTTTTTATGGCAAAAATGTGTATCGCTCTTTTATTCGGAGGTCGTTCCGGTGAGCATGAGGTGTCATGCAAATCAGCTGCAGCTGTGGCTAGGGCACTCAAAAAGAAATATAACATCTTCCCCATTGGTATATCAAAAACCGGGCAATGGTACGGTCCTATACCGGATGAAAATATTGAAACTTTTGCGATGGAATCAATGATCAGCGAAAAGTATAATAAGCTAACTTTGCTGCCTTATGCAGAGAGCAGCGGGGTCCTTTATACTGTGCCTGATTTAAGTAAAGCAGCAGCAAATATCGATGTTTTTTTTCCTGTTCTTCATGGTTCATTTGGTGAAGATGGTACTGTTCAGGGTCTTTTCGAGCTCGCTCAAGTCCCTTATGCAGGTTCTGGGGTTTTAGCGTCCTCAGCTGGAATGGATAAAATTTTAATGAAAAAGGTTTTTGCTGCTGCTGGCCTTCCTCAGGTTGAATATTTGAGTTTTTTACGAATTGAAATAGAGGAGGACACTTTGCGCTGTGCGCTTCAAATTGAAAATACACTTGGCTATCCATGTTTCGTAAAACCGGCAAATTTAGGTTCGAGTGTTGGTATATCTAAAGCTAATGATAGGAAAGATTTGCTGTGTGCTTTTTTATCAGCAAGCCTTTACGATCGCAGGATCATTGTTGAGCAGGAATCGAGGCACGCGAAATCGAAGTCGGAATAATTGGCAATAGTTTCCCTAAGGCTTCTGTCGCTGGAGAAATCTTGCCATGCAATGAATTCTACGATTATAATGCGAAATATCTGGATAACCTTTCAAAGACTATGATACCCGCTGAAATAAGCGCAATACAAAGAAATAGGATAGAAGAGATAGCTATAAATGCATACAGGTCTTTAGATGCATCGGGATTATCCCGGATCGATTTCTTTATTAGCAAGAAAACAGGGGAGATCTTTATAAACGAAATCAATACAATGCCTGGCTTTACAAGCATTAGTATGTTTCCAAAGCTATGGGAGTATTCGGGCTTAAAAATGGAAGATCTACTTGAGCAGATAATCAATTACGCTTTAGAAAAACATAGAGATAAAGAACGTAATAAGTGCAGTTATTAACGATTTCTTAAATATTTAAAATCAAAGTGCAATATTTAAAATCAAAGTGCCCCATTTCCTCAATCAAGAGGAGAATGGGGCACTTTGATTTTAAAATGTCTCTAATACCTTCTAAGCAAACCAATTACTTTTCCAAGTACTTTTACATCCTTTGTGATTATTGGCTCATAGAGGTCATTCTCAGGCTGCAGACGCACATGACTGAAACCCTTATAAAATCTTTTTACAGTCGCTTCATCATCAATTAATGCAACAACGATATCTCCATCACGTGCAGTATTTTGTCTCTTTACTATAACCATATCATCATTGAATATACCTGCATTGATCATACTGTCGCCTCTGATCTTTAGCATGAATGATTCTTCTGCATGAACAAGATCAAAAGGTAGAGAATATGTATCTTCAATATTTTCAACAGCAAGAATAGGAGATCCTGCAGCAACGCTTCCAATCAAGGGGACATCAACCATGTCTTTATGTGACGCAGGCTTGCCGTCAATTATTTCTATTGCTCTTGGCTTTGTTGGATCGCGGCGAATGAACCCTTTGTTTTCCAGTTGATTTAAATGGCTGTGTACTGTGGAGCTTGAGCTTAGTCCGACCGCTTCGCCTATTTCTCTGACTGCCGGGGGATAGCCTTTTCTTTTGATTGACCTTTTGATATATGATAATATTTCTTTCTGTCTTTGGGTCAATTCCTCATATTGCATGGTAAGGACACCTCCAGAGCAATTTTTTTACATTATATCATACTATATGCAATTATTGCAAACACTAGTTCGTTTAGTAGAAATAAATAAAATAATACATTGACTTTCAATGGTCAAACCTATATATTATAGACAGAACATTTGTTTGGTGGTGAATATCCGTGTCTAAGAATGCTGAGGTAACTTTGCGCTTATTTCTATTTATGTTTTTAATTCTTATTATAACTGTATTTTCTTTTAGTCTTTTTTCACAGAAAATACCTCTGCAGTAGAATCAATGCGTTTTATTGATTTTAATATTCAATCAGGTGATTCTCTTTGGAGTATCGCTCAGCAATATGCTAATAAATCTATGGATATAGATGTTTATATTAGAGTAATACAAAGCTTCAATAATTTAGATAATTCCAATATTCAACAAGGGCAAATAATTCGAGTTCCTATTTATTAAAAAGTGAACAAAAAATATATTACCGTTTATATTCAAAATTAAATCTATTACAAAAATCATGCGGAGAGCAGAGGAATAAGTATCAATATATAATGTAGATTTTGTCTGATCAATTACTTCCGATAATAGGCATTATGTTAACTTATTGATTTACCTAACTGATTCTGACTATTTATTATTAGTTTCCTTTTATTTTCTCATTATTTCATTATTTTGTTAGTAAGTAATTATTTGGAGCTCGAGAATGCCCTACGATCGATTACTTTGGAGTCTTTAATGCAACTACTAGCTCGAGAATAAACTGGCGCTCCAGTAGTGAACAGTTTATTTGATTTATTAGAAAGATATTAAACCGTGATGCTATAGGCTTTGATTTTAGGACCAATATCGAATTGCTCTGCCGATAAATCACAATAAATCAATTGATATCATACTGATAAAATTTCTTCATTCAAATATTTATTATTTAGCAAATAATATTTAGTTATTTTGATCATTATAAATAGCAATATTTAATTTAACTATTGTTTTTATCTAAATATCGACGTACTCAATATATTATATCTACAGATAAATTTTATATTTTAGGCTAGTTCAAATATTTGATTATTCTTCTCCTCCCTCCTTTCTTCATTATATATTTTACATATTTATCCTATTTTATTTCTTCTGATTTGATCTGATGATTATTTAGATTCTTTTTATATAATTCACTATAAACCACTCCATATTTCTTTGTTTCCGAAAGCATCAAACTGACTGAATCAACATCAATAACTATCTCCTGAAGTTTTTTGTTAGTATCATCAATAATTTCAGTAATATCTGTATTATTCTTGATTACTATCCCGCGGCCGATCGTCATATGTGGCAGGAATAAGTTTTCAGGAGCAAAATTGCCTTCTTCGACTAAGTATTTTTGAAGAGCTTTATACAAAAAATAAAATATTTTCATTACTTTTAAATCCTACCCAATATAAATCTTTATTTTGTCGGTTAAACTTGCCGATGTTTTGAGGATATAATTTAAAAGGAGCTGCTTCAATAGAATCGAGGCATCTTGTCCAGCGATCGAGCTGACAGCTTTCGCCAATAAATTTCAATGTAAGATGATAATTCGTCCATGGTACAAAATTGCCCCGGACTGAAAATCTTTTAAATTTCTCAACAGCCATACCCAATTGTTTTTTAGTCATTTTTGTGAAATTGATCGCAATAAATAATCTCATTGTATGTGATCCTCTGTATATATTATCCTCTATTTAAACCGCTTAGCCATACATAAGCCGTGGAAGTAACAGTATGATATCCGGAAAAGCCCAGCAAAGAATGACGGCAACGATTTGCAGCAAAATGAATGGGATAACACCTTTGTATATTTGACTTGTTTTAATTTCCGGAGGAGATACTCCTTTTAAATAAAATATTGAATAAGCAAAAGGTGGAGTTAAAAACCCAGTCTGCATAACTAATATAACCATCATCGCAAACCATACCGGATCATAGCCCAATATAGCGACGATCGGAGTAAATATCGGCACTGTTATCATTATTGTACCGAGCCAATCCAGGAACATACCCAATAAGAAAACAATCAAAAACATTATGCCCAACATGCCCCATTGAGGCATAGAAAGCGACATTATCAACTCATAAATAACTTCAACTCCGCCCAAACGTACATATACTCCGCTAAAAAAGCTGGCACCAAATATCACCATATATACCATGCAGCTTATACTCATCGTGTTATATATCGCTTCACGGATTATACTCAAATTTAATTTGCGGTACGCTCCTGCCAGGATCAAAGAGGCAAGAGCACCAATTCCAGCAGCTTCTGTAGGTGTAGTAAAGCCTGTAAAGATACTTCCTAAAACCGAAAAAACAATAAGTATCACAGGGAAAACCGAAGTAATAAATAAATTGATTTTTTTTCGCCGCGAGACAATCAATTCACTTTTTGGCAAAGCTGGTCCTAATTCAGGATTAATTCTACATCTTATGATGATATATAATAAATACAGTACTACCAATAGCAGCCCCGGGCCAAGTGCTCCCATGAACAAATTACGCAGATGGACTCCGCCGGCTGCATCATCATAGACGATCAGGAGTATACTCGGAGGTATCATCACCCCGAGGGCTCCACCTGCACAAATTGCACCAGTAGACATAGGTATGTCGTATTTGTATTTCATCATCGCCGGTAAAGCGAGTACGCCCATTATCGCAACTGATACACCAATAACTCCGGTAGCCGTAGCCAATATCGCACAGGCAGCAACCGTCGCGATAAGCAATCCTCCGCGTAGTTCACCCATTATTACATGAAGGGCATCATATAAACGCATTGCCACACCAGACTTTTCTATCATGATTCCCATAAACGTAAACAGAGGTATTGCTATAAGAATAAAATCCATGAGTGTCTCATATGTATTTAGGACAAAAATATGTAGCGCCGCCGGGCCTAAAAATAATAGTCCGAATACTGTGGCCACACCGCCCATGACGAAGGCTATCGGATACCCCCAAATAATTGTCAGGAACAAAGTGCCTGTCATCAAAAGTATGATGATTTCTCTGCTCATGGACGCTCTCCTCCTTTGATCAGGCAGATGATATCACGAATGAATTCTGCGAAGCCTTGCAAAACTAGAAGTATAGCTCCCAAAAACGTCCATGCTTTAAGTGGCCAAAGAAGTGGGAACCAACAGCCCCAGTAATCTCTTTCCTGAAAAACATAAGATTTTATTAAATAATGACTCATTAGTTTCAGTCCAAAAAACCATAAAGGCACAAAAAAAACAATAAAAGAAAATATATCCAATATAGCTTTCCCTTTTGAATTGATCCTGCCATATAAAATATCTATACTGATATGACCCTTAATCTTCAGTACATATGCCATCCCGAACATCAACATGAGACTGCATAAGAAATAGCTCATCTCATGACTCCATATGGTCGAATTATTAAACCCCTTCCTTCTTAATACCTCATAACTCATGATCAATATGACCAGAAAGAAAAGCCAGGCTGCTGTTTTAGCAAAATATTCATTTACACGATCTATAAAACTTATACCCTTTAATATAGACTTTAGGATGTTGATCATCTCCTGTTCGTGTAGATTATCTGCTTGTATTTATATTGTTAAGCTGATTTATATTATATCAATAATAATATTACATATTTACTTATATATTTAATATACATACCATTTTATTATCATTGATATAATTGAATTGTTTTTACAGCTTACGGCAGGATAAATTTAAACTAAACAGAATTTTCTATTATGATCATAATTCATAAGGAGGTTGCTTTATGAAACTTGAAGAAATAATTGCTGCTTCAAATAGCTTTGTCGAAAATAGTCCTTTGAATCGCGTGCCAGAACTTGATGACCTTCAGCTTTGGGAGACGGATGTTTTATTCGGTGTGGCAGCTGCGGACGATCCTATATTTGAACAGTTCAAGACTCCAGGTATAGTAGGTCCCCATCATATCAGTCCACAAGAATGGCTACCAGGAGCACAGTCTGTGATTTCTTTCTTTTGCACTACTCCGATCGTGTTCGGAGAAGTAATTATAATCAAGGTTATCCTTCTGAAGAATGGCTTTACGGTCGAATCGAAGGCGATTATTTAAATATCGCACTAAGAAAAATGATTTGCGAAAAAATAATCTCAACCGGCGAAAAGGCAATAGCTCCATCTGACGATCCTCGCTGGAAGCGTTTGGGCTTCAACAGCAACTGGTCTGAAAGACACGCCGCTTACGCCGCAGGTTTGGGCACATTCAGCCTTACAAGATCATTGATTACCAAAAAGGTTGCTCCGGACGCTATGGAAGTATTGTGACCACTGCAAAGCTTGATGTACTTTCTCGTCCATACTCGGATCCTTTTGAATACTGCAACAAGTGTGGCGCTTGCTTTTCGCGCTGTCCTGTAAAAGCCGTATCAATAAATGGCAAGGAACAGGAGCCATGTTTCCATATGGTCCACGAAATAGTTCAAATACAATCAAGTCCAAGATTTGGTTGTGGCAAATGCCAAACAAGTGTTCCTTGCGAAAACGGAATACCCAATTCCTGATTATTTGTTAAACTACATACAAATATACAAAAGGAGTGAACACATCTGCAAGGATGGCTCATTCCTTTTTTCTATTTTCTAAAGTTCTTCATTAAGATCAATATGATATAGATCGCAAGCAGCATTAAAAATGTTCTTAGACCCAAATTTATTGCTACACTCTCTATATTAGGTCCCAAGAGTGGATAAACTACCAATATGATTATAAGGATCAATATTAAGCTAAATGTTTTCATCTTTTGGTTCATTGTATCAAATCCTTCATTTTATGATTTAATTTTTATTCGATTCATTATTTAATTTATTCATTGGTTTACTAATCTATATGCTGCCCTTTGAGCTTCGAAAAGAACTTGTTCTTCATCAAGCAAAAGCATTTCGTGATTCCTCATTACTATTCGACCGTCAATTATTACAGTATGAACGCTATTGGAATTTGCTGCATATACCAGATTTGAAATAGGATTATGCAAAGGGACCATTGCTGGGTTATTTAAATCCATCATAATAATATCTGCTTTGCATCCAACCTCTATCCTTCCCAGTTTATTGAGTCCCAAAGCCTGCGCTCCCCCTACCGTAGCCATTTCAAACGCAGAATCGGCAGGCAAAACCGTCGGATCCTGACAATAAACTTTCTGAAGCAACGCACAAGAACGCATTTCCTCGAGCAAATCAAGATTATCATTACTTGAAGCACCATCCGTACCAAGTCCAACTATAGCTCCTTTTGATAGAAGTGATGATATGGGTGCAACTCCGCTAGCCAATTTCATGTTGCTTTGCGGATTATGCGCAATCCCAACTTTCTTCTCAATCAAAATAGACTGTTCTTTTTCAGAAAGATGAACGCAATGAGCCGCCAGTACATGGCATTTATCTAAAAGACCCAAAGCATCGACTAATTCGACCGGGCTTGTTTTATACTTTTCATTTATATCTCTCACTTCTGAGAGCGTTTCTGAAAGATGTATATGAACACCCACTTCATATTTTTGAGACATTTCTATGACCTGCTCTATATATTTGGGAGGACAGGTGTACAAGGCATGGGGACCTAACATACAGGTGATTCGTCCATTGGCTTGATTATGCCAGTTTTCTATAAGATTTATTGATTCTTGTTTGGCTAATTCTCCATTTTCACCATAGCCGATCATTCCTCTGGCCAGAACTGCACGAATCCCACTTTCTGAAGCAGCTTTGGCAACTTCTTCCATAAAAAAGTACATATCAGCAAAACTTGTTGTTCCACTTTTGATCATCTCAAGTATAGCTAATTTCGAACCCCAATAAACATCATTTGCTGTTAGGAAAGCCTCTCTTGGCCATATCTTTTTTTTAAGCCAATCCTCAAGCGGAAGATCATCCGCATAGCCCCGCAAAAGTGTCATTGCTGCGTGTGTATGACAGTTTACTAATCCAGGTAAAACTATGCTATTCTTTCCTGAAACACTCTCAAGATTTGGATACTTGATTCTTAAATTCTGCCCTGTTTCGATTATTAAATCGTTTTTTATCGCAATATCACCATAAAACCAGTTATGTTGTTTTTTATCCGAAGGACAACTTATTATTAAGGCCCCTTCTATCAATAATCCTGTCATTATTTTATCTCCTTTGGATCAATTATCCGCAAAATCTTATCTTTATAAGGCGGAGTGATTATACCCTTCTCTGTGATTATTGCTGTGATCAGTTCGTTTGGGGTTATATCAAAAGCAGGATTGTATGCATTTACATCAGGCGGGGCTATTAAAATTCCTTTCCATGCTCGTAATTCATCAGGGGATCTTTCTTCTATAGGAATATGCTCGCCGGCGGTTAATGATATATCAAATGTTGATAATGGAGCAGCAATATAGAAGGGTATATTATGATATGCAGCAAGCACGGCAAGAGAGTAAGTACCTATTTTATTCGCTGTATCGCCATTTACAGCTATACGGTCTGCCCCGACAATAACCAAATCGACTCTTTTCTGCTGCATCAGATGCCCCGCCATATTATCTGCAACCAATGTAACAGGTATTTTTGCCTCAATAAGCTCAGTTGTTGTCAATCTCGCTCCCTGCAGCAACGGCCTTGTTTCATCAGCATAAACATGGATCTCCTTATTTTGTTCAAAAGCCGTTCTTATAACCCCCAATGCTGTTCCAAATCCCCCTGTCGCAAAAGCTCCTGCATTACAGTGGGTGAGTATATCAGCTTTGCTTGGAATCAAGGTGCTTCCATATGAGCCAATCATTTTGTTGATTTGTAAGTCTTCAGACATGATATTCATTGCTTCCGACAGCATCAATCTTTTTATTTCCTCTGGTTTAAGTCCGGACGATGTTTCCCAGACTTTCTCCATACGATTTAAAGCCCAAACCAAGTTAACAGCTGTTGGTCTGGCAGAAGATAAATAAGTTTTTGCCTCCCGAAGATATGTGAGCATTTTCGAATAATCGCTATTTTTATATTTTCCGATGGCAAGAACCATGGCAAAAGCAGCAGCGATACCTATTGCCGGGGCCCCTCTGGTAGTCATATTTATTATTGCGTTCCTTACTTCCTGATGATCATGACAAACAACATATTTTTTTTCTTGTGGCAATGCGTTTTGATCCAGTAAATACAAGGCATTATCCCTGAACTCTATTGTTTTCAAATAAAAGTCTCCTCTCAAAAAGGCTCTGCCTCCTGTGCTGCAAATTTACAGCGGCAGTTCCTTTTGTCAGGGATTTTTTCAATCAAACACATAATCAATTCAGACATTCGCTGTCCTGATTCTGCCATTGCCTTTATTACCTCAGTATGTGAAAGCGGATTGCCTGTGATCCCTGAAGCATAATTTGTAACCATAGCCAAGGTTGCGTAACACATTCCGGCCTCTCTTGCCAGAACGACCTCTGGGACACTGGTCATTCCGACAAGATCACCTCCAAGCATTTTATACATCTTTATCTCAGCAGGAGTTTCAAATCTTGGTCCTTCAGCTGTAACATAGCATCCACCCATTTTCACAGGTATATCAGCTTTAATTGATATATTGTAAATATCCTCTCGTAATTCTCGACAATATGGCTCTGTCATATCCACATGCAATATTCCTTTTGCACCGCCCTCATAGAAAGAGGATGTCCTGTTTTTCGTGAAATCAAGAAACTGATCTGTTAGAATTATTTCTCCTGGACACATTTCCTCATTCAAGGACCCTACTGCTGCTGTAGCTATAATTTTTTCAACGCCAAGATTTTTTAGTGCCTGTATATTTGCACGGTAGTTTATTAAGTGCGGAGGAACGGTATGTCCGCTGCCATGTCTAGCCAAAAAGAACACTTCTTTACCTTTATATGTACCACAAAGCAACTCTGTATCTCCATATTCTGTATTGATCTTCTCATTATGTGCCGATTCGAGCATGTCAGCCCGGTATACCCCTGTACCGCCAATTATAGCTATTTTTATCGCTTTCATTTATGCACTCCTCTCTACATTTACAAAAGCAAAGCTTTGCTGAATTCTTTCGAATCAAATGGCAAAAGGCAATCTATTGCTTCACCGGTTCCGATATATTTTATTGGAAGCTTGTACTCATTCTGTATACCCAATACAACCCCACCTTTTGCCGTACCATCGAGTTTAGTTAAGATGACACCCGTAACTCCCGTTGCCTCTGAAAATATTTTTGCTTGGCTCAAAGCATTTTGACCCATTGTTGCATCAAGCACCAACAATGTTTCACTTATTCCCGATCCTTCACGTTCAACGATTCGTCTGATTTTTTTTAATTCTTCCATGAGGTTTGTTTTATTCTGCAAACGCCCAGCGGTATCAATCAATAAGACTTCTGTCTTTCTCGATTTTGCAGCTTGGATCGCATCAAAAACGACCGCCGCGGGGTCAGCTCCTTCATTATGTTTTATCAGATCAACTCCGCTCCTCTGAGACCAAGTATTCAGCTGTTCAATAGCACCAGCTCTGAATGTATCCCCTGCTGCTGCAAGAACTTTATACCCATCATTTTTAAGTATATAAGCCAGTTTGCCAATAGAAGTTGTCTTTCCAGCACCATTCACCCCAACGATAAGGATAATGTTTAAGCTTCCCTTTATGATTCTCAGCTCGTGTTCACCTTCGTTAAGTATATCCTCAATTTAATTTATTAAATATTCTTTAAGTTCACTGACTTCTGTTAATCTTTTTTCCTTTGATATTCTTCTGATTTTTTCTACCATTTCCATAGATGTTACTACACCTACATCTGCTCCGATCAAAGCGTCCTCTAACATCTCAAATATTTCTTCGTCAATCTTTTCTTCTGCGCCGAAAACTTCGTTAAGTCTTGAAAAAAAGGTAAGCCTTGTTTTTTCCATGCCAGCTGCCAAACCTTTAAATATCCCCACAAATAATCCTCCCTCAATTTGCATGTTTTTCTCAGCTTGCTGTTTTTTGGGCATCCTCTAGTTTAACTGAAATCAGACTTGATACTCCTGTCTCTTCGATTGTCACCCCATAAAGTACATGAGCAATTTCCATGGTGCCTTTACGATGTGATATTACAATGAATTGAGTGCTGTTGGCAAATTCTCTGAGCATTTCAGCAAAACTATTTACATTTGATTCATCGAGATTCGATTCAATCTCATCCAGGATGCAAAATGGGCTTGGCTTAACCTTTAAAACTGCCATTAAAAGGGCAATTGCTGTCAGGGATTTTTCCCCGCCAGATAAAAGAGATAAATATTGTGTCTTTTTACCTGGTGGTTGAGCAATGATCTCAACACCAGCCTCCAATAAATTTTGCTCATCAGTCAGAATCAGCTGCGCCTTGCCACCGTTAAATAGTTTTACGAACATCTCCTGAAACGCTTTATCAAGCTTTTCATACGTTTCTTTAAATTTTTTAGTCATTATCTGATTCATTTCACGAATGACCAGCTGTAATTTTTCCTTTGCCTCAGCCATATCCCCAATCTGTTTGGTTAAGAATTCTATTCTCTCATTTATTCTCCTGTATTCTTCAATTGCAGCTAAATTAACATCTCCAAGCTCCAATATGCTTTTCTTTAACTCTGTAATTCTCAGTTGAGCCCTGCGTCTGTCATTTATACTGCTTAATACTTTTATTTCTTCATGGACATTAAACCCAAACTGTTCCATAAGTCTCTGCTCAAGTCCCTCAATGGCTGCTTCATATTTTGATTTTTGCACATCGTATTGATGCAATTTTTCTTGTTTCTCGCGCAACGCTTTTTCCAATTCCTTAATTTCTGCTGTAGTTTTTTCAAGGGCTGTAAGCATATTATGTTTTTCATTCTTTAATGTTTCTTTATGTCTTTCCATTTCAAGTATTCTCTTAAGTTTCAATTGGCGTTGTTTTTCTATTTCACTTAACGATTTTTCCATCGCAACGCGTTCGTTTTTTAATTCGCACATTCTTTGTTCCTTGGTGTTCTTGTACTGGTCCAGTTGATTTGCGCGTTGAATTAAGTACCCGTTTTCTTTTTGATGTGCGTTTAATTTTTCTTCAGCTGTGGCTACCTCGATTCTTAATTCAGTAAGGTGTTCATTTTTTTTCATTCTTTCAAATCTCTTGGTTCGAATCTTTTCTTGTAATTCTTGAATATCTTCTTGCATTATCGATATATTTTTCTTTTGTGCTAAACTGTTCTGTTCTAAGAAGAAGATCCGTTGTAATAAATCATCTTGTCCAACCATCAGACCTTCTTTTTTGTTCATTATCGATTCGTATACTCTGCTTATCCTTACCTTCTCAGCATTCCAGTACTCAAGTGATTTTGCGCTTTCAGCATGTTTAACTTGTGCTTGTTGAAATAAGGAATTTAATTCTCCAAGATCTCTTTTAGCACTTTCCATATTATTATTTATTTCGTAGAGTTTTTGCTCAATTTCGAGTAGCTCTATGTTTTTTGTTTTAATAATTTCACTTAGTTCACCAAGCACTCTTTTCCTGGTCAAAAGGCTTGAGTTATTTTTGCGGAAACTACCGCCGGTTATTGATCCTCCCGAGTTCACCAGTTGACCATCCAAAGTAACTACCCGATATGTAAAAGCTGTTTTCCTGGACATCCTAAGTGCATCATACATATTTCTGGCTAGAAATATTCTTCCAGCTAAGTGTTCCAGGACAATTTCATACTTTTTTTCACTCTTTATAAAATCGCAGAGTAAACCCAAAGTATGCTCATTTCCTTGTTTTATTTCAGCTTTTCGGCCTTTGATAGTTGACAGAGGCAAAAAAGTGACCCGACCTTTATCAAGTTTTTTCAACCACTCAACAGCAAATTGTGCTAATTCCTCATCTTTTGTTATAACGAACTGCATTGCTGAGCCTAACGCGACCTCAACAGCAATCTCATATTCTTTTTGGACCTGTATAATTTGTCCTACTGTGACAAAATCTGACGAAAGAATATTCTTTTTACCTGCCTCTAAAACGTCCCGCACACTATTCGGATATCCTTGCCCTGACTCCTCCATCTCTGCCATGACCTTTTTTCTGGCTATGGCTGAATTCATCTCGTCCTTCATTTCATTATAATTTTGTTGAATGAGCTTACGGTTTTCTTCAAGTTCTTTTATTACATTCTCTTTCTGTCTGATTTCCTGAATTAGATTATTTTTTTCTTTTGCGATTTTCTGTAACAGCGAGTCTATTTCAGAGATATTTTGATCAGTATCTTTTTTTTCTTTCTCGAGTGTTATTTCTTCTGCTTCAATCTCAGCGCTGTTATTTTTATGTTCATCCAATTTATTTTTTATTGAATTCAACTCATTTGTACATGCGGCTTCTTCCTGGATGATCCTGAAATGCTCTTTTTGCAGCTCATCTAGTTCGTTTTGCCATTTACTATCCTCAGCCTGATCTTCATGAATATATTTTTCATATTCGATAAGTTTGCGTTGTGAGTTCTCAAGAACGATCTCGAGTTTTTCTTTTCCTAAGGAATGCTTATTTTGTTCTTCGTTTAATCCGAGTATTTCACCCTTCAATTCCAAAACATCATTGCCTAAAGCCTTCCTTTGCTTATTAATATCTGCAATGCGTTCATTCAGCAGTTTGTTTTCACTCTCATTTTTCTCGAGCAACAAAGATTCGGTATATATTTTTTCTTGCTGATGACCGATTTTTTCATCCATTTTTTGTAGTTTCAATTTTTCTTCTTCTTCGGCAGCTGACTTTTCAACAATAAGAAAACTAGACTCTTCTAAATCTTGCTCCTGTTCAATTTTACTCTTCATGATTTTTTGTAATCGGCGTGAAGCAATACTATATTCTTCTGATAAAAGACCTATCTCTAGATCGTCCAATTCTTTTTTCTGTTCTTTGTAAATTTGTGCTATACGCGCTTGTTCCTTAAGGGGTTCTTTTTGATAATTTAGTTCTTCAACAATATCGTTAAGTCGCACAAGGCTATTTTCGGTATCTTCAAGCTTGCGCACTGCCTCTTTTTTACGATGTCGATATTTTACTATGCCTGCTGCCTCTTCGATTATGCCTCTGCGATCTTCAGGTTTTACGCTCAATATTTCATCAACCATTCCTTGCCCGATGATAGAGATCCCTTCGCGACCCACACCAGTGTCCATGAAGAGTTCGTGTATATCCTTAAGTCTGCAGGGCACTCGATTTATTAAATAGTCACTCTCTCCTGATCTATATAGTCTTCTTGTAACTGTGATCTCGGAGAATTCCAAAGGGAATATTCCGGAAGAATTATCAATTGTCAAAGATACTTCGGCCATACCGAGAGATTTTCTTTTTTCACTCCCGGCGAAGATCACATCTTCCATTTTGCCTCCACGTAATGATTTTACGCTTTGTTCTCCCAGTACCCAGCGCACAGCGTCGGCAATGTTTGATTTTCCGCTTCCATTGGGTCCCACAACGATCGTAACGCCTGGTTTGAATTCTAAAACTGTTTTATCAGCGAAAGATTTGAAACCGTGGATTTCAAGACGTTTAAGGTGCACCTGTTTTCTTCCTTTCCGGCTAATGCTTCTGGCTATTGCTGTTGTCAATCATCAATTCTATATCGTTCAACAAATTCCTGTCTCGAACTACAAATAGACATCTTGTTTGTACTTATAGATATTTTTTCTCTCTCAAACTCTTTTTGTGGAAAAAACTGCAGCTTTATATCAGGATATTTTTTCTTCAGAAGATGATGATTAAGCCTTTTTTGTCCTATTATTTTTGAAGATTCGCACAGATTAAAAAATACATCAATACTATCTGTATCAGAAGGTAATTTTTTGATCAAGTCATTGATTTGTTCAAGATAAAGATGATTTTCTACCATTTCACGATAGGCAGGGTGATAAGGTCCTGCAACCAATTCCGCACCATCATATAAATTTTCATTAGCTTGCAGTCCCATTCGGATTACTTTTATCCCATGACATAAAAAAAGACCCAGCAGGTATGCTCCTACTTCTACAGTTCTTTCCAGAGTCCAGGGAATGTATTCTCCTCTATTATAAGCTTTCTCTAATTCTGTTTTTCGGAGAACAACTGCCGGGTATATTCTGATTGCGTCTGGTTTTGCAGCGATCACTCTCCGAGCGGTCAAGTTTGTAGTGTGCTCATCATCGCCAGGAAGACCTAACATTAACTGAAGTACTATTTCGAACGGGTACTCGCGAATGAGCTCCACTGCAGTCATAGCTTGTTCAGCGGTATAACCGCGGTGGCTTTGTTCAAGCACATTATCCGCAAATGATTGTATACCTAATTCGATTGTGCTTACTTCGTGTTCAAATAAAAAATCAAGTACTTTTTTATTGATGTAGTCAGGCCTCGTTGATAACCTTATACCGTCGATCAAGCCAGATTTTTTCAATCCAAGCGCCTGATCTAACAAAACTGATTGCTCATTGATAGACATTCCTGTGAAGCTCCCGCCAAAAAAAGCTACTTCTATCCTTTTATTCTTAGTATGGTCATCGCATAATATTCTTTTTACTCTCTGTTCAATGCTTTCTTCACTTTTTTCTTGCACACCGCCTATGGCCCACTGATTACAAAATATACATTGGAATGGGCACCCTCTATGAGTTACAAAAAATGGTATTATGCAATTCTTCTTCATATGTCATCTCCAATAATTCCCAATGCAGCTTTAGCTGCCCTTTGTTGAGCTTCTTTTTTAGAACGTCCAGTACCACTGGCAATATTTGTATCATTTAATAATACAGCCGCATGAAAAATCTTTTCATGATCCAGCCCTTCTTCCTTGATTATTTTATAGCTGATTTGATTCTCAGTATTTTGCTGTATTATCTCCTGAAGCTGAGTTTTGTAGTCTTTATAAGCTCCCTTTTCTATTTTTTCGATTTGATCAGAAATAAGCCCAATTAATAAATTGCTCGTTTTTTCAAGGCCTAAAGAAAAATAGCATGCGCCAATAAAAGCTTCGAAACAATCAGCCAGATTTGAATTTCGATTCGATCCTCCCATTAAATCTTCGCCCCGGCCAAGGAGAAGAAAATCTCCGAAATCATTGTTTCTGGCGACCTCGGCCAAAGATGCTTCGCAGACGACTCCGGCTCTTATTCTCGTGAGTTCTCCTTCGCTTTTTTGCGGGTATTTATCAAATAGGTAACTGGCAATGATCAAACCCACAACTGCGTCTCCCAAAAATTCCAATCTTTGATTATTACTCAGGGTATTTGCATCAATTTCTGACAGATATGACGGGTGAACAAATGCCTGATAAAACAGGCTCTTATTTTCGACTATATCAACACCCATTTTATGTAATATTTTATCAATTTTTCTTTTATTATTTTGACGCAAGGTTTATTCACTCCTGATCGCTACATAATAAAAGGAGGCTGTTAACAGCCTCCTTTTATTATGCCTTATATTTTCCTATCAGAATAGAGGCATTTTGTCCGCCAAAACCAAAAGAATTACTCATCGCATATTTAATATCATGTCTTCGAGCCACATTAGGCACATAATCCAAATCGCAGTCAGCATCTTGTTTTTCATAATTTATCGTAGGCGGAATCAGGGAGTATTTGATCGCAAGAGCTGTGGCAACCAGCTCTACACCTCCTGCTGCGCCGAGAAGATGACCTGTCATTGATTTTGTTGAGCTTATCGCTAGCTTATATGCTCTTTCGCCAAAAACATCTTTGATCGCCATTGTTTCATATTTATCATTCAATTCCGTAGATGTTCCATGAGCATTTATATAATCTACCTTCTCCGGTTCAAGCCCAGCATGAGCAAGCGCCTTTTTGATCGCGGACGATGCTCCTGTGCCGCCGGGAGCAGGAGCAGTTATATGATATGCGTCGGCTGTTGCTCCGTAACCTAGTATTTCTGCATAGATCCTTGCATTCCGTTGTAATGCGCTTTGCAAGCTTTCAAGGATAATTAATCCTGCACCCTCGGCCATAACAAATCCGTCCCTTTCAGCAGAAAAAGGGCAGCTTGCTTTTTCAGGAGCAATATTCCTTGTAGAAAGAGCTTTCATTGAACAAAACCCGGCTAATGCCAACGGGGTGATAGCCGCTTCTGTCCCTCCCGTGATAATCATATCAGCTTCTCCATGTTTAATTTTCAAAAATGCTTCACCAATTGCGTTGGTACCAGATGCACATGCTGTCATAACAGTCATATTTGGTCCCTTTATCCCAAGCTCTATAGCAACTTGCCCAGGAGCTATATTCCCGATCATCATCGGGATAAAGAATGGACTTACGCGGCCAGGTCCTTTTTCGAATAATGTTTTTGCAGTTTCTTCGAAGGTCTCCATGCCACCAATACCACAGCCAATTATAACTCCAGCCCTCTCTTGTGGTATATTTTCCTTCGTTAATCCAGCGTCTTCTAAAGCCATTTTTGCAGCAGAAACGGAAAATTGAGTGAACCTATCCATCCTTCTAGCTTCTTTTTTTTCAATATATAAAGAAGGGTCAAAATCTTTTACTTCTCCGGCAATATTTACAGGATAAGCTGATGTATCAAATTTTTCAATTTTTTCAATACCGGATTTTCCTGTACTTATTGCTTCCCAAAATTTTTCCAATCCTATACCAACAGGCGATATTACAGAAAGACCTGTTAGCACGACTCTATTGGTCATATTCCACCTCTTATGGTAATCATCATTTTGTCAAATCTATAGATAATTTGTCCTTATCTTATCAGGTCATCAATGATTTTCTTCACAGATAGTATCTCTTTGATTTTTTCAATATTTTTACCCGAAAATATAAGTCCGTTCTCAACATCACCACGTTGAGCTCTGTCCAAGGCCTTAATAATGCAGAAGCTTTTCGTGCACTCTTTTAGGCAGTGACTGCAACTATCGGGCGCAATCGTCGGGTCCTTCCCAATACGTTCTGTAAAAGAGTTGCGGATCGCTCTTCCTGGGAGCCCTACGGGACTATCGATAATTACAATATCCTTTGCTTCTGATTTTACGTAGATTTCTTTAAGCTCGATCGCGGCATTTGATTCTTCGCTCGCCGCAAAACGAATACCCATTTGCACACCATCCGCTGACAAACTGAGGATACTTTCCAAGTCAGCGGAATCTACTATCCCTCCGGCAGCTATTACTGGTATTTTTACACTTTGTTTCACTTCCGGCAACAAATCTCTGATCGACCTTTCCGTACCTAAATGTCCCCCCGCCTCATTGCCTTCAACTATAACAGCCGAAGCTCCGAGTTTTTCAGATATTACTGCGAGTTTTGATGTGGATACAATAGGCACCACAGGTATTCCTGCTTGTTTTCCCCAGTAAAACATGTCGCGTGAAAAACCTGCTCCAGAAATAATCAGATCGATCTTTTCTTCTATCGCTGCCTTCATTAATTCAGAAAAAGCTGACACCGCATACATAATATTAATACCAATAATTCCTGAAGTGAGAGCTTTAGCCTGCCGTATCTCACTTCGCAATTCTTTCGGAGACAGACCACTGCCCGCGATAACACCAATGCCGCCTTCATTGGCTACAGCAGCTGCTAAGCCTGATGTCGATATACGCAAGGCCATCCCGCCCTGAATTATAGGTATTGCAGGTTTTAGATCCCCAATACGGAGTTTGGGCAGTTTCACTTATGTCCCTCCTACTATTCATTAGGAGGTTCCGTCGAAAAGATGCGGAACCTCCTAATGATACTACTGTTTATCTTTAATATATTCTACGGCATCTCCAACAGTCTTAAATTTTTCAGCGTCCTCATCCGGTATCTCAATATCGAATTCCTCTTCAATTGCCATGATCAATTCAACAACATCCAATGAATCTGCATTCAAATCATCAAAACTGGTTTCCAGAGTGATGTCTCCAGCTTCGACACCGAGTTGCTCCGCAACGATCGCCTTGACTTTTTCAAAAATATTCATTCTTTCACCTCCCTCCAAGTATTCCTAGATTATTCTACAAATTCATTCCCCCGTCAACAGCTATAACCTGTCCATTTACATAATCCGCCAATGGCCCAGCTAAAAACATTATCACATTGGCCACATCTTCGGGGGTTCCCATCCTGCCTTGGGGAATATTTGCAGCAATTGCGTTCTTTGTTTCCTCCTTAAGTTTATCTGTCATGTCTGTGATAATAAATCCCGGAGCAACAGCATTAATATTTATTCCACGGGCTGCAGCTTCTTTTGCTGCGCTTTTTGTAAAGCCTATTAT
>JAXGPE010000010.1:0-47060 GCA_040767105.1 Peptococcaceae bacterium | reverse complement strand
CGAGGGTACTGGCCCATATACAAATTGCATATGGCTTGCTATAACAATCACCCCTTCTGTATAGAGCTTTCACGATCGCTCGTATTTTTCGTTCATCCAACTCAATGGAACAATATAAAATAAATCACATAAATCCAACTCAGCAGGCCATGGATGATCGCCCAAAGAATCGAGTGCCAATTGCTATATGATATTACCATAGCAAGGCAGGAACCAAATGTAATTCCTGTGCGAACAGTTTTTCCCACACTCATGTACTCTCTGTTCATTTATAAAGTCTCCTTTTTTTTCGCATACTTATTATAATTATATGCAATATAGTCTATTATGACCCCGTAGAATATACCGGCAATAAAACCAGTTCCATCGGCATATCCAGTTGAAGAAAAAAAAGCAAATGAAACCAGAGCACCCATAACTGCTCCTCGGACAAGCGCGCCGGAAATATTTGCAAGCTCCCCGGCTAAGCCTATCACTACGCCCATTAATAAGCGGTTATACCAAAAGGCAAATAAATAACTGGTTTCATGGCCAAAGCCAGATCTAAGTTGAGCTCCCAAGATACAAACTATTCCTAGAACTGCCCCGGATAATACGCAAATTTTGATCCTATTATTTATCACTTCCCGTATCCTCCTTTTTCTTTATTACTCGCAAAAAGAACTTTGTACTGGGTATTCCCGAATTCTTTACTTTGAAAATAATTTGACTCACACATCATTTAAAAACATCCCCTGCAAAGAAATATTTTTAAACACTGTGCGAGCCGCTTGTGTATTTTTATTTCAATTATTAAATTTTAGCTGTTTATACTGCCAGATGCTTATGTATTATATCCCCTGTTCGCTGAAATTATTCTTTTCCATTCCAGCAGTATGTACACAAGCGCTCCTGCACAATCCCTATCGCGTCGATCATATCATGAATGTTTTGGTAACGTAAGCTGGATAGATTCATTTTCTTACCGATACAGTCAACCATACATTTATATTTTTCAGTTGCAGGATCACAATAAGCCTCAAGTGAATCAGGCTCTTTACCTTCCAGTTCCATTATAGCTCTTCTGGCCGCTAAATCCATTGCTGATCTCGAATTTGAGAAGTTTAAATATTTACACCCATAAATGATCGGCGGACAAGCCGGGCGAATATGGACTTCGCTGGCGTCACATTTATAAAGCAGATCTACTGTTTCTCTCATCTGTGTACCCCGTACGATCGAATCATCACAAAACAACAAACGTTTTCCAGAAATGAGCTCCGGTATGGGCATTAGTTTCATCCGGGCCACTAGATTCCTGATCCCCTGGTCTTGCGGCATAAAACTCCTTGCCCATGTTGGTGTGTATTTAATGAACGGCCTTCCAAAGGGTACCTTTGCCTCATTGGAATACCCAATAGCGTGACCAACTCCGGAATCCGGCACACCGGCTATCATATCTATTTCCACACTGTCGCTTCGAGCCATTGCTGAACCGTTTTTATAGCGCATCATTTCTACATTTTTTCCTTCATAAGACGAGGATGGATAGCCATAATAAACCCATAAAAAGGCACATATCTTCATCTCTGTTCTTGGCGGAGAAATTTTTTCTATCCCATCAGGGCTTACAAATACTATCTCTCCTGGTCCAAGTTCATATTCAGGTTTGTAACCTAAATTAGCGAACATACAGGATTCAAAAGAAACACAGCGGGCTCTTTTTTTTCTGCCTACGATCATTGGTGTCCTGCCAACTCTGTCCCTGAAGCATATATCCCTTCAGGGGTAAGCAGCATGACCGAGCAGGAACCCTGAATCATTTCCTGTACCTTGAGCAAGCCTTCCTTAAATGTTTCCTGCTGGTCTATTATTACCGAAACAAGTTCTGTAGGGTTGATAGTCCCTCTGCTGGTCTCGAGAAAATGTATGTGGCGGTTAATAAAGGTTTTTTCGACTATTTCATCCAGATTGTTTATTTTTCCTACAGTACTTATTGCGTATTGCCCTAGATGAGATCTTACCGTCAAAGGCTGTGGATCAGTATCACTGATACATCCTATACCCATATTACCTTTTATCTTGGGTAGTTCAGCCTCAAACTTAGCGGAATTGCGTGTTTTCAATATTGTGGATCGAACGGTTGAAACTTTTTCCACTCCATATTGCCAGACCACCGCGGCTTGTCCCAAGATGGGAATGATAATCCGTCCCAAAGTATACATCCATTACGCAATCATCGTGTGACACTACACCATAAAATCCGCCCAAAGCAACCGCACCTCTTTATACATATTTGACTTTTTTTGATACATATAGATAGTATTATATTTTTATGCTTACATTGCAACTCTTTTTAGAGGAAACCGACTAAAAACAGCAAATATATTATGTCAGGCGCGAGGAACAACAAACAAGTCGCTGACCCCGAACAAGGAGGATAGTTATGATGTTTGAACATAAAATAGCTATAGGTCTTTCCGAAACCATTGAAAAAAAAGTTATGGCCGGGGATACTGCTGCGGGGATTGGCTCAGGAACACTTGATTTTCTTCTTTCTACCCCGGCGATCATTGAAGAAATAATCAACATCTCAGCAAAAATGCTTAACGTTCTTTTGCCGGAGGGTTATATAACCGTCGGCAGATATATCGAACTGACTCACCTGAAACCGACCTTCGTCGGCGAAGAAATCACCATTACTGTGACTGTCGAAAATATTACCGGGAACAGTATAAGACTTTCCTTTGTCATAAATGATACTTACGGTCTTATTGGACGAGGAACACATGAAAGGATAATTGCCAGCAACGAGAAACTTCTGAAAACAGCCTTTAACAGGATGGGCAGCGATTAAACTAAATAAACGTATTTTATCAATATCAACAGGAGGTTTGCAGGATGCAGGATGTATTACAGGAATTACTTGTCGGAGCCATAGCTCTTAATGTCAAGCATATATTGATGTGGTGTGTTGGTTTATTGCTCATGTATCTGGCCATAGCCAAGGATTATGAACCTTTATTATTGATGCCTATCGGTTTCGGAGCCATCCTGACTAATATCCCTTTTTCATCGGCAGTTGGAGAACACGGTCCGCTGACCATTTTATTAAAAGCCGGGATATTGAACGAGATGTTTCCAGTTTTGATTTTTATAGCCATCGGAGCTATGTGTGATTTCGCTCCCCTTTTGCGTAATCCCTTCTTTATGGTCTTTGGGGCTGCAGCTCAATTCGGTATTTTTGCCACGATCATCGTCGCTGCAATGATTGGCTTTCCTTTGAATGAAGCTGCTGCCGTGGGGATCATCGGAGCCGCAGATGGTCCAACCACGATTTATGTAGCCAATAAGTTTGCGAAAGAACTTCTCGGTCCATTATCTGTAGCCGCATATTCCTACATGTCGCTCGTACCCGTCATCATGCCTCCGGTAATCAAGGCTTTGACCACAACTGAAGAGCGTAAAATACGTATGCCTTACCTCGAAGGGGCTAAAATATCCAAAGAGGCGCTGATAGCTTTCCCTGTTGTAGTAACTTTGATTGCAGGTATTATCGCTCCAATAAGTGTAGCCTTGATCGGCTTTTTGATGTTTGGTAATCTTCTGCGTGTGTGTGGTGTAGTCGAGAGACTTAGCCGGTCGGCTCAAAATGAATTGGCAAACCTTGTTACCCTGCTTTTAGGAATTACCATAGGAAGCACAATGACTGCCGAAGGCTTCTTGAATTTAAAAACACTTTTGATCATGGGCCTTGGCCTGGTCGCTTTCATCTTTGACACTGCAGGAGGTGTTCTTCTGGCTAAGCTGCTCAATGTCTTCCGTAAACAGAAAATCAATCCAATGCTCGGAGCAGCGGGTATTTCTGCCTTCCCGATGGCCGGGAGGGTCGTTGCAAAAATGGCTCTGGCCGAAGACAAAAATAATTACATCATCATGCAAGCGATCGGAGCAAACGTTTCTGGTCAAATCGGCTCGATAATAGCTGGAGGAGTCGTTCTCGCTGTTGTCGGCGCTATGCTCGGAATAAGATAAGGAGGACACATTATGAATACATTATCTCAGGCATTGCAAGTCATGGCTATCGGGCTTCCGATCATGTTCGTCGTTATCATCCTGTTTATGATCGTTGCTAGACTCCTTGTGAAGATCCTGCCTCACAAGGATTAGTCAAGGTGAACTTCCAGGCACAGTTACATGATGGATCGGTTATTTCCGGATAACAGCTCAATACAACACAATCAAATCTTTCGTCTATTGTTTTAGCAAACAGACCATATTCTAAGATACCTACAGAAACGCAGGGATGGAACTCCATCCCTTTTCTTTTTCGGGCATTCTGTACTCGACAATCAAGAGTCCGATATATAAGGCAGTTTTCTTCAACGATTATCTCGTAATCGTTCAAATTGGCATAAACTCTGAGCTCCAGCGCTCTTTTCAAACCCTCTATCCCCGCTTTTGGCGGAAGATCAAGAAACTCCCTGATCCTTTTCGCTTCGACTACCGTGTAGTTTTCCCAGGCTCTTTCATCGTGCTCCATAGCTTCTTCCATACCGAATTTGCTTTCTATGGACTGGAACTAGCAACCATCCATAGTCGACCAATTTTTAGAATATATATCGATCAGCCGCAATAGAGTTTCTTTGTCCATTTTTTCGATTACTTTATTAGCCATAAGCAAATATCCTCTTTCTTATTTGATTTTTATCAATGTTTATACAATGAATCTTAAATATACTCAGGTATATTTCTTCCCGATTTTAATAATAAGCCAAATAGTTAATAACAAAGCCAAAACAAACCCGCCAAGACCTAGAACGGGGATCCCGCCAACCTTGGGATACAGGTTTGAGAGGCTTATCAAACTAGACCCTATGATCAAGGCTCCGCACAAAATACCAATCACCATCTTGTCTGTCCTGCGCTCTAGCTGACGGGCAAAAAGCCTCGAGTTTGCTACCTCAACTCTTATTTTTGTTTGACCCCTCATAGTCATACGAAATATATCCGCCAGCTGCCCCGGTAATATCATACTGTTTTTACTAAAATCGGCCATCTGGATCAGCCAATTAAAACCTTCGCGCCTTATATCAAAATCCTTCATCATCTTTCCGGAAACATGGCTGGCAACTACTTGGACAAAATTAACATGCGGACTGCAGAAAGCTAATACACCTTCGATCGTTACTATTCCACGGATCAGCATCGATACTCCCCTTGGCAGAGTTATATAATGATAATCAAGAACTTCCTTTACTTCTTCCATTATATGGCCGAGCTGTATATTAGCCAAATCCAAGTCACCGTAACGGGATAAAAAATTCTCTATATCTTCATAGAGCTTCGGATGATCAATATCTCCCTGCAAAGTATCAAGCGTAATAAATGCTTCTTTCAGACTCTCGATATCTCTGCGAACAATCGAAAGTACCATCTTTTTCAATAAGGCCTTATCGCGTTCACTGATTCGTCCGATCATTCCCAGATCCAACCAAACTATTTTCCCTTCACGAATATATATATTGCCCGGATGAGGGTCAGCATGAAACATACCATGGTCAAGTATCTGCTTGATATAATTCTCCGCAAGCTTCAGACCGATATCGTTTATATCATAACCTTTCGCTGCCAAAGCGGATAAATCATCGATCTGGATCCCATCAATATATTCCATGACTAAAACATATGGTGTTGTGAGCTGATATTCAACTTTAGGGAATTCAACATAAGCAACATCACTATGCATTTTAGTAAATTCTCTAATATAATTAGCTTCAGCAATAAAGTCCATTTCTTTTTGGGCGGTAGCCCACATTTCATCAAGGAACACTCTAAAATCAATATTTCCAACTTGTATTTTCAATATTTTGATTAGTGAAAGAGCTCTTTTCAGTAATTCTATATCTCTTTCCATGGTCTTATATATTCCCGGACGCTGAACTTTAAGTACTACCACCCGCCCATCTTTCAGGGTTGCTTTATGCACCTGCGCGATTGAAGCTGAACCGATACATTCCTCGGATATATCTTTGAATACTTCGTATGCGCCGATGCCGTATTCTGATTCGACCACTTGGATCAATTCATAATACGGCATCGGTTTGACATCCGTTCTGAGTTCGGTAAGCGCATCACAATATTCCTTTGGCAGTATATCTGAACGCATGGACATGATTTGACCAATTTTCACATATGTTGGTCCAAGATCTTCAAGGATCATTTTTAGCTTTTGGGGACTTACTCCATGAATTATATGATGTCTCCGCAAGGCTCCGAGCATTTCCCTTATTCTGGCTCCAGAAGATTTGTTTTTGCCTGAATGACTGCTTTCAGTCGTTATCTTTTCCTGATTCATTACGCTTATTCTCCATCTCCATAATTTCCTTGCGGAAGACTTCTTTTTCTGTTTCATTCATTTCTTTGTATCTTTTCAACATTTGCCGAGTTTCTGTTTCGGCTGAATGTTCTTTCTTGATCTCTAACATGTTGTGCTTAAGCTCTTCATTAATCACTCTGCCTTGTTCTACAGTCAGTTCACCTTTTTCGATCAGAGAATCGATGACCTCCATTGTTTTTTCAGCCGTAGTCGCGATAGCTCCGATACCTGCAAGAAATATTTTCTTCATTTCATCACTGATAGTCATTTTTTGCACCTCCCCTTATAGCTATAGTATACTTAATTTTGGGTTATCTTGGAATATCTCTTATTGGTCTGGTCCAAGAAAATAATTATCCCCGGCAGTTTATATCCGGGGATAAATTGATCCTCATAATCAGTATACTCGGCCCAGTTCGATCAGCTTCGGCTCAGTAACCATTGAGCTACAAGCGGAGCGACTTTTTTTTGTGAAAGTGAACTGGCAACTATCCCGGCATGTCCAAGTGGAAAAGAATGCAATTCTTTGTCCTTGCTTGCCACTAAATCGTTCAGCGGGATCGAAGAGGATGGTGGTATAAGATTGTCTTTTTCTCCAACTATATTAAGCAACGGCATCTTGATTGCTTTTAAGTCTATTGCCCTCCCATTCATCTTGAACTCACCCTTGATAAGCTTGTTCTCCTGCCACAAATCCTTCATGTACTTTCGATAAGCTTCTCCTGCCTGTCCAGGACTGTCAAATATCCAGCTTTCTACGCTGAGAAAATCTTTTAAAACTTTGGGGTTATCCAATCTATTAATTATCGCGACGTACTTATCAAAAAGGAGTTCATAAGGCCTAAGCGAAACAAAACACATGTTGAGAAATTGCCCCGGGACAACCCCGAAAGCATCGACCAAGCTGTCAACATCCATGTATTTTGCCCACTTGAAGAGCAGTCCGTCTTCGATATCAAAATCAAACGGAGAAGCGATCGTCACCAGGTTTTTGATATTTTCAGGAAACATGGAGGCATATATCGCACAAAAAGTACCGCCCTGGCATTTAGACATGATATTGATCTGTTTTACATTGTGTTTTTTCTTTAAAAATTCGACCGCATTTGCTAAGTAACCTTCAATATAATCCTCGAATGTGATGTACCGATCCTCAGCTGTTGGGTAACCCCAATCAAGCATGTACAGATCCAGCCCTTCTTCCAACAGCTTGCGGACAAAACTCTTTTCACTTTGCAGATCCATAACATATGGCCTGTTCATCAGTGCATAAACGATCAGAGTTGGTATAGTAGTTTTCTTTTCTGAGATTGGATGATAATGATATATTTTCATTTTATCTTCTTCATAGACCAATTCCTTGGGCGTTTTATATCGTTCGTCGAATTCTATATTTGCTAAGATCTCAAACCCATCTATCATTTTTTGTTGTTTGTTGACAGCGTTGGAAAAGAATTTTTCATATAATTCATTGATATCTGTAAGCTTCGGTTTTTCCAAATAGATGCACCTCTCTCAGTTTTGCAGTCCGGTTTAAGCTAATTAATTGCCGGATTCCGGTTTTTGTCCTTTGAGCTCACTGATTTCCTTCCTTAAAGCGGTAAGCTCTCTTTTCATTTTATAGACAGTTTTATACAGGCTATCCATATCTGATTTTTTAGGTATTGGATAATAGGAAAGATAGTCCTCCCATAGCTTGTCAGCCTCGATCTTAAGATCAGTCATTGCCTTTAAGGCTTGTCCCATCAACGCGCTGAAGTCTTTTGAGAAGTACAATTTATCAAGCGCAGAACTGATTTCTTTGACCCAATACTCATAGAATTCTTCAAAATTTTCTATTTTTTTGCCCGCTTCATACATTTTTACATTGTCATCAATAACCTTCTGGATGGTTTCCTGTCCTATTTTATATATATTGGCCAATACTTCATTTACCAACATTCCAAATTGTATGTATTTATCAAAGCTTTCGGATTGTTTGACCAGATGCTCCCTGTTAAATCCAGTAGCCGGAAGATCCATTATTTTGCCAAATGATTTCTCATAGTTGTCCTTCCAGTTTTTTAACTGCTGCAAATACATGCCCGGATTATAAAAATCACCTTTGAAAAAATCTTCATTCGGGATCAGGGTATCGTCAAACCAAGGCTTCCAGAACTTTATCGACGCCTCACGGTATGACTCCATAAGCTTTGCAGAATCCTCCACCAGCTTCCTTAATGGCTCCGGCAAATATGAAACATAGTTTTCTTTGATTTGTCTTGTGTATTCTTTATACCATTCTTCCTGAACTTCATTAATCTTTTCAGAAGTTGAACTGAAGCCTTCTTTGTTCAGCTCATACCAGAGCTTAAACATTTTCTGGTAAGTCTCCTGGCTTTCATTGATTCTTTGGTAAAGTTGCGTTGGGTCACCGCTATATCCAGCAAAATATTTCTGATTTAGTTCATAAAATTCCTTAAAATAATCCATGAAGTCCTTCCCGGGCTGAGCTCCCTCCCCTTGATTTTTGGGGGCGAAACTCATTTCGGCCATCTTCTGCCACATACCAAACATGTTTTTTTGAGCTTCCATAAATTGTTTAAATACCTCATTATTTTTTTCCATAAAATTAACCTCGCTTTCACTTTGTAATTAATTATAATATTTGGTTATATTACATTTATTAAATTTATATATTATGTATATTGTATATTATTTAAGCGGTCTTGTGTGTTAAATTAATGTTAATCTTTTAAACGTTTGTTAAATTTACAAGCCTCCAATTTATAATTGAAGGCTTGCTGTGCATTTATCCATCTTTATATCCCTTCAGGAGCAGGTTCATCAGGAGAAGGTATAGAATCGACCTGATCTCCCATTGAATCGTGGCTTCCGCATGTAAGACATACCCATTGTTCTCCGTCATAGAAGAACTCGGAGATATTCCCGCACTCGATACAAAAATCCTTGATCCGGCCTTCCATCATATTACCTCCTTTGAACGACATCCTTTAGATAATTGCGGATATTGCGTCTCAAATGATAACGATATATGCATGGTCCGGTTTTCAACTGAATTTACTTCCTATATCCTAAGTCTACCAGTATTTATGTTTTATATCAATGTCCGATTGGGCATCTAGAAGTCTTTTAAAAGCTCCCGGGCAAATTTCCGGGCGTTTTCTGTTTTGGTCGGGGTACTGAAAACAGACTTATAACCCGGATCTTTTTCAACAAGCATCCCAGCGTATATTAGTTGAGAATGCTTGCAATAGCGTTTGATCCCCTCTTCAAACAAATCAGCGCCTTTCTCCGGTCGGTAGCCGCAGGTCGCAATTATGGCCAGCTTTTTTTGCGCCCAAAAAGACGGACCTCTTTCATTGCCGTAATACTTATTCATCCCGTAGACAAGGCGGTCCAGCAATGATTTCATTGGTGCTGTGCAATACCAGGAATATATTGGTGTTGCCAGAACGATCATATCGCTTTCCATTATGCGATCGAATATTTCCTGCACATCGTCATTAAATGGACAACCGAAAGAATCTATTATGTATTGGCACTTGCAGCACGCAATACATGGTTCTATCTTTTTATCATAGAGCCACGTTGTTCTGCAATCGATTCTCAAGTTTTGACACTCTTCGATAAAAGGATTCAGCAAGGTAGCTGTATTACCATTTTTACGCGGACTGCCCATCAAAATAAAATATCTCACGGTTAACCTCCCAAGAATATATACTTTTTCTTTTTTCAATTTATAAAATTATACGTAAACTGTCTGATCAGTTTTTCGTTAGCATTATAAACAAGGCAAGACTTATACCAAAAAGAAAGGCCAGATATGAATGATTTTTCTCATGTTCTCTTGCTTCCGGCAAAAGATGTGACGCCGATAGATAAATCAGAACACCGGCAACAAAACCCAGTGCCAGACCCAAAACCTCATCTTTCAATCTTGAAATTATCGGGAAAGCAATAAAAGCGCCCAGCGGAGTTGTCAGAGCCGCGATCAGAAAGGCGAATAACAATGCTCTTTTGCGTACCATTCCACCTTTCAGGAGAACCGCATAAGCAATTACCCCTTCGGCAAATTCATGTGCTATCAGTCCTACACCGGAGATAATCCCGGTGATTTGACTCACACTGAAAGTCACAGAATATATTATACCGTCAATAAATGAATGAATGCCGATCCCCTCAATTGCCGTTATTCCAAAAGCTATTTCCGTTTGCTTTGTTTTCATTTTGATGAACTTATTGCTAAAAAACATAAAGATAAAACCCGCCAAAGCCGCCAGTCCGGCTTGCGGATTTTTTGCCACTGCCTCAGGGAAGCCCATGCTCAGTACCGATGCAATAAGTACTCCGGCTGCAAAACACATTAAATATTCTTTGCCCCTCAGAGCCAGATCAGTTTTTTTGTAAACAAGCAGGATCCCAATAGAATTCACTAGCATGGCACTCAAAGCAAACAATGCGACCCATTTGAATACATCTTCTCCCGGCATTTTTCAATCTCCTTTATATCGCTTGATAAATCCTGCTCCTTAATAATACCATATGATATGCTATCGAATAGCATGGATTATTGCCCTGTTTTCTCTAATAAATAAGGCAGAGGGTATTTTTAGTACCCTCCGCCTTATTTACTTACATTTCTTCGATTCTTTTGTTAATGTTTTCGATCATTTTTTCCAATTGATCCTTTTGGGCCCGTAATACTTCTTTATCCGCCGGCTGGTTATATCCGAAATTTGCATTGAATCCCAAGCCAAAACCTCTGCCGTAAGCTCGGCCGAATCCTCTGCCGCAATATACGCCATAATTAGGCGCATTGACTCCGGCACAAGGTCCAAACCCTCTTCCAGTCATTGCTCCCACTCCGCGTGGGCCTGTTCCATCTCTACCTGGCATACTTCACACCCCCTTTTATTATCGACATATGTCGGTTACACTTTTATTATATATCATTTATGACATATGTCAATAATTTATTCGGGATATTATTTCTCCCCCGGCAGCAGCCGGAGGAGAAACTTGCCTTTCTATATTATTTTTCTTTTATGTAAATCGTGTTTAATGCAAACCAATAATCTATCATATCGCATTCAGCATCCAAACCGATATTTATATTGTTAAAAATCAGCATTATATCAACTTCCGGGGTACTAAAAGCCAGACTCATATCTTCCAGAGTAGCTTTATAGCCCTTTTCCTGTCCAGGAGGGTATTTCGCTGTTATGCGATCAATATAACTATTCATGTTTTCTTCTAGAATGACTCTTTCATCTAGTATGACCTTTATGATCGGAACTGCTCGCGATTCGTTTACCTGCCAATAAATACGGTATGAACCAAGTTTCCCTTCAAATGAGGCATAGTTATCGCTTTTGCCGTATGAGTCAGGTGGGCTCACCGCCCAGGTATAATTGCTTATATCAACAGCCGAAGAAGGCAAAGTAAGTGAAGTCGCAAGATAAGGGTTGGTTGGATATTCCGGGTCCCTTTCGGGCCAGGTTTGTTCAAATCCGAATGCCTTTTTGAAGGATTCATGATTTCGGCCAAGCTCAGAATCAAGCCAATCAGGAAGTTTAGCACCTTCGGCATAAGCTAGAAAGTTCACCGCATCAGTTATAGATTGACGTATTCCTGTATCAGGCATTTTTTTTGCCGGAGATAGTTTTCCGTCTACCAGCATACCCTGATCAAGAAGCACATTTTCAAGGCGGTTTACTTGGACACTCACCGGCAAAGCATGATATCCGATGCCTGGCAGGACGGCAAAAATAGCTGCGAAGCACACTATTGCCGCTATTATCGGATGTGCTCTCTTTTGAAGGATCAGAAGCAGAATAACTGAAGCAACGGCGCTGACCCAAATGAGCGCAAAAGAGTATTCCGTAAGCTTTAATCCGTATTTGCCAAGCTGGATAAATAAAGCCCAAGCTTCAAAGGCCAATATAACCAAAGCAGCTATTGGATAAATCCGGCGGAAGATTCTAGCCAAGCCTGCTTCATGATGAGTAAGCATTATATGCAGCCATATTCCTCCGGCGGCATAAGCAGTCGCGATCGCCGAAAGTCTGATGAAAGCTGCAGACATGCCGCCAACTATGGTTTTAACAGCCCAAAGCAGCAATACTAGAGTAAGTGCCAACACGATGGGAACCATTATATATCCAAAAAGCACTTCGATAAAGCGGGGTTGCTTCTGAGCAATTTCGCGCTGTTCATCAAGCACTCTTTTGCTGAAATCAGGAAAATATCCAATAAAAATAGTAAATCCGATAAACCCGCTCAACGTACCCAGGTACATATAGACCTTGCTGCTCATAGCGTTATACAGCAAAGCCTCAACTGCTCCCGCAACTCCGGAAAGTCCGCTCATTATTACCGCCCCATATATCATGGCGATAAAAAATGCCTTGTGTGACATAAAAAACGACCGAGCAAAATCCGAACGATCTTGAAGATAACCGCCCATAAAAACAAAAACTAAAAAGCTGACTACCATACCCATTGTAACGCGCATGCCCGCAAGACGCGAAACAACAGCATAGCGAGCTCCCTCATATGCCGGTTCCGCTTCGCCCCAAAAAAACAATGCAATAAAAGCCACAATTGCCGCAAAAATACCCAACGCATTTGCGATCAAGAACGTTTTCATTGTATCAAACAATGTTTTTACCGTGGTGATGGCCGCTAAACTTAACAATGCCCCAAGAGCGAGCGCCCAGTGCAGACAATTAAAGAGAAAATTATATGCTTCCTGCTCCGGCCAGTCCAGTTTTATTCGGATTATTGTGACTACCGCAAACAACGCGGCGCATAATATTGCTGCAGGAAAAGTCTTGAAAGCCTCGGCGGCACCTTTAAATACTTCCGCGATCGAGCGGGCAAAAGTATTCTTCATCAAACACATCTCCTTCCGCTAAGGATCTCCCTTCCAAAAATCGCTATTGGTTTATAGTTATTTAAACATATGTTTTTATCCTGATTATGATCCTTAGTTTAAATCGTTTCCCGTGGTTTTTCCTTTTGTGTTATATAGAATGCAAGGCCTGCTACAAGACTGATCAAACAGAAAACAAAAGAAATCCGGAAACCCAAAACAGTGCTCGCAGCGGTCTCTCCGGTAACCTTTGTAATAATCAGTCCTAAAACCTGTTGATAGATAGCCGCCCCGGTGAAGCCAAAGAAGTTGACAATACCAGAGGCCGTTCCCAGCATCACAATATCAACATTTTCCTTTAAATTCGCCCATACGACCACCTGTGAATATCCAAAAAGGCCAAACAGAAACATCAATATCCTGATCATGTTCAGAGAAAGGGTCCCAGTAAATAGTACAAAAATAAGCCAGACAACTATATAACAAGACATCCCGACAAGGATAACTTTTTTAGGAGACTTTATAACCTTGTCTGATAAATATCCGGATAAGGGACACCCTACAATAGCGCCAACAGCTATAAGCATAAGAATATTACTGGCTTGAGTTTGGCTTAACTGAAACACATTAGTCAGATAAGGTCCAGCCCATAATCCCTGAAAAGCAAATAGAGTACCTATCCAAATAAAGAAAAATATTAATATTGTCCAGAAATTATATTTGCTGAATAGCACCTTAATTGCATCAACAGTTCGAACCTTTACAACAATTCTTGGCGGAGCTTTTTCGATTTCCTCAACGCTTGCCCCATTAATATCTTCAGGTTTATTACGGACAAAAATAAATAGCAGTATGGCGATAATTATTGTGACGCCCCCAATTAAAACCATTGTATTCCGCCATTGTATTGCTACGATAAGAAGCGCCAGGGGAGCTGATGCAGCCAATGCTCCTAAATTCCCGACCCCTACAAGGATACCGGAATATGTGGAATACTCATCTTTGCGGAACCAGTCCGCAAGCATTCGTAAGGCCGGCACATACATGAAAGCAACTCCCAGTCCGACAAAAAACCTTGCAGTCAAAGCTACACTGAATGAGTGGGCCATACCGAACAAAAACGTTGCAAAACCAGCCAGCAGGATAAATAGAGAGCTTGTATTACGAATGCCCCATTTATCGACTAAAACCCCTACCGGCAACTGGGCCATAGCATATGCATACGCATACATCGAGCCAAAAGTCCCACGGCAGCCGGATCAATAGCAAAATCTACAGCTAAATCCTTTGCCATGACGGCAGTTGATACTATGAAAAAAAACGAAAAAATATCCCAGGGCGATCGTACAAAATACCACGTAACGATAAGTCATTGTCTTCCGAATTCTTTTTTGTTGTTCATTCTCAAGCATTTCCACTGACACTTCCCCTTTCAGCGATCGATATTGCTTTACTAAAAACACGCTTAGCCTCTTTGTGAACCTGTTTTGGCGAACATTAGCGCTGCGTTCAACTCCGCTCCCATAAGGAGTATTATGCTGTTAAAATAGGTCCACAGGAGCAGCGCAATGATACCTCCTAAGCTTCCATAAAAACTGGCATGTTGGCCCAAATTATTTGCGTAGTAAGAAAAAGCCAATGAAACAGCTACCCAAAAAATGGCCGCAAAAAAAGCTCCCGGCAATACATCCGCAAATTTCAATTTGCGATTTGGGTATTACGATATAAAGCAGTAAAAACCAGAACAGCAGTAAACAAGACGAAATAAATGCTCGCCTTCAGAACCAAGAAAAACTACCGAGAAACCGAGCGGCTGGAAAAAATAAACTCCCAATGCTTTTCCCCCGACGATCAGGATCAGTGAAAAAATTATGACTCCGGTCAATTGCAGCGTGAAAAGCAGTTCAACTATTATTTTCTGCCAAAGCGATCCTCGTTTCCTCTTGGTCGTAAGCCCTATTTATCCCTCGGATAAGAAGCCACTCCCTTTAATAGAAGACCACAAGGCCAGCAGCATTCCGAAAGATAGTATTGCACGGCTGCGGTCGACATTGTTCAATCAATCCGCGCACGATTTCATAGGCGTTTATAGGCATAAATGACTGATATTTCAAATTGAGAATCAAAATCTGTTATTAGCATATAAGAAATGAGCGTGATAAGAAATATCAAAAAGCCGGTAAGGAAAGCACTAAAAAAAGTAACCTGCGCTGCAGCAGGGCAAATCATCATTTATGAAACGCATGTGCAATTCTCTGACTAACCACATTAGCACATCAATTCACCCTCTTTGTTCAGTATGATAATTAACTAGTGGACGAATTCAAGACTATAAATGAATGCTTTAAATATAAACCCCCTGTACTTATCTAAACCAGGGGGACAAATAAATGCGCGTACAAATGAATAGTGCTTTCGCTAAAAACATCACTTTTGGTTCTTAATAAAATAATGAATAATATGAGGACTGCTGGTTTTCCTGGGTTGAATATCAAATTCCTTCAGAGAAGATATGAGCGGTGTAAGCTTTTGATGTCCATAGTTACGTGTATCAAAATCCGGATAACGTTTATTTAATCTCTTGCCCACTTCACCCAGATAAGCCCAACCGTCTTCATCCGAGCTTTCAGTAACTATCGTTCGAATGGCTTCGACCAGCTCATCTCTGTTTGCTATGCCCATTTTGGGCATTTTTTTCTTTTCCTTGACAGCAAGGTTCTGGTATTCTCCACCAGGAACTGCAGCCAGCACCTCAAGATATTAAACTGTTCACAGGAAGCAATAAAAGGTTTCGGCGTCTTCTTCTCGCCCATACCAATAACATACATGCCCGCTTCTCTTAAACGGGCTCCGAGCTTAGTAAAATCGCTGTCGCTGGAGACGATACAAGAAACCGTCCAACACTCTGGGAATAAAGAATGTCCATGGCATCGATTATCAGGGCTGAATCAGTTGCATTTTTGCCTGTTGTATAACTGTATTGTTGGATCGGGGTTATTGAATAATCAAGTAATACTCTTTTCCAGGAAGACATTCCGGCCTTAGTCCAGTCTCCGTAAATTCTTTTATAGGTTGGGATGCCGTGATTCTAAACCTCGTCAAAAAATATGCTTTATATCTTATCAGAAACATTATCCGCATCTATCAATACAGCAATGCGCTTATCATTGTCCATAAAGTGCTCCTCCGGATTATTCGACTCAAGCAAGTTTATCTGCTTCTTCAGTATACATAAATATACTTAGATTGACAATGAACAGGATGCCCGAGGGCTTTTCAATCAGAAAATCATCTTGACCCTCCCCCGCCTCCTCCAAAAGAACCCCCTCCGCCTCCCGGGCTGGTAAATCCTCCCTCCATATGAAGCCGATCTTGTGCCGCTTTGGTATCCACGGGCAAAGCTGCTTGTAAAGATGCTCATCATCAGCAAGTCTGAGTGCGTGCAGCGACTTTCTTTAGTATATTGAGGATAGAGCTCTTCAAATTGTTGGGCAACTTCTTCGGCAATACCGAACAAGCTTGCCCATATCAACAGCTCTTCCCATAAATGGACCTCTCTTGCAACACGTTCGTTAAGCAGCGAAAAATCCTTTAAATAATTTTCAAATTGAACGATATTGTCAAAAAGCTGCTCGCCATTATCAGTGCAGCTTATCACTGTGGTATTGATAAACGCCAATACCCGTATATCTTTTTGTTCCAAATATCCTCGGCGGACCATAAGATCAAGCGAATACATACTTAGATTCTTTTTCAGTTCATCAATAATCTTGTAATTTTTTTGAGCCCATTTCGAGAACTCTTTTTCTTCAAGTATATTGTCAGATCCGGAAGCCGACTGCATCTTTCATTTCACATAAGGCTTTCGGGATCTTCACATCGATTTGCCCTCTCTGCGGCCTGATTACAGATGTCTCTTTTTTGAAAATCAAGCCTTTTTCCTCCAATCAAGTGTTCAATATATCCATCTTTCATCCACTTTAACAAGAAGGAATTAAAATAATCCTCGATACGTCCTCGCTCGATTTTTTCCAATAAATAAGCGATATCCGTAATCGCTCCTTCCCGATAAGGGTATTTCGCGATAATATTTATCCTTGTTCCTTTTTCGGCGTTCTTTCCCGTTTATGACCGGGCGAGCTTTATAACATTCCTGCGCCGGAAAAGCACATATAGAACGATCAAAAGAAAGTCCCAGCATGATCACTGTCAAAAAAGCAGCGATACTGTCGACAAAGGAAAACACACGATCTTTTTCTGAGTAAGAACTGTTCTCCTTGGCAATGGCTTCCTGCTCAGCAAGCGTATTCTCCAAACCTAAACTTGGCTGGAATGGTTTCCCTGCGAACTGCATCAGAACAGTGATGTGATTATTTTCCTGAAGAGCTTTGGAGGAATACGTAAGCTTCCCTTCCTTGAGCCATTTCGCCCGCAAAGCCAAAACCCCATATCCTTGTATTCTCATCGGTGAAAGCTTCTGGCCCTTCGATAGTTATATAGAACTCTTCAGGATTTCCATATGTCCCTGCACCTTCGAAAAATTTCCAATTCAGAGCCTGTCCATCTTTGAGTTGCCTGACCATACCGCTGATCGTATAAGATACCTCATATTCATGGTCGCCGTATTCTCCTATGCCCCAGCATAGTTCACTGCCTTTTTCGGTCAATACCATACCGTACTTGCCGGCTTTTTCTTCTCTGCTGGCATATATATCCCATTCAGGTTTGAATTCCAGAGGCACACCAAAGTCGCTGACCTTGAAATCAGATATTTCTGAACCGCCCAAATTCTCCATGACTATATAGATCTCTGTATCCTCAGTCAAGTTCATTTGTCTGTTTTCCTTGACGATCCCTGAACCATCCTTCTGAAGTGATACCTTGAATTCTAAACGTTGCATAGAATTTGCATATAACGGCTCCTGAAAAATACATGCTCCTATTATCAAAATACAACATATTATGAGCATTTTGGTGATTTTATTCATTTTTTTAACTCCAGGACGGCATCTCTGACTTTTCTGCCGCGCTTTCGAAATAGTTTTCGATTCGGAAGCTGAATATTCCAGCTATTATATTACTCGGAACTGACTGGATCATTCGATTATATTTTGTTACCGTATCATTATATATCATCCTGGATTGACGGACTTGCTGCTCGTACTTATCAACATTTCTCAGGGTTTCCTGGTAAATCTGGCTGGACTTCAAATCCGGATAATTCTCAGCAACAGCTAAAAGCTGGTTCATCGCCTTACCAAAAAGCTTATTGTCTGTTTCTACGTCAGACACAGTCGCCTCGCGCCCGAGTTTTGCCCGCTGTGCAGTGATCTTTTCTAGTATTTCTGCCTCGTAATCCTTATACTGCTTTGCCCCTTCGATCATATTTTTTAGCGCATCCCAACGCGACTCTACCTGAGCAGCGATTTGACCCATTGCATTCCTGACGAACTCTCTGTTTCTGATCAAACCGTTGTAAGTAGCGACTACCCATATGACGATCAAGATTATAATGAAAAGCAAGATAACCAGCCAACTCATATTTATTCCCCCCTTTAATAAAAATGCTTTTTGCACAATAGAGCAAGCTTACTTTAAGTACCGTTTATGCAATAAAGGTTCTTTATGCAGTTGGTGCAAATAGATCATTTCCTTCAATTCATTTATATCAAATCGAGCTTGTACTGTCTAATTATTTCTGCCAAGACAATTGAAAACTTATTTTCATGAACAATTCATTCATTTCTGCTCATGTTCTATAAAGCAAGAAAAAGCATCGCCCAACCGCCGATCATTCTGACGGGAGTGCTCCGCTTCTCAATAGGTCTGATCCTTCAGTATTTGAGCAGTATTATCAATTCACGGTCAATTCCTGAAAATACCCGGTAAAATAGTTGTGATCACCGGGAATGCTATTATTATCGAGATACATAATATTATCGCAATCAAAAACGGCCATATTCCTTTGAACATCTTCTCCAATGGCACTTCCGGAGCAACCCCCTTCAATACGTATATATTCATACCCACCGGGGGAGTGATCACGCCCATAGCTACAACTAATACAACGATAACTCCGAACCAGATTGGATCGTAGCCCAAGGTTTCTGTGGCTACAGGATAAAATATCGGAATAGTGAGCAGGATTAAAGCCAAGGCATCAATAAAGCACCCAAGTACCAAATAAATAGCTATGATCACGGCCATCACAGCCCAAGACGGCATATCCAGCGAAGCTGTCCAGCTGGCAAGCTCAAACGGTATCCTGCTTATTGACATCAAACGTCCGAAGATTACTGAACCGGCAATCAACAGCATTATCATTGCCGTTGTCCTTGTTGTGTCATATAAAGATTTTTTAAAGCCCTCGAGGCTTATCGAACGCCTCAGTAAGGAAACAAGTAAGACTCCTGCCGCGCCGACTGCTCCGGCTTCGGTTGCTGTGAACCAGCCGGCAAAAAGACCTCCCATGGAGATCAAAAACACCGCCAGGACCTCTCCCAGCCCACCGCGAAGGCTGTTTGCCCTTTCTGCCCAACTGGCCCTCGGTCCGGGAGGACCAAGGCGCGGATCATATTTTGCCAGTATGTAAATCGTCAGCATATAAAGCGTCATGAGCAAAATGCCCGGAAGTACACCAGCTAAAAATAATTCCCCGATAGACTGTTCAGTCGCCATACCATAAACGATAAATATCACGCTCGGTGGTATAAGAACGCCTAAAACCCCTCCGGCAGCTACGCTCGCCGTAGCGAGAGAGATGTCATAATCGTATTTCTTCATTTCCGGGAGTGCGATTGCTCCCATTGTTGCTGCGGTCGCAGTGTTTGAACCGCATATCGCGCCAAATATAGCGCAGGCTGCTTGGGTGGCAATAGCCAGTCCCCCGGGCCAATGACCAATCATTTTATAGGCAAATATGTACAGTCGCTTACCCAGACCTGAATAATATGCTAAAAAACCCATCCAGCAAAACATCGCTATCACACTTAAGCTATATGATGAAAAAGTACTGAATAATTCCCGTACGACCATACTCATCGCGGTTGAAAAAGAAGTCACCAGGCCGAAGCCGACAAAGCCCACAACAGCCATAGCAAAGGCAATAGGCATGCGCAGCAATACCAAAATAAAAAAAGCAAATATTCCGATGAAACCAACAGTCATATCACTCATGATCTTAATCCCTGACTATTTTTAATATTTTATCGAACAATACCGCTGCCAGAATAAATATACCTGCAGCCGCCAAGACTAACACGGGCGCATAAGGGATCCCCGAAGTCGGGAACAAAGTTCCCGTGCTAGACATTTTTTGAGCATAATCTAACATGTAAAAAGCAGTGATCCCCCAAAACAACAACGAAACTACATTGGTAAGAAGGTCTATTTTTTCGCGGAACTTAGCTGGTATTCTTTCAATAATAAGGTCTACGGCTACATGACCATTCTGCAGGGCACATAAACCCAAGGCCATAGTTATGGTTATTGCCGAAAGGATCATAACATAGTCAACGGTACCAGTCAAAGGACTGTTGAAAAAACTACGCAGCATGATATTGGATATAATGACAAGCATAGTCAATACTACTGCGCTTGCGGCTATTTTATCCATTATCCTGCTGATTTTTCCGATAACTCTTCGTGCATGATCCATTAATGTCCCTCACTTTTGATCTTAGTTTAATTTTGAAGCGCTGCTATTCAGTCGGATCATTTTTACTATTTGTACAATGCGTTGTATTTATCCGACAGTTTTTTGACCTGTTCAACTATATCCTGCCCATTGATATTCATTTTTGACATCGTGCTGACAAAATCTTTTGTACGGGCGTGACTAATTCGATCCATTTTTTTGATTCATCATTATCTAACTCGATCACTTCCATGTCTTGCTCCCCGACAGCGTATTCCAATGCCTCCGCATCCTGCGCATCCCACAATCCGGAAGCTGTCTTCTCAAAATACTCTTCATTGACTTTAGTTATTGCTGTTTGAAGTTCTGGGCTTAATTTCTCCCAGACATCGCTGTTCATCGTGAAGAAAAACAACGTATTGTATAAAAAAGGTGTTTTTGTTATATATTTGGTGACTTCAGCCTGTTTCCAGCCTTTCAATACCTCGACCGGTCCAAGATTCCCCTTGACGACACCCTTCGAAAGAGACTCATATGCTTCGGATTGAGCCATCGCTACCGGACTGGCACCTAATGCTGCCAAAGTTTTGGCACTCAATCCTGTTGCGCGGATCTCCATCCCTTTGATATCAGCCAGGCTTCTTACCGGATCACGGGTAAACAAGTCCCCAGGTCCGGTAGTTATGACCATCATCAGTTTCGTATCCTGGACCTCCTGTGGATTTAAAAGCTTGATGCCTTCCCAGGCAACATAACTTGCGGCCTTGGAATTATTATAGATTATACCCGGTAGTTCAAATACCTCCAAAACGGGAAATCTTCCCCTTGTATAAGCGAAGCAAGAAATGCCTATATCGCTTATCCCATTGACCACTCCGTCATAAATATCGTTTGCTTTGACCAGGGTTTCTCCCGGGTAGCTTACTACCTTCACCATGCCATCAGTTGCGGCTTCAATATCTTTGATCCATGGCTGGACCAGCTGCGTTTCGATTGGGTGAGTACTGGGCCAAAAGTGAGCTAATTTAAGCTCAAAAACCTTGTTTTCCGAAGCACTCGAACCTTCCTTAGAGCAACCAGCAGCAGCGAATAAAATACCAACTGTGAACAACAAAAATATTGCAATCATTTTTTTGCTTATTGGCTTGCTTGTTTTTCTCCAGTTTTGCATGTTTTATCCTCCTTTTATCCTGTGGGGCGGAAAATAAAAAAACTCCCTCTGGAGTCACATGGTCTATCAACGGCACTAGCGAAACCCCTTAAAAACAAGTGCTCGGCTCTGCCTTTTACGATATTCCTACCACGCTATCCATACTACCATTTAAATACTTTTCCCCATACTGCAAAATATTTATCCTACCCGGTAATAATAACAAATATTTGGGCGCAAATAAATGTTTTTTTTGTTTTTTTATTGCTTAACAAAAAACCAGCCCTTCTCTTTTTGAACGATAGTTATACTGGTTTTTTGTAGTACTTCACCGGAATCCTTTCGCTCAATAAACAGGCTTACCTCGAATTCCTCCCCAGCAATCTCTTTTTCAAAATCAACTGTCCAATATATTTTTCGTTGATCGATCCGGACATCCTTTCCTAATTGTTCGATCCTGCCTATGCCATCTTTCTCATGCCAGTCTAAAAGGATGCCCTCCTCTGTTATCCAGTGGAATATATATCCAGTATTTTGATTATCGTTTGAAAAAACCGCCATTAATGGTATTCCGGGAGTGGAAGACATTAATGGAGTATATTCTCTAATGCCAGGTCGTATTTCAAAGTGATCATTTTGCGGATCGCATCCGAACATAGCAAAAAACAATATGCATAATATGATGGCGACCTTTAATTTTGCCTTATTCATCGTAACTCTCCCTTAATAAGTATTTATACTTGGAATATTTTCAAAAAACAGGCTATGATCCCGCAACAATTATCGTTTTGACCAGGGGAATTTTCTGCGAACCTTCAAAGATTTTATCTCGATCACATGAAAAGTCAATTTTTGGGGTCAATCATGCGAAGTATATTATTCGAATTATTAAATAGTTATAAAGTATGCATTTCCTAAATATAGTGATTTATGGTATAATTTAAAGCACGATTTATTTATCTTATGCTTTGGATCTATATTTGGAAGGCTTCGGAGAAGGCGTTTTTTAATTATTATAAATGTATTTTTTATTAAAATCAGCCAGATAGGCAATTCTTTTCTTCCATAATTTAGTATTATTGCTGTATTTTAGAATAAAAGTGTATCCTCTCTTTTAAAGCCAATCTTTGATGAAAGGAGCAGCTTATGGATAAAATCGAAGTAAAAAATGTAATAAAAATATTTGGCCATAATCCCAAGGAAGGGCTAAAAAGATTGAATAACGGTGAAAGCAAAGATAAAATCTTTGAAGAAACAGGTCTGACGGTAGGAGTGAACCAAGCTTCTTTTTCGATAAAAGAAGGTGAATTCTTTGTGATCATGGGCTTATCCGGCAGCGGAAAATCAACTTTGATCCGTCTGCTCAACAGACTGATCGAGCCAACTGACGGAGAAATATATATTGACGGTGAAGATATAACAAAAATGGATAAGCATCATTTGATCAATATCCGGCGCAAAAAGCTTGGCATGGTTTTCCAAAATTTTGCCCTTCTTCCGCACAGAACCATTTTAAGCAATGTAGAATTTGGCTTAGAGATCCAGGGCATCCCGAAAGAGGAGAGAGAAAAGAGCGCTCGTAAGTCCATCGAAGATGTTGGCTTAAAGGGTTATGAGGAAAGTTATCCAAGACAACTAAGCGGAGGGATGCAGCAGCGCGTCGGTTTGGCTCGTGCTTTGGCCAATAACAGCGACATTCTGTTGATGGACGAGGCTTTCAGTGCTCTTGACCCCTTGATCAGGAAAGAGATGCAGGATGAATTGATCAGTCTACAGGACAGACTTAAAAAAACCTTTGTTTTCATAACTCATGACCTCGATGAAGCACTTAAGCTCGGAGATAGAATAGCAATAATGAAGGATGGCAACATTGTCCAAATCGGAACGCCTGAAGAAATACTGAAAAATCCGGCTAATGATTATGTATCAAACTTCATCGAGAAAGTCGATCGCTTAAAAATATTGGTAGCCTCAAATATCATGAAAAAGCCGGACATAGTTGCCACCTGGAAGGATGGCCCGTTGATGGCTGTACGCAAAATGAAAGAGGCGGGAATATCCAGTATTTTTGTCGTAGATAAAGAAAGAAAGCTTAAGGGCTTGTTGACTATTGACGATGCAATCGAAGCCGCCAAAAAGGATCAGTGGGTCGAAGAAGTTTTACAGCAGGGCTTCCACACTACTTCTCCTGATACACCTCTTAGTGACCTTATCGCCATCGCTGCAGATACAAAGTATCCGATCGCGGTCACCGAAGGAGAAAAGCTCCTTGGTATTATTGTCCGTGTATCTATTTTATCAGGACTGGTACTGGGCAAAGAACAGGGAGGTGTGGATAGTTAATGAACTATTTTTATTTGCCTCTTGAGAGATGGACAAATACTTTTGTCAATGGATGGCTTGTTCCCAATGTCGGCAAATTCTTCGACGCTATAAGCGAAGGTATAGGTTGGTTTATCGGGCTGGTGACAGATTTGTTGCTTTTTCTCCCGCCAGAACTGATTGCAGTGGCAATCATCCTGATAGCCTGGAAATTTGCCGGAAAGGGAGTCGCTCTGTTTGCATTTATTGGTTTGCTATATCTTGGTTCTGCAAATATATGGGATGAAGCTATGCAAACGCTTTCTATCGTGGTTGTCGCAACAGTTTTTTCGATAATTGCAGGTTTGCCCATAGGTATTTTATGCGCAAAGTCCAGGACAGCAGATAGAATTGTCCGGCCTATTTTGGATTTTATGCAAACCCTACCCAGTTTTGTATATTTGATACCCGCGATACTGCTGTTTGGTCTCGGAGGAGTTCCGGCAGTAATTGCCACCTTCATATTTGCCACACCGCCCGCCGTGAGGATGACAAATCTTGGGATCAGGCAAGTGCCCACAGATGTGATTGAAGTTGCCCAGGCTTTCGGCTGCACCCAAATGCAGTTATTGTTAAAGGTACAGCTGCCCTTGGCTGTCCCAAGCATTATGGCTGGCATCAATCAGACTATAATGTTGTCCCTTTCCATGGCTGTCGTAGCATCAATGATCGGTGCGCCCGGTCTTGGCTCGCTTGTTCTTTCGGGGATTTCAAGCGTCAATGTCGGCAAGGGTCTAGTGGGCGGTTTAGGGATAGTCGTTTTAGCGATCATCCTAGATAGAATAACCCAGAGCCTGGGAAAGAAAAATAATCTTAAATAAAGGAGTGTTTCTATGTCAAAATCCATTAAAAAGTTTTTCAAATTGAGTTTGCTGCTCGTCTTCGTTATCGGAGTGTTTGCAGGATGCTCCGGCGATAAGGAAGGGGCTGGTGATAAAAAGATTACCTTAGGTGTAACCCCTTGGACAAGTACCATCCCTCCCACAAAAGTAGCCCGATTGATCTTGGAAGATATGGGCTATACAGTTGAAGAAATCAGTGCTGACGCAGGGGGTGTATATGCCGGTTTATCCAAGGGCGATATCGATGCCTATTTTGATTCCTGGCTTCCTGACATTCATAAAAACTACATGGAAAGCTTCGGCAGTACTATTGAAGACGTCGCTATAAGTTACCCGGATGGCGAGTTGGGCTGGGTGATCCCCGCATATGTTGAAGGTATTGATTCAATCGAAGACATCAAAGGAAATGAGGCCCTTTTCGAAGGAAAGGTTTACGGAATTGAGGAAGGCGCTGGTATGACAATGACCTCAAGAGAAATGATTCCTGCTTACGGGCTTGATCTCGAATATGTTGCTTCCAGTGAAGGCGGAATGCTCGCACAGGCTTCCAAACTTATCCTGAATAAAAAGCCGGTCATTTTCCTTGGATGGCGCCCGCATCCGATGTTTGTAAATTATGAACTGAAAGTACTGCAAGATCCTCAGGGATTCTTTAAAACCTCCGAGGTGCACGTTCTCGCCCATCAGAGCCTTAAGGAAAAGTATCCGGATGTTCATAGCTTCTTAAGCAAATGGAGCATCGATGTCGGAGATGTCGAGCAAATGATCGTCGATATTGAAGCCGGTGAGTCAGCAGAAGATGTTGCTCAAAAATGGATAGACAACAACCAGGATAAAGTAAAGATGATGACCGGAAAATAAACGGCATTATTTGTTGAACAGTCCCCGATAAACAGAAGTCACATTAAAAAGGCGAGTAGGATTCTGAAAAGAAAACCTGCTCGCTCTTTTTTGTTTATATAGATTTTTAGAATATTATGCCACAATATGCCACAAGCAGCCTTGCCTCGCTCGTATGCCTTTTTTCAGACAAGCCCGGTCTCGCGATATATTTCCATTTTCTTCTGGAATATCTCGGCCGATGTCGGCGGTGTATAAGTTATTGCATTTGCCCCGGCGGCAATAGTTTTGATAATACTTTCTTCTTTCGGTCCTCCAGTGGCAATGATTGGCACTTCCGGATATTCTCTGCGTATTTTTTCCACAACACTCGGAGTATCGCCCGCAGCCGAAACATTCAATATGCTCGCGCCAGCCGCCAGTCTTTTGCTGATATCCACACCCCCATTAGCCACAGTAACAACAATGGGGACATCTATCCTTTGACGCAGATCAGCAATAATATCGTTCTGTGTCGGATGATTAACCACCACCCCGATAGCACCCTGAAATTCGGCATCCATAGCCAAATTAAGCACCCGCTTACCAGTCGTGGTGCCCCCGCCAACACCGCAAAAGACGGGTATATCAGCTGCAATGATCAGCGCATGGGATATCAAGGGCTGCGGTGTAAAGGGATATACCGCTATAACTGCGTCCGCGTTGCAATTCCTGATGATCGCAACATCCGTCGTAAAAATAAGAGAACGGATCAGCTTGCCAAAAATACGAATACCACTTGCGGTGCTTATTGCTGCCGGCATCCTGATGATTTCTTTTCGCAGGCTTCCCTGAATGTCTGGAATAAATTCCTTCATGTTTGAGCCCCCTTTGATCCTTTTATGTCAGCATCCGTTTTTTTGTCCTTTTTGGTTATCCTTATTATGAGAATAACATAAATTCAGCACCCGGTCTTCGCTCATTTCCTTATCTTTTCGTTACAAGCTTTTTATCAAAATACTCAAGATAGATTATCGTCTCTTTGCGGCTGATCGCAAGTACATCCCTCAATTCTGCCACAGTGACGACGCCTTTTGTTTCGATCAGTTTCCGGATATGTTTGTATATATCAAAAATCATTTCCTTGCTGGCATAATGCCCGTCAGTTAATTCCTCCAGCCACGAGATCGATTTTAAAAAAGCTATCACTTCTATCAGCGTATCCTTATTGATTCCTCCGCAAAAAGGCAGCAGATTTTCCGTAAAAAGCGCAGGTCCGCTTTCAGATACAATTTTTTTTACCCTTAAAACTTCCTTGCTTTTTTCTATTTCTTCTTCTCGTTTATTTTTTGCCAGACTCAAATCATTACCTTTTGAAATCAATTGAGCTTCATTCAGTAATATTCCGATGATCCCTGCCCAGTCCTTTGCAGGCAGAGCAGGGAAAGCTTTGCTTTTCAATTCTTCTTTTGATAACCGGTAACGATAAGGATATTTCTTATATAACTTGTTGAACTCGTTTTCTACGACCTTTAAAGCTTCACAATAGCTTTTGCCGCTAAGATAATTGTTTGAATTCTTTAAAAATATTATTTCCCCTTCAAGTACCAGTTCGTCGATCAATTGTTGGGCTGTTTTTTTATCAAGCTGTGTCTCCTCCTGAAGCTTTTGGATGTCAAAAGGTTTATCGATGCCTTCAGCAGCCCGGATGATCAGTTCTCTATCATCTCCCGATTTTAAAGCGCGCATTAGATCCAGGGTCTCAACGTCAAATCTTCGACGGTTTTTTGTCCTATGTGCTAAAATCACCCCTCCGCCGATAGTCCTTACCGGGGAATATGAACGCAAAATAAAACGGTCTCCCCTCAGTGCAACTATCGGTTCTTCTAACCTCAGCTGCACGAAGCCTCTTGCCTTTGCAGGTATGCTTTCAGCGCCGAGCATCCTGACTCTGGCAATGACCGCAGATGTACCAGTATGCAGATGGACACGTTGATTATGCATAAGGTCGTCTGCGCCGGGAACTATTACAACTTCCGCATCAATGAGTCTTACCGGATTCACTTTACCCTTGCCGACTATCACCGATCCCCGTTTCAGCTGGTCTTTTTCTATCCCTGGTAGATTCAAGGCACATCTGTCTCCAGCAATTGCTTGGTCAGCATTTTTGTTTCTTACTTGAATATTGCGTATTTTTGAAGACGATCCTTCAGGCATTATGTCAACCGTCTCTCCCTTGTTGATGATCCCGCTGAATACTGTCCCGGTGACGATCGTCCCGTGCCCAGCCATAGTGAATACCCTATCTATCGGCAGGCGGAACAAAGACTTGTCAAGAGAACGAGACACCTTATCTGTCAGTTCATCGATCTTATGGATAAGCTCAGTTACACCTTTACCTGTCCGAGCGGAAACAGGGATGATTTCAAAGCCATCAAGCGATGTTCCCTTCAATTCATTGGTGATTTCAGCTATTCTGAGCTGGATCTCCTGCTCGTTGACTAAATCAGCCTTAGACAGCACTACGATGCCGGAATCCATACCCAATACTGACAAAATATCGATATGCTCGGATGTTTGCGGCATGACTCCCTCATCGGCAGCAATTACCAATAATACAAAATCGATGCCTGTAACTCCCGCGACCATTGTTTTAACAAATTTTTCATGCCCCGGTACATCAACAATAGAAACCGTAGTACCCGACGGAAGTTCCAGGAAAGCAAAGCCAAGCTCAATTGTCATGCCTCTTTTCTTTTCTTCGGCCAACCGATCCGTGTCTGTACCCGTAAGTCTTTTGACCAGGGCAGTTTTGCCATGATCGATGTGTCCAGCTGTTCCCAAGGTGACATGTTTCATGATTTTTGTTCCAATACCTTTCTAAGCTCTCTTCCAATAATTTCTATTTCTTTTTCGGTGATCGTTCTTACATGAAATAAAATTCTATCTTCAGCAATGCGACAAACTATCGGCTGTTCACTTTTTCTTAATAATTTGCGTATTCGTTCCGGATTTTCTTTCAGCGTTCGCACCGCGACCGCTTTGCCCCGGAAGACGGCTCCGGGCAAAGAGCCCCCACCGGCGACCTCTTCGACATCGATCACATCAACTTTGCAAAAAGCTCCGGCTTCTTTTTCTATTTTTTCAGCAAGCCAAAGCGCTTTAGCGGTCAAGCTGTCACTATCTTCCGCAAGCATGGATAAAGCGGGTATTTTCATTTCATGACTATCCGCATGATCATAGATTTCCAATAGCCCCTCCAAGGCCGCAATGGTCATTTTATCGCAGCGTACTATCCTGAGCAGTGGATTCTTTTTGATTTTTTCGATCAGTTCTTTTTTACCGATGATTATTCCTGCCTGGGGGCCGCCCAACAATTTATCACCGCTGAACGTGACTAGATCAGCACCGCTTTCGAGACTATCCCCGGGAGACCTTTCTTTCGATATGCCCAGCGAGGAAAGATCAAATAAGCATCCGCTCCCAAGGTCCTCCATCATAATAGGCTTCACTTTCCCTTGCGGTATCTCAATTTCTTTGATCTCGGCGGAACAAACAAAGCCTGTTATCCGATAATTACTTGTATGCACCTTTAATAATACAGCTGTATTTTCATTTATCGCCCGCTCATAATCCCAGTTATAAGTTTTATTTGTCGTTCCGACCTCTCTGATTATACATCCGCTGTTAATTATTATCTCCGGTATGCGAAAATGCCCTCCTATTTCAACTAATTCACCGCGCGAAACCAAAACTTCTCTGCCAAACGCGAAAGTATTAAGGCACAAAAATACAGCAGCCGCGTTATTATTTACAATAATTGCAGACTCTGCTCCGGTCAGTCTGCATAATTTTTCTTCAAGATGATCGTATCTGGATCCCCGTATCCCTTTATTCAAATCGTATTCTAAATTGCTGTAACCTGAGCATATTTCAAAAACTTTTTCCAGAGAATTCTTGGGCAGCGGAGCCCGTCCCAGATTAGTATGCAATACTATCCCAGTAGCGTTTATCACGCTCTTTAGTCTCCCTAAATCCTGGCGCTTAAATGCTTCAGACAAATCAAAGATTATTTTTTCGCGCAGATCTTTCTGCGATTCGCTCGCACAGTTCATATCTTCAGCTTTACCTGTCTTATTTTTCAGCTTATTTTTCAAATCATCCAAAACCTCGCCCAATCTCAGCAAAACGAGTTTGCGGCCATGAAGCCCGATAAGCTCGGCCACCGCTGTTTCATCAAGGATATCATTGATTGGGGGAATATTACGTAATACATTCTCTATTGCGTTTTTACTCAATGTTTTACCTCCCAATAAAAATGACCGGGGGAGCTCCCAGTCATTAAACCGCGCATACGCAAAATATGGCGGGAGCGTGTAGGAATCGAACCTACCTCGGGCGGTCTTACCACCCGACAGCGGATTTGAAGTCCGTGAAACCCACCAGAGTCTATCCGTTCCCATAAGAATTCCTTTTGCGATTTTGTATAGGTATTTGTTAAATTGCCCGGCCAATTTGAAACACAAACGGACCGGGCAACAAAACTCACCTAATATACTTATAAGTGTATATTAAACTAAATCATAGCCTAAGTTGGTTTCCATTCCTTCCAGACATTCCCCGCCAAGCCTACAGAAGGCTTTAGTGTCGGCGCTCCTTCAACCCATCCGGAAGGCATAACCTCACCAGTTTTTTGGTGATGCTGAAACGCCTTGATTTGACGTAGGAGTTCTGCCGGATTTCTGCCAACCGGCGGACTCAGTACCTCAGCGGCCTGAACTATGCCCTCGGGATCTATCAAAAATCTCCCCCGGACATTTATTCCTGCCTCCTCATCATACACCTCATAAAGCTTGCCGATCGCACCGCCCTGATCCGAAACCATCGGGAACGGTATGTCTCGACCGACCATCTTGCTTAATTCCGTCTCGTTCCATATCTTATGGGAATATGCACTGTCTGTGCTTACAGAGAGCACCTCGACGTTTAATGCTTGAAGCTTATCATAGCTCACGGCTATGTGTGAAATTTCGGTTGGTCAGACAAAGGTGAAGTCTCCGGGATAAAAGCACAATACAACCCACTTACCGCGATAGTCTTCGAGCGAAACCTTCTTGACTTTCCCCTGATGAAAAGCTGTGCCTGCAAAATTAGGGGCTTGCTTAGTGACTAACAAGTGAATCAACTCCTTTCTATCTTAGTGAAACTCTAATCAAAGTTTATCATTATGCTTGAGCCAGTGTCAACAATGAAGCTCTTCAATACTCCTGATCGAAAGCTTTTTATTATGATCTTCTATTTGGGGCTTGGTCAATATTTGCCTTATTAATGATTTTTCTATTAACGATTTTATAAGTCTCCATCATTACCAACAGGGGTATGGCAAAAACAAATACCTCAAGCCATTCAAAAGCCGTTATCGGCTCGATCCGCAAAATAGTTTGCATAAATGGCACATGCATACTTAAAATATGGACCCCCTGAGCCAATAATACACCGACCACCAATAAATAGTTCCTGCTGATCGGCACTTTAAATACAGATGTAAATTCTGAGCGGCAGTTAAAAACATGAACGTTTTGGAATAAAACCATCAGCAGCAAAATTATATTGCGGGCATGCCTTTCCTCCATGACCTGAATTTTTATGAGGAAATACCAGAAAGCAACAGTGATCGCGCCCATCGTCAATCCGGAAATAAATGTCTGTGCGAGCATCTGAGGATCGAAAATTTTCTCTTTGGGTTTTCTTGGTTTACGCTGCATCGCTCCCTCTTCTCCGCCTTCAAAAGCCAAGGCTACATCCTGGATACCATTGGTAACCAAATTCAGCCAGAGAAGTTGGACAGCTAAAAGCGGCAATGGCAGACCGGCAAATATCGAAGCCACAAACAGCGCAACTTCAGCAGCCCCTGTTGATACAGCTAAATAAATAACCTTACGTACATTATCGTATGCAAACCGGCCTTCCTCTATCCCCGAAACTATTGAAGCAAAATTATCATCGGTAATGATCATTGAGCTGATCTCTTTGGCTACATCTGTACCAGAACCCATAGCAATACCTATATTTGCCCGGCGCATAGCCGGGGCATCGTTTACTCCGTCCCCGGTAACTGCCACAAATTCCCCCTGATTAATAAGTGATTCTACTATTTCAAGCTTTTGAGAAGGAGATACCCTTGCAAAAACATGCGTTGAGGAAACCAGTCTGTCAAAGATAGGGCTTTTTGATCCACCGGCCTCAGCGAGCTGGACTCCTGTTACTACTTTTTCGTCTTTGTCGGCGATCCCAATTTCTCTGGCTATAGCGGCAGCGGTTCCGGGATGATCTCCGGTTATCATGATCACCTTTATGCCCGCAGATCTACAGCGGTTTACAGATTCTATTGCCTCCGGGCGTAAAGGATCAATAAATCCTACCAACCCCCTGAATACCAATTCAGGCAAATCTTCTTCTTTATAGGTTTTCTTCTCCTCAAAATCCGAACATAGTCCATCGGCAACTGCAAGCACTCTGTAACCAATGTTTGACATTTTTTCGGCCTGTTCGAGTATTTTCTTCCTTCGATCATTTTTCCCATCGGCAGTATTCTCTGCAAACTCGCAGTGTTCAAGTATTTTTTCTACAGCTCCCTTGACTGCTGCAAAAATATTTTCTTCATATTTATAAAATGTCGCCGAATACTTCCTTTCAGATTCATAAGGGATCATGCCGATCAATTGATATCTTGACCTGACTTCAACTGGATCCTGACCCAATTTATAAGCCATCGCCAAAAAAGCGATATCCATCGCGTCTCCATGGTGCACCCAGAGGTCATTCTCTGAGATAAGAGAGGCTTCATTAGCTAAGGCTGATAACTCAGCTAATTTGCATAAATTTTTTTCCATTTCAGCAGTTATAGGTTCTCCGCCAGCCTTAATAATCTTTCCTTCACCATTGTATCCTTCGCCCGTAACATCGAAAAGGTTTTCTCCTTCCAACCATATCTGGCGGACAGTTTGTTGGTTCACAGTCAATGTGCCTGTTTTATCACTGGCTATCACTGTGCAGCTGCCCAGGCTTTCTACTGCAGGCAGCTTTCTTACGATGACATTTCTCTTAGACATCCTCGATACAGCAACAGACAAAGCGACGGTAAGCGCCACTGGCAAACCCTCAGGAATAGCTGAAACCGCGAGTGCAACAATCCAGAAAAAATATTGGCGCTGCTTCATATCCTGAGTCCACATCATCACCGCCAGTAAAATGCTGATCAATAATACCAGCACACTGATTTGCTTGGTAAACTTCTCCATACGCATTATCAATGGCGGCTTAGCACTTTCGGTTTCGTTCACTTTCTCTGCGATTTTACCAACCTCTGTATTGATCCCGGTATTTACTACAATACCCATTCCACGACCTGCGGTAATACCGGAACCGGCATATACCATATTTATTCTATCGCTTGCGGCGGATGACAAAGAAATTTTGCCGGTCATTTTGCAGGCAGCTATTGATTCTCCGGTAAGAAAGCTTTCATCCGCAGACAGGCTGTTTGCTTCCAGCAGTCGTAAATCTGCCGGGACTTTATGACCCGATTCCAACAATACGATATCACCGGGGACCAGCTCCTCGGCAGCTATCTCGATTTCTCGGCCGCTACGCCTGACCCTCGCTTTTATTTTCATCAAATTCTGCAGACTTATAGCACTCTTTTCAGCATTGTATTCCTGATATGCCCCTAAAACGCTGTTCAAAGAAATAACAAGTAAAATAAAAAAAGCATCAGTGACCTCCCCAATTATCAGTGAGGCGGCTGCTGCAGCTATTAATATGAAAATCAACGGGTTTTTGATTTGATGGAATAAAATCGTAAAAATCGTCGGGGGTTTTTTAAGCGGCAAAGAATTTGGACCGTATATCAGAAGGCGCCGAGCGGCCTCTATGGGATCAAGCCCCTCCTTGCTGCTAAAAAGCACTTCAAAAATGCCTTCTGCTTCCATGTTGTGCCATTTTCCGTCATGCAACTCGGTTGCTTCTTTCAACAAGTTCATTGATTCCCTCCTTTTGTTATCTTTTTCTTTTTTATCAAGCTATTTTATTTTCTGTCCTGTTTGATTCACTATCCTTTATTATTCGAGTATTATTCGAGCGATCTAACGTAATATTATGCTCACTATTTCATTATTAGTGCCGACGCGCATTGGCATGCCCCAAGTGCCAACTCCTGATGCAACTACAAGATCAGGTCCGCCATTCTCTTGGCGACAATATCCATAGTCCAATGCAAATATTGCACTTGTTATTAGATTGAACGGGAATATCTGTCCCTTGTGTGTATGCCCGGCGAGAACCAAAGCGAATTCACTGCCATATTGTTCAAAGTTCGAAGGTGTATGGTCCATAACAATGATGGGCATATTCTTGTCTATCGGCGCTATAATTTCTGAAATATCTTTCCTTTTTAAGCCCTTGAACCCACCGATCGGCGAAGAAGTCGACTCTGCCGATCAGGCAGAGCTGCTCTGCAATAATAACATGTTCATCCTTCAAGAGCTCTATATTGCTCCGTTCAAGAAACCCGAGCATCTGGTCAAAGGTTTTACCGCCATCATGGTTTCCCAGGCTTGCATATACGCCATAGGTTGCCGAAATGCTTTTCAGCAATCCGACTGCTTCTTCAGGGTCAAGTATCGAATTATAATCATCGTTGAAAATATCTCCAGCAATACAAACTATATCCGGCTTCAAAACATTAATATTATGGACTATTTTCGAGAGATTCTTTTCTGAATTTACCGCGCCCAGATGTATATCACTGATTAGGACTATTCTGAATTGATCCGCTAACAGCATTTCTTTGGTTTGGACATGATAAGAAACATGCTTGATTTGCTTAGCATTATATATCCCATATATTACCATCGCAAATGTTACCACAATCACCGCTCCACCCGCAAAGAAAACGAATACTTTGCGGTATCGGAGCGAGGATGATATATCAACCAAGAAATGACAAAACAATATCCGCGATTGGGAAAAGCAGCAGCAGATATATATAAATGCCCATCCAGTGCGAACCCGACCAGCTAATTATCCGCTTGATCCTCGTAGGCAAAGGTAAAAAGACAAATATTGCCGATAAAGCTATAAAGCAATAGGCTGAAATAAAAATCTTTTTGTCAATGTACGGAAACAGAAAAATGAAGCATTCAAGCAGCTTATGCCCAATATAGTAACTAGTTCCGGCGTAAAAAGATAAAATGAATATAACAAAAAAAATTATACCCGCGATATTCAATGAGATCACTCTTTTCCGAAATATCCTCGTCAATTTGCTACTTTCTAAGAGTTAATGAAATAGCATTCCAGCCTGCCTGACCTCAAATTTAATAAAATTTAACATCTCTAAATGTTTTTCAAAGCCCGAGTTTTTCATTTATGATCACGATCTCTACATCCATATCATTGATTTTTCTGAAGTTGATAAGCATGGCATTGCAAATTCGCTCCGGGCTTGAACAGTCATAACAGCGTTCCCCCTCGACCGCACAAGGAGTATTGAGCATAAGTCTTTTTGCATTTTTAGGTGCGGCGATGTTTTTGGCACGCCAAATCGCTTCTTCCAAGGTTGAAACAATCTTATTTATTCCGATAACATAATACACCTTTTCATGCCCGAAGAGAGAACCGGAAAGACGATTGCCAGTCCCGTCAATATTAATGATTTCTCCGTTTTCTGACAAAGCATTTGATGATGTAATAAATATTTCAGTTCTTAGGCACTTTTTCGCAATATCAATAAAATCAGCTTTATTCGAACAGCTTTGAGGATCAAAAACCTTATTATGGGCTGAAAGCCTTTTCGAAAGGGCCATGCTTGATAATGTCAGCGAGTCACCAAAGCCAATCGATTTATTATCAATTGAACTATCAAGATACCGTGCAGCTGCTTCAGTATCCTCAAAGTATGAGACAGTATATCCTTTGCGTATGAGCGATTCAATAGTTTTATCAATATCCATTTGATTACTCCCTGAAATTCTTTATTTATCAGATTCTTTTTCCACGATTCAAAAAATAAATTTCGCTGTAATATTTCATGCGAATATCAACTATGCTTTCCCATGAATGTTTTTGTGCAGCTGAATATGCGTGCTGGCATAATTCACGATAATCTATTTCTTCCAGCGATAAAATCTGCAAAATTGATTGAGCAAGCTCATGGGGATTTTCCTTTTCCACCATCCTGCCAACCGCAAAAGAAGCCAGGCCTCCCGCGTTAGTGTAAACTACCGGTTTCCCGCAGCCCATAGCTTCAAGTGCTGCGATCCCAAAACCTTCTGTACGTGAAGGAAGCACACTCAAGGCAGCAATATTATGAAGCTTAGCCAGGTCCATTTGACTACGCTGACCCAAGTAAATTACATTCTCCATATGAAATCTGCCGCCGGATTTTTTCTGCAAAGCATCAAGATTTCCGCTGCCCATCAGAAGTATATAAGCTTTCTTCTTTTCCTGGATAATTTTGTTTGCTTCAAGCAGAATATCTATGCCTTTTGTTGCAGAAATTTTTCCGCAAAAGGTTATCAGCGGATGCTCCTCCAGCTTGCCACAGCCAAGGTCAGCCAGTACCCTTTCGCGATCCAAACCGCTCATCAACTCAAATATTGACTGATTATATCCATTCCCGGTAACAATAACCTTTTCCGGGGGAACCTGATATAATTCTAATACCTCATCTTTTACAAAATCCGATACGGCAAAGATATAAGAGGCGCTTTCTGCAGATTGGAGAGCCCTCCTGCTCATCCTTTCATCAAACAAGAAACCCAACTGATCGCTGTGGTGAGCAACACATATATAGTGATAACCCATATCTTTCAATAAGTGATCTATTGCCCAGACATGCTGACATTCGATCACATCCGGGGCAAATTCCGCGATAACTTGCTCCAATTCTTGCCTTATGTATTTAAAATATGCTTCCAATTCTCGCTCTGTAAGGTCCTTAAATGTCCATGCCTGCTTCATAATTTCTTGGATTAGGGTCGCGAATTATCAGGGGAAAGGTGTACAGGTCTACTCCCTCATAAGTAACGGGGAATTTCACGATGTGATAAGTATCTTTGTCGCCGTAATATTTGTGATAATCCGCACCGGGAAAACGGAATCCGGGAAAAAGCTTTTACCTGATGTCCCCTTCTTTAAGCTCTGCATTACCCCGTCCGCAACCGTTCCACTCCCAGTACCCCAAGGGCCCGTATTGGTAATAAGTATTTTGATATCATCACCGTCTTTCTGAATGTATTTTTAGATAACGTTCAACAATGTTTTCCCAGGAATAATTTTCTGTACAAATGTTTCTAGCCCTTTGCCTTATTGATTGTCTTTGAGACGTATCCATCTCTTCATAATAGTCAAGCAAAAAAGAAATGTTTTTAGCCATATTAAGCACAAGATTTTCATCAAGATATAAAGGATCCATTTTACTTTTATCAAATACGTCGCAGAATTCATCAACATATTTTCTAATGACTTCCGCAAATCCGGAGTGATTTGTCTGAACGGGAATGATGCCGGCAGATAAAGCTTCAACAGCCACCATCCCGAAAGCTTCCGGAAAGATTGAAGGAGCTGTTGTCACATCCGAACAAGCAATCAACCCTTTTAAATAATCATGCGCTAAAAACCAGTAAAGGTAATCGCATTTCTGATCCTATTTTGCGCCGTCGAAAAATATGTCTCGGCAAAACCCTGATCTTTTAGGCATTCTATAAGTGCAAGGAAAAACTGGGATGAAAATTTTCTATCTCTTTATCAAATTTTTCAGGATATTTAAGCAAATCGAATATAATCTCCGTGCCCGCCTTCAAGCGCTTCTACCAACGATTCAAAGTATTTTCTTGAGGAACCAAAACCGACGAAGATGAATCGTGTATGTTCATGCCTTTGCAGAATAAGCGGAGCTGCCGCAATCAGGAGCTGCAAGCCTTTTGTCCATAAATATTTACCGTAATAAAGAATAATTCTTTCCTTTTCAAAATCTATCAGCTTCAATTTGCTTAGAATATTTTCGTCGGTTTGCCAGCTGCTTTTTGCCGGGCGTGAATTTTTTTTGTTTTTTTCGATCTCCAGGTTTTTTATCAAGCTCTGAATATATGTATTTTTATCAGTTTGTCCATCCAAAGGCAAAAACTTTTCTAAATCGACCCCGGCGGGAATTACAACTGACTTCTGCTTAATTACATCTTCCTCACTGAAAAAAGTCTGAAATTCATCTTGAGAGTAGTCACTGACAAAAACGATCCTATCAACCTTCTTAACAGACTCCATAGCATAATTCGCGAGCAGAGGACTTTTTTTAACAGCAAAATTAAGACAGCTTCCATGCATAGTCATTACATGCATGTTTCTTTTATTGCCCAAAATGCTTCTGGCTATATATACAGGCTGCATGATGGTATGGTTTGTCCAGACTATATCAGGATCTTGTTGAGCAAATATAAGATCCAGTGCTTTTTTGTTTTTCCCCAGATAGCTCTCAATTTCTTCTTGTGTACAGGCAATAAATTCTTTAACCTCATAACCTTCATAATAATCATGAACGAATACTGGAAGAAACCCGTTTAGATTCGGCCGATACAATTTGCATTTTCCCTTGTAAGACGTCGTTTTGCTATGGAAATCAATATAGGAAGTGTTATCGGAACAAAAATCAAATGCTTCCTCTATAAAATCAATATCTTCAACATCGTTTTCCTGACAAACCAAAGAAACCTCATGCCCTTTTTGGCATAGTACCCGGCAAATATTCCGGACAAAAAGGTTGCTTCCTGTTCCCTTAAGGAAATACCCATGGATCATTACAACATGCATATCCTTTAGCCTCTCCCTTAGACCGAATCAAATTAAGCTCTGCTTTTCACCAAGCGATTCAACCTTTCAAAACTTGATGACCCTATTTTCTCTAAGGTTTAAAAGAATGAACCTCATATAGCTTTGCGAAACTCTTTGTGTTTGATGCTTTATTATCTAACTTTAACATATCCTAGGATGAGATAAAAAGTGCCGACAAAAAAAGGAATAAACATATGCATTGAAATACCCGCCCTGATGACTACGCCTATGATAAATCCAAAAAATATCGGGACTACGATCAAATATCCGCCAATTTTAGGCCATTTCCAACCCAATCCTAAACCAATAAACATTATGGGGAAAACCGACAACCAAGTATTATCCCATAAAGAGTAGCTTGGATCAACGAAAGGCAATGGATTTCCGTAGCCAAAATAAAAAGGCAGGCCGAAAACAATTATCAAAGCGGCTAAAATTCTGTTTGACCATTTTAGTATTTTATAACTTCTTTTAGTCAGTTCCATTTAATTACCTCCATATTGATATTATATATATGAATTATGCTATAAGCGGTCAAACATTTTTTCTTTGCTCAATATTTAAATGATATCATGGGTATTTTTATTTTTTAAATGATCCAATTTCGATTAGATTACCTTCCGGATCGGATATATAGCATGTGCGCTGACTCCCCAAGGCTCGGTGGTTGGCTCCAAAACAGGGGTCGCTCCTTTTTCACGAGTTCTCTGAAGGTCAAATCAACCTCTGCATAACTATCTACACTCAGAGCGATTTCATAATGTCCGTTAATTTCATTCGCATATCCAAATTTTCTGTTGGTCATCTTTTCTAAGTCTGTCCGGCGATATAACAAAAACAATGTCCCATCTTTTATAAGATAAACATTCGATGTGTTTTCATCCTCACGGATTTCAAAATTAAGAACCTCCCTATAAAAACGAATCATCACAGACATATCTTTTACGAAAATCCCCAAACCATCTAATCTCATTTAAGATCAACCTCCGACCAAACAAAATCTTTTAGCTTTTGGAAAGCCCCATAGCGTCATATATGCCGGCTCATTCTTTAAATTTTCAAGCATCGTATTCATATTTCACAACAAATAATTCTAGGATTTTCTCACTCCTGTTTCCTAATTCCGTATTCACACCTTTTTGAATATTGACAACTTGCCCTGCCTTATATATTTGGAGTTCGTTTTCTTCAAGCTTCACGCTCAGCTCTCCTTGAGTGATCAGCGCATAAACAGTTGCATCCGTCGGATGCTTCGGAAATACCTTTCCCGGAGGTACGATAACATGATTCATAAGCAGCTTTTCATCTTTGAAAATATTTTCAAAGATCTCCTGATTCGTTATCGTGTAATGATAAATCTTTTCCATGAAATCACCTTCCATAAAATATTATTGATGGTATCGCCTTATTTCCATGATAGCAGAACCTTCATTTTACAACTTGTCGTCTATTATTTTCGCAATTACATTATCAGTCCTTCCTGTCCCACCAGTTTTGTTTCCCCTCTGACAATTGCCCGCCGTTGTCAGCGTAATAGACCGCCGGTCTATAGCAGTACAAAGCGCATTTGTCCACGGGCATTCCTTCAGATTTCACAGCTTAATGAACTGATACCATTTACTTGAACTTATGTACCTTTGTTGATATTTTATCACATTGTCTGATTGAGAAGGTCAGAGTCTATGAGGATAAAGTCACCGTGGGATTTCAGTCCGGCTTAACAGTGGATGTGAATTAAGGTTGAATACGAACAAGGCACTCTACGGATTTACGTAGGGTGCCTTACTTCATTTTGCTTTAACCTCAAAGTTTGATCCCTCTCTGTGGTATCTGAGTTTTTCATAATATGGATCAACATCGCTCATAACATATATGGTTTGGCTGGGAAAATCTTGGTACACCCGTTCCATAAGAATTTTACCAAGTTGCCGACCACGATATGACTTTCTTACGAGTAAGTCATATATGTAAACGCCGAAACCATCGTCTTCTCGACAACGGACATATCCGCATACCAGAAGGCCGTCACAGGCTACGTATGTTATGCTTGATTCAAGAGCCTTGATGTATTTATCACGACTGTCCGGCTCATGGTAACAGCTCCATTCATCGCCTTCATCGACAAGTAAGTCAAAAGTAAAGATTCATCGACTTTGCTGTATTTTTTAATCTCCATATATTCACCGCCTATTTTAGGCTTTTCCTGAAATCAGCAAGCAAGAAAACTGCCTCAAGCATTTCATCCGAACACAAGTCGAAAACAATAGGAAGGTATTTCAGTTTTCCCATTTGTTGTGAAGCCGCTATCATTAGTTTAACCTCATTGTCAAGCGGAAGACTCAATACATCTGCACGGGCTTTTTCGGGAAGATAAATGGTCACCTTGAAAAAACCGTCCCAGATCGACAGCCAAAAAACCGTTTTTTCATTTTGACCACCTCGAACGCCTGTCCACTTATAGAGTCCTTTTGCCAGCCACGCCTTTCCATCATTGTAGTAACGCCATTCTAAATGAATATCGTGGCTTGTAAGTTCATTGATAAACTTCACATAGGCCTTATTCGAGTCTCCAAGCGCCTGTGCAATAACGTCACTTGTCGGCTCTATATCAGGGTTTCTAAGCAATTGTTCCTTGATTGATCTCATATCTTCAGTTTTCGGTTTTCTATTATCCATTTCCCACCGATATTTTTTATTCATAAGAAGCGTATCAATATTACAATTCAAACATAGTCCGTTATGGCAGCAAATAGTCGTTCCGCACTCTGTGCAACGCCATTGGTCACGTTCCTTCTTTAAAAATTCTTCCATGCCAAATTCCTTGATGTAGTTGAGGTTTTCTATCATGCTCATATGGTATTTTGTACGGTAGCGCTTATCCAATGCTTTCAATCTCTTACAAGGAAGCTTTCGCATTCAAAACAAAACCGGACGCTACCTTTTGCCAGCAATTCGCACGCGTCTCTCATGTGCGTACAGTATTCTCCCCTCGGAATGCATCCCGGACAATATTTTTTGTGGAACCCTCGTTTGTTAATATCATTTTCCTTAAATTGATAAGCGATGCATAAGCAGCAGTTCATCCCGCAGGGAGCGATCAATTTTTCATCCATTTCATTCATGTCGTCACCGCCTTGAAACCACGATAATGCAGTCTCTTCAATTTATTATTTTAGCAAAAATTCCACCTTTGTGAGCAATTCACTTTCTGTTATCTTTTTATTCTCTTATCCATGAAAAGACATATTCCATATTGTCAGGAGATTTTAATTCTGGTTGACATTTTGTTTCAAAATGGCCTATTAGTTTCTTTTCTTTAACTGCAAAATCAAAGTGTGCTGCCGCAATTCCCATGTCGACTCTTTGAATATCATATGAAAAAACAGCGCTGTATCCCGGTGATTTATATTCGTAAAAATTACATACATTGTCCTTGACTAAAACACGCCAAGGTTGTTTGTTTGAGGCTGATGGCGCTAAACGAAGCATTTCTAGCGGAAACTCCAAATCTCCCGCTTCTTTCTTGAAAAGCGGTGACTGAAAATCATGTTTGTAAAATAGTTGCTCCCATTCTTTTCTATGGTCTGCCTTAATCAATTTTCTCATTGCAATTTCTTTTATATGCTTCTTCTCGGCAGCATATCCATAGGGCGATATGATTGGAAATATTTCATCTTCCCCAATATTCATAGCGTTTGCAAATCCTTTACGATCAAATGTTCCACCCAACCAGCATGTTCCGATGCCAATATGTGCTAAATAAAGAATCACTGTTTCAAACTCATATCCTAGTGCTTCTAAGGCCATCGGTTCTAGTTTTATAGTTGTTCCTATATACTGTGTGGCGCCTTTAATAACACCGTATGTTCCAAGCTTTTCTGTGTTTTTCAAAACTTTATTATCAAGAAAGTAAAAGTTTACTCTTTTTCCAAAAGGATTATCCAAGGAGTATACAAAAACTTCAATTGCCTTTCTTTTTGTCTCTTCAATTTCTTGATTGTTATAATTTCTTACGCTATAGCGTTTTCTCACTGCTTCTTCTATGGGGAAATTAATATTCACTTGTTATTCTCCTTATGCTTCATAATGCTTCATATTTGGATTTTTTACTGACCATGATTTTTGGTTTTTGTCCCGTATTGAATCGAAAACTTAAGGCACCGGTGTAAACACCCTAGACACACTCTAAAATCAACTATAAAGTTACCTTGTCTGATTTGTATATGTGATTTTTTATATATTATCCAATCTGACCACTCGTCAGACTATGACATCTAAATCGCTCTCTCGCACTCGAAAATGCCATCTTCGACTTGTTTCCATGAACCGATATTTTCATGGTTTTTGCATATCAGATTTTTATTCTTAAATATCAAGAATCCCTTATATCAAGCCTTTCAAGACACCCCGTTCTAAAACCTCGTTATCAATACTACCGTCTCAGCAGTAGCTTGCTTCCAATCAGCCTTCGCTTCTCTCGCCTTCTTGGGCAAGCCTTGCATGGGCGGTTACTTTGCTTACTTCGTCGCTTCGCTCCTTGTAAGCAAAGTAACCACCTCAACATGTGATAGTTAGGATATTTAGGCAGCAAGTCCAAAAACAGCGAAAATGCCTTATTTTAAAGGCTATTTCGCTTCATCGAGCAAAACGATATTCCGATTAATACCCATGGTCAACATGTTGCCATTTACCGCCATTTGTTCTTACCAAAATCCACATCCAATTGTCGTATGTGCTATTAGATTTAAGGAACCGTCTCCACCTGATCCGTCAACATCAAAAGAAGATAATAAAACTATGACTTCATCAGCATCTTTTCTATTTGCCCAATCTTGAAAATCCTTGGAAGTCTCATCACCAGCATAATAGATTTCTTTTAGTGTACAGCCCATCCAATCTTTATCAAATTCTTTTTTGATAGTATCAATAGCGGCCTTAATATCATCAGATGTATAAATCTCTGATTTTACTTCTACCACATTGACATTCTTAACATTCCCACCACACGCACTCAAGCTAATAATCATTACCGCACATATCAGAAAGATGATTATTTTCTTCACGTTCGTTACCTCCCTAAATATTATTTTCTTAAGTTGCGTGAACTTTTACTCTGCCCTTGCCAAACTTAGCTTCCACAATATGAAGGTGACAATTATTGCGGTTTTCTCCTATAATTTTGACTTGTGAAATATTTGTATTCTCAATAACCCCATGAGTAATAACACAGCAGCTATTATATACCCAAAAGCAGAATTCCACGGTTTGTCTCCGAACTCGCCATCAATTAGAATTGATGTGGTGATCAATGCGATGAAAGCAGCGAAAGATAAAAGTAAAATTGGCGCAAGCAGTCCTTTTCTAATGATGCCTGTTTTATTGACACCAAGCATAATTAGGATAAACCCGACTGACAATCCGATAGCACACATGCCTGGTGCGTCATCGTATTCTCCAAAGGCAAAGAGAAGTCCGCTAATAATAATCCCCAGAATGATGGGCAGGATTACCTTTAATTTGAAAAATTTGTTCATTTTGAGTTCTCTCTTTCTTGAATTGTAACCTTTATTATATCACCCGGCTGTTTGCCGATTTTCGCTCGAATTTCTTTCCTAATCCCAATAATATGACACGGTGTTTTCATTTTAACGAGACTTCCTTCATATGGTTCTCCATCAAATGTGGCGGTCACAGGTACTCTTCCTTTTCCAAATTCCGCTTTTACATCAAAAGGTATCTCAATATATGCACCGTCAATATCCGGTACTTTTTTGATTTCGGCTTCAAATTCATATACCTTATCCATTATCACTCCATACTTTCTGTATTGAGAATTCATACTGGAATTTCAATCAAATTTATAGCTCACTTATTCATGGCAAATTCATAAGCTTCTTCAATCCAATTCATCAGTTCAGAATCAATTTCATTTATATCCTGGATTATTACATGGTGAGTCCACCTGTTAGGATACGGCTCTATCGCCTGCACAATTCGAGATGAATCCAATTTGTATGGCAGACCAAATGATACAACAATAAATACATCCGGCCGGTTCTTCATCTCGCGAACCGGCAGCCATACATAGGCAAACCCATTTTTATTTGAAATCGAAATTTGAGACTTTTGAATCTTGATTTTAATATCTGGATACTTCACACGAATCATTTCTTCAAAAGTCAAATATAACGGGAGCGCCTGTGGCATTTTATTGAAGAATTGAGCCCTTTCAATCTCCATCATTATTTACACCTCCATCTGTCGATGTAAACGGCTTGCTATGACCAACATCCAACCCGCTCTCTCAACCCCATCAAATCTAAAAAACATCTAACTCGACCACTCATCAAGCCCTAAAAATCCGAAACATCTATCCTGACCACTTACCAAGTACCGACATCTAAATCACTCTCTACGGGTCAAAATCAGCTCTTTGGATATGTTCCCACGAACCTATATTTTCACGATTTTAACACATCATATTTTTGCTCTCAAATCCTGAAAAGCCCAGTATTACTGGACTTTTCACACACTCACTCTTTCACCCTTGACATCAATACTACGCACTCCACATGAGTTTTTGTGGCAATATGTCATTTTGCTGAAAGCCCGTATAAATCTTGTGTTTATAGCGGTTTGATATCCATTCTGACTTCTCAACAACGGATTTTCGATTAGGCTATTTTGCATCTTCACATCTTTGCTCTATTTAAAATTAATTTTAGCCATGTATCTCTTCTAAATAATCAATCGTAGCTCGCATCAACCTTATAAGCGCTTCTTTATCGATGTCTGATAGCTTTTTTACATAGATGCAAGCCTTGCCTGTTGTATACTTCCCCAAGTTTTCTGGTAAATACTCATGTTCCGGGCTTCCCAAAAAAACATATAACGATATAGCCGCTTTTCGAGGTGAAAAACCAACTAATGGTCAATCTCCTTCTTGTCTGCTACGATCTGACTTATAATGATATCTGCCGAATCCGATTATAGAAGGTCCCCACATCTTTGGCGGCTGTCCTGTAACCTCTTGCATCAACTTCACAAGTTCATAACTATCCTCACGTTTTTGCTCAGTATTCGCAAAATTCTTAATAAATTCAAAAACGTCTGCCTCATGCTGTTTGGTCTTCAGTTCTCCCATATGAGCACCTCCTTTTCATTTCTTCGAACTGTATTTTTTACTTTTTCTCTTGCTACCATCTTCGTCCTTTGTGACATTACTTCGATGTTGTTTTTCAATCTGCACCGATTTAAAAATTTCTTTTGATATTATCGCCGGGTTGTTATCCTCTGACAAATAATACAAGTCATGTTTTCCATCATCCAGCAGTCGGACATTCCCAGTATATTTTTCGTTACTGAGCATTACGTCAATTGTTCGCTTGGCCCATTTTTCTTTTCCTGTAGGCGTCTTGATTCCTAATCTCTCTAATTCAGATACAATGCCTAATACACTCTTCCCTTGGAGATACATGTTGAAAATCATTCTTACATTTTTTGCTTCTTTCTCATCAATGCTCAGATTGCCATTTGCATCATTTTTATACCCATAGCATTTTCTGTTATACAGTTTCGAAGTGCCTTGCGCCGCACGTTGTTTGATACCCCATTTTATATTATCACTGCGTGATTCATTCTCCGCCTGTGCAATAGCCTCAATTATTGATATCATCAATTCACTGTCAGTATCAGCTGTATCAAGTACTTCCTGTTCAAATATGACTCGAACGCCGAGTAGTTTCAATTGGTTCAGCGCATCAAGAATTTCTACCGTATCTCGACCAAACCTTCTGATACTCTTGGTAAGGATAATTTCCAAATCATGTGACTGACAATCCTTCAGCATACGATTAAACTCTTTACGAGAAGATCCTGTCTTGCTTGAAGCAATGTCTATATACACATCCACCAATAACCATTTCGGATTGGCTGCCGTTAATCTAGTTAACGCCGACACCTGGGCGGTCAGACTTTTCAGTTGTTCAGTACTGTTTGTGCTTACACGACAGTAAATTCCAACGCGCTTTTCCCTCTTCGGAGGCAAAGGAGGTATGTAGTGAATTATTTTATTATCATCCATAATACACCTCCGCCGCATCCGCTTGAAAAGGCGGCTGTCTGAATTG
>JAXGPE010000001.1:0-196688 GCA_040767105.1 Peptococcaceae bacterium | reverse complement strand
TTATTGTAAGTTTCACGGCAAAAATACTTGATGAAATATCCTGTCAAAACTAGCCACAGAGCAAGGAAGAGAGCAAATCCGAGCATCGAGATCAAAGGTGATTTCTTTTGATAGCCAAGTGCTTCCAATATCTCGAGCTGACCGGCTGTGACCACTTCTCCTTCGTTGACGATGTTTTGGCCTCTGTGGATCGTTATCAACACGGGGCTCTCTGTTTCGGCTGCTTCCTCTTTTGCTTTTATAGTTGCTTCCTCGTCGTAAGCATAATTTGGTTTTAGTTCGATTTTATTAAATACAGCCTTGATCAAATCTCTGTAAGGTGAATTATAATTCAACAACTCTATTTGGTTAAGGATTTTTACCTTTTTTTCGTTTACTTCGAAATCCCTTACACCTAAATTCCAATTATCACGAAGCAAATTTACCGATTCAGCGGTCAAGACTTTGAGCGTATCGCTTTCCATATTTACCAGAACGCTTGCCGCGACATCAGAAAGTGAATATTCTTCTCTCAAGATACGGATTTTCGACTTAGTATCGAGATCATCTCTACGGACTGTCGAGTAATATGAATCAAACGCTTGCTCTATCTTGTTTTCCATCTCGACCATTACTCTGCGGTCGAGTATATAAATCTCTCCGACATTATCAGCCGCAGCCTGCCTGCGTTCAGTAGTCTTAGCCGTATCTTCAAAGGTGTAGTCCTGGGCAGCACGAATTGTTCTTGTTGAGACCTGTCCTGCCTTTACGGAGTACTCTTGCGGCAAGTAATAGAATGCAAAAACAGCAAGCACACCCACAGCAAACAAAATCAGCATGACCGCCATGCGGAATTTGCTTAGTATAGAAGATCCTGTGGCATTATCCCCCAGTATCTTGTTCCTTATGCCCTTGGAAATAGCAATCTCCTCCTTAAACCGATCCCTCTTCGAACATCCGGTATTTCTCATATGCGTTGATGATTTTTTGCACTACAGGATGCCTAACGACATCAGCCTGAGTTAGGTACTGAAAACTGATCCCTTTGATTCCGAGGAGTATTTTTTGGACAACGACCAACCCGGAATTAGCATTTTTAGGTAAATCCACCTGTGTGACATCTCCCGTTATGACCGCTTTCGATCCAAATCCAATTCTAGTCAAAAACATTTTCATTTGTTCCGGTGTTGTATTCTGGGCTTCATCAAGAATTATAAAGGAATCATCTAATGTACGTCCTCTCATGTAAGCAAGCGGTGCGATCTCAATAATTGATTTATCTACATAACGCTGGGCTGTCTCTATGCCAAGGACGTCATATAGCCCGTCATATAAGGGCCTAAGATACGGATTTACTTTTTCCTGCATATCTCCCGGAAGAAATCCCAGCTTTTCTCCTGCCTCTACCGCTGGACGCGTCAGGATTATCCGGTTGACTTCCTTGTTTTTCAGGGCTGTTACCGCAAGAACAACGGCCAAATAAGTCTTCCCTGTTCCTGCTGGTCCTATCCCAAAAGTAATATCACTTTTCTTTATTGCTTGAACATACTGATGCTGACCAATTGTTTTCGGTTTGATCTGTTTTCCTCGGGCAGTGACCTGGATCACTTCGTTAAGAGACTCGGAAAGTTTCATGCCCTGGCCCTCATTTACTACACCAATACAATAATTAATATCGGATATAGTAATATTGTTTCCGGCTCTGATCAATTCAAGCAGCCGCTGAAAAACTTCCACGGCCGTCCTGACATCGGCATCGTTTCCGATTATACGGATTTCTCCTCCTCTGGCGATCAGTTTGACTCGGAGATGTTCTTCCAAAAATCCGAGGTTCTGATCTTTAAGACCGTAAAGTATCGCGGCTTCATCATTGTTGATAGTTATAAGTTTTTCCGACATGACCGTCAAGCGATTAATTACCCCCTCTTTTTATTAAGCTCTGTATCTGAAATAATATTTATCGACATGTCTCTTTTTCTGCTGTTTAAACTTAGGTCCTAATAGTATTTCCCCCCACACAAATGCTTTTCGAAGATCGACAGGTTCAGACATAAGAGATCCTGGGCTGTACTCTTGTTCAAGAGCTGTTGGACCTATCTTCCCCATTTTTTCGTTTTCGATTTCAGATGCTTTGCTGTAATTGAAATCATCATAGGCACTGGTACCCTCTTCAATAAACGCGGGGATCAGGCGCTCGTCCTTCAGCGAAGCAGTTCCGATATTCTTTTTTGCTTGAAGTCCGGGAGGATCAATAACCTTCTTATGTTCAAGCACTTGTTTAGGTATTTTATTTTGCTGGCCTTTTCTTCTGTCTCTCAAGGTACGGAATGTAATAAATACAACAAAGGCCACGACTGCCAGGATATCTTCCATTGAAAAGGTTCTCCCCTTTTTCCCATCAAATTGAAAAATCACTGTCGGGCTGCTCTATTTTTTTATCTGTCCCTCGATCTCTCCGGTCGTAACAGGTTTCGACAAAGATTCTCTCATATTTGTGTCTGCAATAACATTCTGCATGTTGTAATAATCCATTACTCCCAGCTTGCCCTCGCGGAAAGCTTGTGCCATAGCTTTGGGGATCTCTGCTTCCGCCTCGACAACCTTGGCTCTCATTTCCTGAACTGAGGCTTTCATTTCTTGTTCTCTTGCAACAGCTAAGGCTCTACGCTCTTCAGCTTTTGCCTGAGCTATCCTTTTATCTGCTTCTGCTTGATCTGTTTGCAGCTGTGCCCCGATATTTCGACCAACATCGACATCCGCGATATCTATAGAAAGGATTTCAAATGCTGTGCCGGCATCAAGGCCCTTGTTGAGTACTGTGTGGGAAATCAAATCAGGATTTTCCAAGACTTCCTTATGCGTTTCTGAGCTGCCCACAGTAGTTACAATACCTTCTCCTACCCGAGCAATTATTGTTTCTTCGCCAGCCCCGCCCACCAAACGATCTATATTTGCCCGGACGGTCACCCTTGCTCTTGCTCTGACTTCAATCCCATTTTTAGCCATAGCCGCTATAACAGGCGTTTCAATTACTCTTGGATTTACACTCATCTGTACTGCTTCCAGTACATTCCTCCCGGCTAGATCTATTGCCGCTGCACGTTCAAACGGCAAGGGAATATTTGCTCTTTCAGCCGCGATCAAAGCATTGACTACCCGATCAACATTACCACCTGCCAGGTAATGTGCCTCTAATTGATCAACGCTCACCTTCAAACCTGCTTTTTCAGATTTAATAAGGCTGTTGACGATAAGACCGGGTGGAACTCGGCGGAACCTCATCCCAATGAGGGTAAATATGCCAATCTTCACTCCAGCAGCTAACGCAGATATCCATAAACCTACGGGTATAAAAGAAAATAGAATAACCACACAAACCAAAATGATAACAAACATGATCGCAAATGACACCATTGCAGCCATAGTAGATCCTCCCATCTTTTTAACTGACTAGATTATATTTTGTCTTTCTCCAACTCCCGCACGACGATACGCACGCCTTCGACAGAAACGATCTCTATTTCACTGTTTTTAGAGATAAATTCGCCTTCCGTAACAACATCCAAGCGTGTTCCGTCCTCGAGCACCGCTGTTCCGGCAGGACGCAGAGTAGTGTATGCTTTGCCGATTTGACCAATGAATTTTTCCAAATCCTTTGGTTGAGGAATATAACCATCTTCCTTGCGATATCTTGTTTCTAATATCAGTTTGCTCCATATTTTTCGGCGCTGCAAAATCTTAAAGCTTATCAGCAGCAAGATTATTGAACCGACGATAGCTAGGATCAGCGAGACTATCCCCGCTTCAATGCTTGGGGCTGCCAGAATTATACTGGCGGCCATGCAAGCCGTTCCGGAAATCCCGGGAATACCAAAGCCGGGAACAAAAGCCTCAACAGCCAGCAGAATTATTCCTAATAAAAACAATAATACTGCTCCCCATCCTGTGACTCCGGCCAACAAATTGCCCCCAAAATATAATCCAAGGCAAAGAAGTCCTATACTTCCGGCGATGCCCCATCCAACGGTGAAAAATTCGATCACGACTCCGGCTACCCCCAGCATCAATAAAAATGGAGCAACATAAGGATTTGTAATGAACATTAAGATTTTCGACCCGAAAGAGGGTATTATTTCTTCTATTACTGCCGGCTCCACGCCAAGAGACTTTATCGCCTCAGTACGATTATTTGCGATATGATCAGCATATCCATAAAGCTTTGCTTCTTGATATGTCAAAGTTAATAGCTTTCCTTCGTCAATGATCCCTGGTATGCTTATATCACTGTCAACCATTGCTTCGGCAAGATCCACTCTTCTTCCTGTAGCAGCAGCAGTGGAAGCCATTTCTTTTGTAAAATAGGAGATATACTTCGAATCAGCCTTTTCCGAACCTATGCGCGGTTCAGCCGCACCTAAGGTCGAACCTGGAAACATTACAATTTGGTCGCAAGCCAGAGTTATCAATGCTCCGGCAGAAATTGCTCCGCCTTTTACAATTGCAGCGGAAGGTATCGTGCTGCGAAGTATGGTATCACGTATATCGACCGCAGCATCGACCAGTCCTCCCGGAGTGTCGATTTCCAGGACAACCATAGTTGCCTGATTTTTTTCAGCCATAAGAAAGCTATCTTCAATAAGCGCAGCCAGTCCCTTGTTTACTGTTCCTTCAATCGGAACTATATAAACCTTTCGGTCAGCAGCTTGTAAGGTCAGGGGTAAGATAAAAAGCGAAACGATGATCATGACCAATAAAAGTCTCGTTCTTCTCATCCGGCCATCCTCTTTTCTATGCCTTCAATAAACATCCCAAGTTCTATTTTATCATATTGTTCTTTTTCTTAATATAAATACCTGCCCGGATAACCAGGCAGGTATCATTTACAACTCACCGTTTAATACTTTGCGTACTATTTCATTTACTGTCTTGCCGTCAGCTTTGCCTCTTGTTGCTGGAACTATTCGGCCCATGATTTTGCCGATATCCTGAGGTTTATCTGCCTTAAGTTCGTGAGCGGCCTGCTTCACCAGGTTCAGGATCTCCTCTTTTGTTAATTGGCGGGGAAGATAACTCATCAAAATATTAATTTCTTCATTCAAAGTTTCTATTGTATCAACGCGACCTGCTTTTTCATATTCAGGGATCGAATCTCTACGCAGTTTCGCTTCCCTTGAGATAACAAGGACTATTTCTTCATCATTGAGTTCCCTTGCTTTTTCAATCTCTTGATTTTTAATTTCCGCCCGGACCATGCGTATGACTGAAAGCCTTAGCTTGCCTGCATCTTTGGCTTTCATAGCATCCTTCATGTCCTCTGTCAGCCTGTCTTTCAGACTCATTACAGAGACCCCCTACTTATATTTACGCTTTCTTGCCGCCTCTGATTTCTTTTTCCTCTTGACACTTGGTTTTTCATAATGCTCACGTTTTCTCACTTCAGAAAGAACCCCTGCCTTTTGACAGGTGCGTTTAAAACGGCGCAAAGCGCTGTCCAGAGTTTCATTCTTGCCAACTTTTACTTCACTCATACTCTATCCCTCCCTCCACAATGGCCGTATTGCTGTATCTGTGCCGCGTCAATTGCAATATAATAAGTGGGAACGAAGCTAAAAATTGCACATTCTTTATTATAATCTAACTAACCGAGAGGGTCAAGGCTTAACCTGGAGGCCACTGCATGCTCCTTCCGCCTAAAAGATGGAAATGCAGGTGATCAACAGTCTGACCTCCCTGTTCACCGCAATTTACTACCATACGGTAGCCTTTATCCAGTTTCATTTGCTGGGCCAACTTACGCACCACATTCTGGAGATGCCCAAAAAGTATAAGATCTTCTTCGGCGACCTCGTTCATATCGCTTATATGTTTTTTAGGCAATACCAAAATATGGACAGGCGCAACCGGACTAATATCATATATGGCAATTGCCAAATCGTCCTCATAAGCTTTTTTACATGGTATTTCTCCCTGGATAATTTTACAAAAAATACAATCAGTCACTTTTACACCTCCTCGCCAAAGACCATTTGATGATCGTAACTTTTCAGCCTTACTTCAGCTAAATGACCTCTTTTTATATTGGCCGATTCGAAATGTACCTGCAAATAGTTTTCGCTGTGGCCGACCCATATTCCTCTTTGCAGTTCCTGCTCAGCAAGCACTTTATAAGTTTTCCCCAAACAACTGCAGATATATTCTCCGGACATTCTTCGGGCTAATTCACGCATTTGACTGCTGCGCCGCTCTTTTACATCCGATCCGATCTGACAGCGCAATGTCGAAGCTAAAGTACCCTCACGCGGTGAGTATTTAAAAACGTGTAAAGCGCTGAATCCAAGGTTCTTCACAAAATCCACAGCTGAAGAAAAATGCTCGTCAGTTTCACCAGGAAAACCCACCATGATATCTGTTGTTATTGATATTCCGGGTACAGCTGTTCTTGCTGAATCAACCACTCTTTGATAATCCTCTGTCGTATAAGGTCTGTTCATTGCCCGTAAAATATCATTATGTCCTGATTGCAAAGGCAAATGCAGATGATTGCATATCCGTCCGCTATTCTTTATTATATCGAGTATTCCAGGTGTAAGTTCCATTGGCTCCAGCGAACCGATTCGAAAACGTATATCCTTGCTTTGTTCCAGCAGTCTTTTCAACAATCCTCCAAGACTTATGGCTTGATCTAAGTCAACTCCATACATGCCTAAGTGGATCCCCGTAAGAACAACTTCTTTATATCCGGCATCGATCAGATGTTTTATTTCTTTATAAATATTATCCGGAAGTCTGCTGCGGAGCGGGCCCCTTGTATAAGGTATTATGCAGTAGGTGCAATATTGTTCGCAACCGTCTTGTATCTTGAGATATGCGCGAGCTCTCCGCAACGGTTCTCCTGGGCCGATCTCCCTATACTCACTGCATTGAGCTATATCATCCAGCTCAATCCTTGTTGCAGCGACTTGAGGATGATTATTATTTATTTCTTCGATCAAATCGACGATATGGTGTTTATTAGTTGTTCCAAGGATCAAATCCACGCCCAAAATGTTTTCCATTTTTTTAGCGGCGATCTGTGTATAGCAGCCTACTGCTGCGATGAGTGCCTGTGGATGCTCTTTGACACAGCGTTTTATCACCTGTCTCGATTTATGATCAGCACTGTTTGTGACTGTGCAGGTATTGATCACATATACGTCAGCATTTTCTTCAAAATCAACCAGTTTATAACCGCGAGACCGGAACAATTCTGCCATGGAATCTGTTTCATTCTGATTTACTTTACAACCTAAAGTAAAAAACGCTACCGAACTCAGGGGATTTTTCATCCAAGATCACCCCATCTGGCCATCAGAAGGGCGGTCACAGCTATGGCAGCCGTTTCCGTTCTAAGGATCCGCGGACCTATTGAAACTGGTGATCCTCCAAACTCGCAGATCAAGCTTATCTCTTCCTCCGTCAATCCCCCCTCAGGGCCAATAGTTATGTACACAGGAGCATTACTGTAAGACAAATCCTCCTGTTCATCAAGAACTCTATGCAAAGGAAGATTTGCCTTCTCCCAAGGTACGATTAATACCTTATGCTTTGGAAGGTTCTGAAGCGCAAGCTTGAGACTGCTAACCGGCTGGATCAGAGGAACTGCGGTCCTTCCGCATTGTTTAGCTGCCTCTGTGGCTATCCGCTTCCAACGCTTAACTTTTTCGTTCTGTTTATCAGCCGGTATTTTAACATCAGATCTTGACATTATCAACGGAACTATTCCCTTGATTCCAAGTTCTGTGCATTTTTGAATGATGAGGTCCATTTTATCCCCCTTGGGCAGACCCTGCATAAGCCAAAGTTCCAAAGGACTTTCACAGAGGTTTTTACTGCATTTGATAATACTTATCACAGCTGCTTCGGTGTTAATGGACACGATTTTTCCTATACATTCTATCCCTTTACCATCAAATAATGCGATTATCTCATCTGCCCCGAGACGCAGTACACGCTGCAGGTGTATGAATTCATCGCCCTGCAGTATCACTTCTCCTTTTATTATCTCTTCAGTCGATACGATAAAACGATGCATTGCGGACACTACTCCTTAAGCCTGAATGCAATAGCAGTCCATCCGGATTCCTCTTTTTCTTCGATCGCTCTGTATCCCTTTTTTTCTGCAGCGGTAATGATTTCAGGTTTTCTTTCACTTATGATCCCAGAGGCGATGAATATTCCACCGGATATCAAATTATCCAATGTCTGCGGTAAAATTTCCAATATTACGTCAGCAACGATATTAGCTGTGATAAGTTGGCCTTTTGCTTCTACTCCCTGCAGTAAATTACCTCTAGCAACATTGACCTTTTCCGCTAAATTGTTTTGCGCGATATTTTCTTTGGCTACCTTGACAGCGACGGGATCGTTGTCAATCGCAAAAACATTTTGTGCTCCCAATCTTGCCGCGCACATTCCTAATATGCCCGTTCCCGTTCCAATATCTATAACAGTTATACCTGGCTCAATGTATTTCTCCAGTAATGATACACAAAGGCTTGTTGAAGCGTGACTTCCTGTGCCAAAAGCCATGCCCGGATCAATATCCAGAACAAGATCACCCTCCTCTGGAGTATACTCCTCCCATGTAGGCCTTATAATCACTCGCTGTCCCACACGTAGAGGTTTAAAATATTTTTTCCAGGATGTTGCCCAGTCTTCGTCATCAACAACAGAAGTGCTGATCTCATATACCTCTTTATCTAATCGTCTAGCAATCAGATTGATTTTATTTTTAAGTTCGATAAGCTTCGCCGGATAAGCTTCATCAAAAGGCAAATATCCTTTAACTAAAACAATATCATCCTCTTGCAACTTCCGATCCTCGATTATCACACCTCCGGATCCCAGCTCACAAAAAGCTTCAGCTACAGCCTCAAGTGCCTTTTGATCAGTTTTTACACATATTTCCTGCCAATCCATTTATTCCTGTCCTTTCAAGCTGTCCCATATTCTTTCAAATACTCCTTTGCCCTTTTCCTTTCCAACGGTTCGATAATTATCGTCTCCGCTTTTCGCGCCAAACTCCTGCAGGATTTTTTTCTGTTCTTCATTCAGTTTCGTTGGCGTAGCCACGATGACACGGACATGTTGATCACCTCTGCCGCCTCCACGCAAGCGAGGTATGCCTTGGCCGCGCAAACGAAATACCGTATGTGTCTGAGTTCCTTCAGGTATCTTAAGGTCAGCTTTCCCTTCCAAAGTAGGCACCTTTATTGTGTCTCCCAAAGAAGCCTGGACAAAAGTCAAAGGCATCTCGAGATAGACATCATCCCCCTGACGCTTAAACAATTTATGCGGTTTGACCTCAATATACACGTAGAGATCACCCTTTGATCCACCGCGGATCCCCGCTTCTCCCTCTCCGGAAAGCCGGATCCTTGATCCTGTATCAACTCCGGCAGGTATCTTGACATGAAGTTTCCGGGTTTTTCTTACACGGCCTTTGCCTTTGCATTCAGGACATGGATTTTTAATGATCCGCCCTTCTCCTCCACAATCAGGGCAAGGACGAACCGTTTGGAACTGTCCAAGCGGAGTTCGTTGATTCATACGGATCTGGCCTGTGCCATTACATTTAGGGCATTTTTCCGGAGCAGTGCCGACTTTGGCTCCTGTGCCGCCGCACTGACTGCAGTTTTCCAGTCCGGGGACCTCAATATCTTTTTCGACACCAAATGCTGCCTGATTGAACTCCAATACTACGTCTATACGCAAATCTGACCCGCGCTGAGGGCCCTGCTGATTTTGTCTGGTTCCACCAAAAAACGCTTCAAAGATATCCTCAAATCCACCAAAACCAGCACTACCATTAAATCCTCCAAACCCGCCGAATCCTCCAGGATCAGTTCCCGCATGTCCGTACTGATCATAACGGGCCTTTTTTTCCTGATCGCTAAGAATCTCATAAGCTTCGTTTACTTCTTTGAATTTTTCTTCGGCACTCTTGTCGCCAGGATTAACATCCGGATGATACTGTCGCGCCAGTTTGCGATAGGCTTTTTTTATTTCAGTCTCCGAAGCGTTTTTTTCAACTCCGAGTACTTCATAATAATCCCTTTTGGCCACAAGAATCATCCTTTACTCATTATCGTTTTTAACTTCATAATCGGCATCAACCACATTTTCTTTTTGTTCTTGAGATGTACTATCTTCATTTTGGGCATCTGAAGGGGCGGATGTATCCTTCTGATATATTTGAGAAGCTATTTTATGCAGCTCGTTAGTCAATGCCTCTGTTTTTTGTTTTATAGCTTCAATATCTTCTCCTTTAAGCGCATCCTTCAGCTCTTCCTGCGCCTGGATAACGGTATCTTTTTCGTTTTGACTGATTTTGTCGCCAGCTTCCTGTAATGTTTTATCTGTCTGATAAACTAAATTGTCTGCCTGATTTCTGACTTCCGCTTCCTCTTTGCGCTTTTTGTCCTCACTGGCGTGACTTTCGGCCTCTTTGACCATGCGTTCGATCTCATCTTTAGAAAGATTCGAGGATGCCGATATGGTTATGTTCTGTTGCTTGCCAGTTCCGAGATCTTTAGCCGAAACTTCAAAAATACCGTTGGCATCAATGTCAAATTTTACTTCGATCTGCGGTATGCCTCTCGGTGCGGGAGGTATTCCCGCAAGCTGGAATCTTCCAAGTGTCTTATTGTAAGCAGCCATTTCCCTTTCTCCCTGCAGAACATGTATTTCAACAGATGTTTGATTATCTGCAGCAGTTGAAAATACCTGACTTTTCGAAGTAGGAATGGTTGTATTTCTTTCTATTAATCTGGTAAAAACGCCCCCTAAAGTTTCGATCCCCAATGATAAAGGGGTAACATCAAGAAGCAGGACATCCTTGACCTCACCGGCAAGGACCCCGGCCTGTATAGCAGCACCGACTGCCACGCACTCGTCAGGATTGATTCCTTTAAATGGTTCTTTCCCGATTATACTTTTTATAGCTTCCTGAACTGCAGGAATCCTAGTTGATCCACCAACTAGAAGGACCTTGTTTATTTTCGAAACATCGAGCCCTGAGTCTTTTATGGCTTGTTTGGTCGGGCCCACGGTCATTTCTACAAGGTCAGCGGTAAGCTCATTGAACTTGGCTCGCGTTAAAGTAAGGTCCAAATGCAAAGGGCCATCAGCAGTTGCGGTTATGAAAGGAAGATTTATGCTTGTGCTGACTACTGTAGAAAGCTCGTGTTTTGCTTTTTCCGCAGCCTCTCTCAGCCTTTGTAAAGCCATTTTATCATTCTTTAAATCTACTCCCGATTGCTTCTTGAATTCTTCATTCATCCAAATAACTATGCGTTCATCAAAGTCGTCACCACCGAGTTTGTTGTTCCCGCTGGTCGCTTTGACCTCAAAAACTCCATCACCTAATTCAAGGATCGAAACATCAAATGTACCGCCTCCCAAATCATAAACCAGAATTATCTGATCTTCTTCCTTATCTATTCCATAAGCAAGTGCTGCTGCTGTCGGCTCGTTGATTATCCTTAATACTTCCAAGCCAGCTATTCTGCCGGCATCTTTCGTCGCTTGACGCTGAGAATCATTGAAATATGCCGGAACAGTTATTACCGCTTGCATTACCTTTTCGCCAAGATACGCCTCTGCATCGGCTTTTAATTTTTGAAGGACCATTGCCGATATTTCTTGAGGAGTATAACTTTTATCATCTATCTTGACCTTATGTTCTGTGCCCATATGTCTTTTGATCGACTGTATAGTTCTATCTGAATTTGTCACTGCCTGGCGCTTGGCAACCTGACCGACAAGTCTTTCACCAGATTTTGCAAACGCTACGATAGAAGGAGTTGTCCTATTACCTTCTGAATTTGCTATTACTGTAGGCTCTCCTCCCTCGATCACTGCAACACAAGAATTTGTTGTACCTAAATCAATTCCTATAACTTTCGCCATAGTTTTTCCCTCCTGTATTTTTTACTGTTTTTTAGCTACTTTGACCATTGCCGGACGAATAAGCTTTTCTTTGAAACTATATCCCTTGCGCATGACCATAACAACCTCATTTTCTTTTTGCTTACCTTCTGCTTGCACCTGCATCACAGCTTCATGGATCAGAGGATCAAATTCACTGCCGCACCCCGGAACTTCTTTCATCCCCTCTTGCTGCAAAACATCCTTAAGTTGACGATAGATCATCTGTATACCCGAAAATATCTGTTTGATTTCACCTTCTTGTTGCTCAAGGTTATCCATTGCAAGATCCATGTTATCTAAAACAGGAAGCATTTTTTCAATAAAACCCATAGATGAATACCGAAACCAATCCTCTTTTTCTCTCTGCATACGCTTACGGTAATTATCAAAATCCGCCATTAATCTAAGCAAGCGTTCTTTTGACTCCTTTAGTTCAATTTCTTTGGAGTCAACAGGTTTTCCTGGTTTTATCGGCTCATCGTCCAAGCCTGCTTTATCCAATATTTCATCCACTATTTCATCGACCGCCGCTTCGTTAAGATCCTGTTTCCCCAATATCTCCTTTTCCTTAGCTTCCTTGCGTTTCAAATGGACCACCACCTCTTTTGGTATTTTCACTACATTCTATTGAAAGTTTCTTTAAGAGCTTCTGATAAATATTCAATGATCCCTACCGCTTTTGAATACTCCATCCTTGTCGGTCCCAGCAAGCCTAAAGAACCTATCAATTTTCCATTGATATGATATGTTGCCGTGATCAAGCTGCAATCCTTCATCATTTCATGACGGTTTTCTGAACCTATTTTTACGCTGATCCCATTATCTTGATTGGGGGAAAGCACTTCTTTCAGGATGCTTTTCTTTTCAAGTAATTCCAGCAAGCCTCGGACTTTGTCTATTTGTTTGAATTCCGGCTGGTTAAGGATATTCAGTGTTCCTCCGAGATAGACTTTTTGCCCCTGATCCATGGACAAAGACTCTTCGATCTGATTGAAGATATATCCTAGATATTTCTTCCAGTCATACAACTGATCTGTTATTGCATTAAAAATGCTTGTGTTCCAGCTTTCCAGAGACAATCCACGGAGCTGCTCATTCAATATTGATGATATCATGGAATAATCCTCTTCCCGAATAGCTTCAGGAATATCTACGAGGCGGTGCTCCACATGTCCGTTATCCAGGACAACGACCAGCACGGCCTTGTCAGCTTCCACGGGCAATAGCCTGATATGCTTGAGTCTGTTCTTATTGAACATTGGTGAAAGGACCAAGGCTGTATAGTTTGTCAATTCTGATAACAATTTACCGGTAGTCTGGATAACGGCCTCGGTTTCGCGGATACGCCTCAGCATTTCAATGCGGATCATCTCTTTTGCTTGATCTGCGATTGGTTCCTTTTGCATCAAACAATCAACATAATAACGGTATCCAAGCTGGGAAGGTATCCTTCCGGCAGAGGTGTGTGGCTGCTCAATAAAACCCATCTCTTCCATGTCTGCCATTTCATTGCGCACAGTAGCAGGACTTATCCCCAAGTTGTATTTTCGGGCAATAGTCCTTGAACCGACAGGATCTGCCGTGGCAATATAATCAAGGATGATGGCATTTAAAATCATTCGCTTGCGTTCGTCCATTACCATACGTCACCCTCCTTGTTAGCACTCTCCTCCTTTGAGTGCTAATTTGTCTATTTAAAAATACCACTACAACTTTTTTTTGTCAACGAGAAGTCTAAGCTTTTTATCTACGGTAAAAACTCGATAAAAACATTGTTGGCTAAAAAAACTCCACGATCAGTCAAGCGAAAATGACTTGATGTCTCTTCAACAAGTCCGATTTCTTTTAAATGAGCTATTGCCGGCCCGAAATACTTTTCTATTTCACTCCCAAATTTTTTGTAAAAGAGTGCTTTATCTACACCCTCCAAGAGCCGTAAGCCCAAAAACATATGCTCGCTGACTGCCGTTGTCAAATCAATTTTTTCCTCTTCGCAGACTGGTTTTGATCCTTCCTGGATCCGTTCAAGATATTTCTTCAGGTCCCGCTCATTGACATAACGGCAGTTATCTAAAAATCCCCCTGCACTAACACCCAAACCCAAATATTCACGATTTTGCCAATACCTCATGTTGTGCCTGCTTTCATATCCCGGTCGGGCAAAATTACTTATCTCATAGTGCCTATACCCATTTTGTGTCAGGATCCTAATGGCCTCAGCGTACATTTCTGCCGAAAGGTCTTGATCAGGTTTCAGAATTTCCCCTCTGTTCATTCTTTCATATAGAGGTGTCCCGGTCTCAAAAGCAAGCTGGTATAAAGAAAGGTGTTCCGGTGAAAGCTCCAGCGCATCTTTAAGATTGTCCCTCCATGCCTGTTCTGTCTGGCCGGGTATACCATACATAAGATCCAGACCGATATTTTTATAGCCCGCCTTTCGGGCCGCGTAGTATGCTTTATTTATCTCGTTTGCTTCATGTGCCCGGCCCAAAAAACGAAGATCTTCCTCTTTGAAGCTTTGCACTCCTATAGAAAGACGATTGAATCCTGCAATAAGAAGTTTATCCAGTTTATTTTCGTCAACAGTCCCAGGATTGACCTCAATCGTAATTTCCGCATCAGAAGATAATTCATAAAAACCCCTCATGGTTTTTAGGAGCATAAAAAGCTGCCCACCTGTTAAACAAGTGGGTGTGCCTCCTCCAAAATATACAGTTTCAATTTTATGGCCAACCATGTTTAGATTTCCTAAATAGTAGGCTGCTTCCAAAAGTAATGATTCGACATATACGTCAGTATCATAAGCTTTGGTGGAGCTCGATTTTCCTAAAGGATACGATACAAAGTCACAATAATCACACTTCTGGACACAAAATGGAATATGTACATAAATACCTAATGTCATTATCTTTACCTCATTTATCCTCGAGGCTTAAGACGGCCATGAATGCTTCTTGCGGTATTTCAACGCTGCCGACCATCTTCATTCTCTTTTTACCCTCTTTTTGCTTCTCAAGCAGCTTTCTTTTTCGGCTGATGTCGCCTCCGTAGCATTTATCAAGAACATTTTTCCGCATAGCTTTGATTGACTCCCGGGCAATAATTTTATTGCCTATCGCCGCCTGGATCGGTACTTCAAACATTTGCCGCGGGATCAGACTGCGGAGCTTTTCAGTCATTCCCCTGCCTCTATTATATGCCTTTTCTCTATGCACAATAAATGAAAGCGCGTCGACTACTTCGGAATTGACCATAATATCCAGTTTGACAAGATCCGATTCTTTGTAACCACTTACTTCATAATCAAGAGATGCATAACCTCGTGTACGTGATTTTAATTGGTCAAAAAAATCATATATTATTTCGCTCAATGGCAGTTCATACTTCAAAATCACACGATTAGCCGAAAGGTATTCCATGGTAATAAATGATCCTCTTTTTTCCTGAGCCAGTTCCATGACTCCTCCGATATATTCGCTTGGGACCATGATCATTGCATTGATATAAGGCTCGGAGATCGTTTCGATTTCCTGGATCGGAGGCAGTTTGGTCGGATTGTCAATTTCAATGATTTCTCTGTTTGTTTTTAATATACGGTAAACGACACTGGGAGCAGTTATCAATAGCTGCAGAGCATATTCCCGCTCTAACCTTTCTCTGATTATTTCCATGTGAAGCAAACCGAGAAAACCACATCGAAAACCGAATCCGAGGGCAACGGATGTTTCGGGCTCATAAATAAGAGATGCATCATTCAGCCTGAGTTTTTCCAAAGCATCGCGCAAATTATCGTAATCACTGGTATCAATAGGATATAGCCCACAATAAACCATTGGTTTGACCATGCGATAGCCTGGTAGTGGGAGGCTCGCAGGATTATCCGCTGCAGTGATCGTATCTCCAACTCTTGTATCCTTGACATTTTTTATTCCGGCTGCAAGAAAACCAACCATTCCAGGAGTCAGTTCCTCGACAGTACGCATAGCCGGAGTGAACACCCCGACCTCATCAACTTCGAATGTCTTACCCGAATACATCATTTTTATTTTCATATCCTTATAGATACGTCCATCGACCACTCTCAAATAAGAAATAGCTCCTTTATATGCATCGAAATGCGAATCAAATATCAGGGCCTTAAGTGGTGCATTCAAATTTCCCTTTGGAGGCGGGATCTTCTTTATCACCATTTCCAGGATCTCTTTTATGCCTACGCTTTCTTTTGCCGACGCCATTACAGCTTCACTGCAATCGAGCCCGATGACTTCTTCAAGTTCATTTTTGACCCGTTCAGGCTCCGCACTCGGTAAGTCAATTTTGTTTATTACCGGAATGATTTCAAGATCATTTTCTAATGCCAGATAGACATTTGCCAAAGTTTGGGCTTCAATACCCTGAGAAGCATCCACCACAAGGATGGCCCCCTCGCAGGCAGCTAAACTCCTTGAAACTTCATAGGTAAAATCAACATGTCCGGGAGTATCGATAAGATTCAATAAATATTCCTGACCATCTTCAGCCTTATACATCATTCGCACAGCCTGCAACTTGATCGTGATGCCACGCTCTCTTTCCAAATCCATTTTATCTAAAATCTGAGCAGTCATCTCACGTGCCGAAACAGCCCCGGTAAATTCCAGGAGACGGTCTGCTAAAGTCGATTTGCCATGATCAATGTGTGCTATTATGCAAAAATTTCTAATATACTGCTGTATCATTAGTTCCTCCTAATTTAAGAAAAAAGAATAAAGGTTATATCATTTTAGCTTAATAACTTAAATTTGTCATCTATTAACGCCTGTGCAGGACTTTCCGCAAAATCATTTTTTTAGCTAATTCACTTTCCTCCATCTTTAAGATCAAGGCACAGAGAGTATAAATCAGCACACCTGCGGACATGCCGGCGAGCACTTGAATAAATTGGCCGGTTTTTGTTCCGATATCGATGAAAAATGTGATCAACTCAGCTGCATAATAAGCTGATATCCCCATTAGTAAAGACATGCCCAACGTTTTTAGAAACGAAAAAATCATCCTGTGTTCATCGATCGATCCGATATGTCGGCGCAAGGCAATAATCAAGACCAGCATGTTGACGATCCCTGCCAAGGAATATGCCAGCGCCAGCCCACCGTGACCCAAAATGCGTATAAACAGGAAGTTAAGCAATATATTAATGCTTATAGTAAATATCCCAACTTTGACCGGTGTTTTTGTGTCATGCAGCGAATAGAAGGCTCTGTTCAACAACTGTAAAGCAGCATAGGCAAACAGTCCTATACAATAGAAGAATAGTGCATAAGCTGTGGCCGAGGTCGCCTCAGCTGTGAATTTACCCTGTTGGAACAAAAGCCTGATGACCGGCTCTCTTAGAGCTATCAATCCTACAGCTGAGGGTAAGGTAATAAATATTACCGTTCTAAGACCCAAAGACAGAGTTTTTTTGAACTCGTCTCTTTCTTGTCTAGCGGCGTGCTCTGTCAGAGTCGGAAAAACGGCTACTGCGATGGCTATAGCAAAAACTCCGATGGGAAGCTGCATGATACGCTGCGCGGCTCTTAGTGCAGAAATCATTCCATCCGGCAAGGTCGATGCTAAGTTCTGGTTGACGAAAAGATTGAAATGTGTAACTGATAAACCAATTAAAACGGGCAGAATGAGCGCGCCTATTTTTTTTACTCCAGGGTGATCCAGAACAATGATCGGCTTATATTTCAGGCCCATCTTAAGCAAAGCAGGAAGCTGTATGCAGAAGTTCAGCAGCGCTCCGCCAACAACACCAACGGCAAAACCTTTTATCCCAAAATATGGAGAGAGAAGCACACCAATGACGATTATTCCTAAATTATACAAGACTGAACCAAGTGCAGGTGCAAAAAAACGATGATACGAATTCAGGATACCCATACAAATCCCGTTTAAAGCCATAAAAAAAGTTTGGATAAACATTATTCGTGTCATTTGAACTGTCAAAACTATATTTTCTGCTGAAAATCCCGGGACCAAAATACGAATCAAAGCCGGAGTGAAAATTATGCCCATGGTTATTCCAAATAGCATCATTATCACAATTATATTAAAGATGGTGCTGGCCACTACCCATGCCTCATCTTCTTTCTTTGTTGCGATATAGCTGGTAAATACCGGGATGAAGGCCGAGCTTAAAGCGCCACCTACCAATAGATAATATAAAAAATCAGGTATCGAAAAAGCTGCATTGTAAGCGTCTGTAAGATTGTTTTGTCCAAAATGAGCATAAATGACCATATCCCGCACATATCCGAGGATGCGGGAAACTATCATGGCGATCATAAGTATGCCAGCTGCTTTAGCAACCTTTTGTGAGTCAGTCACGACTACCCCCATGTTTTTCTGTTTATTATTCTTAATAAAAATTCGCAGCACTTGTTAATAATCCTACATTTGCTGAAACTTTCCTTTTTCAGAACGATAATGACTTGCCATTTGCTTTTATTAATGTTATGATTTAGTTCGTGAATTTTGCGTGAAAGATCCATTCCAAAGGAGGTGAACTTAACATGGCAAACATAAAATCCGCCCTGAAAAGAGCCGATATAGCCCGCGTTCGTACAAAGAAGAATGCTGCATATAAATCGATGATGAAAACCTCTATTCGCCGTTTTGAGACATCTCTTAAAGAGGGCAACACCGCTGGATCGGAAGATACTTTTGTAAAAGCAGTTCAGACTATTGACAAGCTTGCCGGCAAAGGCATTATTCATAAAAACACCGCAGCTCGAAAAAAATCACAACTTGCTCGCAAACTCAATCAATCCGCCGTTAAAAAAGATTGAATCATTTATCAGTAAAAGAGCCCGCTGTTTATACAGCAGGCTCTTTTTTTAATGATTTATTTCTCCAGGAAAGCTTTAAAATAAGATCTTCCAAAGCCATTTTTGCCGGGAAACTATTCTTGATCGCCAGATCGCAATCCAGGATCGAAGCCATGTCAGCTTCCAGTTCATAAAAATTATATTGTTTGCTCTGGCGCATTAATTTGGCGGCAATAAATGGTTGTACCTTTAATTCAGCTGCGATTTTTTTCTCTGTATGCCCTTTGCTCTCAAGCTCTTTCGCCAGCAGTAAAAGTCGATAGTGCCGGGCGATCATAAAAACGACCCTGACAGGCGGCTCGCCGGAATACAAAATAGCCCGCATTTCAGCAAGTGCTTTTTCGGTTAATTTTTGTCCAATGCTATCAACAAGAATAAAAATGTTCGCCTCATTTGTTTTGGTAACAAGATCTTCGGCCATATCAAAAGTTATTGTCGAACTTTGTCCCGCATAGACGATCAACTTTTCCAATTCGCTCTTTAATGTGCGCAAATCATTGCTGGAACTCATCAAAATATGATCTAGCGCTTTTTTGTCAAGCTTTTTGCCGGCAGCTATTACTTCATTCTTTATCCATGCTTCCAATTCATATCCTTTAAGGCGCTCGACAAATATTGGATTTGCGTATTTGGACACCGACTTATAGGTTTTTTTTCTTTTATCTACTCCTCCTTTGACCCAGAAAATCAAGCAAGTTGAAGATATCGGATCCTGCAAATAATCCAGCAATAGCTCCTCATCCTTTGTTGCCACAGAAAAGAAGAGCGGATCACGCACAAGGACCAGACGCTTTTCTCCAAATATCGGAAGAGTATTTGCGCTTTCGAGGATTTCTTTGATCCCAGCTTTCTCACCATTTATCTCATCGTAATTGAATACCATTATCTCTGGACCAAAAATCTTACTGCGTAAATTCTTTATCAACATCTCCTGAAGATATGTTTCCTCGCCATAAATGAGATAAACCGGTGCAAGCACACCTCTCTCGATACTTTTCAAGAGTGCATCATGTTGCATTTCAACCTCCGTACCGCTCACTTCTTGGAACGACTCTTGTTTTGCTACTTTTCCTTATTCTTTTTCGGAAAAATATCCTCCAAATGATTTGCAGGCAAAATATCCCTGAGAATATATATGCCGTCAACCCTTTGATATTTAACGGTTTTGAATATGCGTTTGCTGTCACCAGTTCAAGGCGACCGACTTCCTGCCCTTCAAGATGATAAATTATCCTTCCAACCGTTTCTCCCGCTTCGATACGATCCTCGTTACGGTCAAAAACGATTTGGGACTGGATGCTGGTAATACTTGCACTATTTGGTATCGAAACAGCAAATGAGTGCTGAGGAACAAGCTGTAAATCATTTTCTTCTCCAACTCTCAAAACCGCTTTGATCTCACCTTCCTGGGCAAGATTCACCTGTTTATATTCATTGAATCCGTGATCCAATAAGCTTTGTGCATCATCCCAAATTGCCGGAGCCGAGCTGGCCAAGATGACGGCGATATAGCTTCTTTCCATTTTCGTCGCTGACGCGATGATCGTATTTTTTGCCTCTCGTGTATATCCAGTTTTTATCCCATCCGCACCTTTGTATTTCCATAATAGCTCGTTTTTATTGATAAGTCTTGTTGGCCATGCTTGACCTTCCCAGTCAAGAACTTTTTGCTTGACTATTTCGGAAAATGTTTCATTACGCAAGGCATAAATTCCAATTAGCGCCAAATCGTAAGCTGTTGTGTAATGATCCTCGGCTGATAAGCCGTGAGAATTTACAAAACTACTGTTTTTAGCTCCCAGGGCCCTTGCTTTCTCATTCATTTGTGATGCAAACTGCTCCTCAGAACCAGCTAGGTATTCTGCAATTGCAACAGCTGCATCATTAGCCGAATGGATCAGCGCAGCCTCGACTAAGCTGCGCAAGGATATTTTTTCGTCTTCCTGCAGATAGACTGCGGTGCCTTCGGTCAGCGGTGGTTGCGCCCCAATTGTAACTATTTCATCCAAGCGTCCGCTTTCAATAGCCATAATTGCTGTCAGAACCTTTGTCGTACTGGCCGGAGGCAGCTTTTCATCCTTGTTTTTTTCGAAAAGCACCTGTCCTGAAAATACATCGAGCAAAACCGCACTTTGCCCGGAAATATCGGGTGCGGCAATAACATTTTTTCCGCAGATCAAAAAAAGCAGCATCATACAAAGAATGATTTTACATTTAAAGCTCATATGGATACCATCCTGTTTAGCTTATACCGTAATATTATAACACACTGCCGCACATCACTTAACTGTTCTATAAATGATTTTTTTGCCGTCGCTTTTTATACTGATCGCACCTCTTTCTTTGGTTAGATAGAATTCAATGCCTTTTTCATTGTAATATTAGCGGACCCTCGGATGGGGCTGATTGTAAAGATTATAACCCGCTGATACGATAGCGATTTGCGGTTTGACTGCCTCGTAAAATTCGGGAACGAAGGAATTTATGCTTCCATGATGCGGGATCTTAAGTACATCCGCTTGAAGCGTTTTTTGTCTTTCCAGAAGGAAATTAATAGCCTCCGTTTCAATATCTCCTGTAAATAACCATTCCGTCTCACCATAGACCAAGCGAAGGACCAAAGAATTATTGTTCCCTTCCTGCTGATCAGTTCTTTGGGGGCCAAGGACTTCTATATGAACATCCTCGTCTATATCAATACAGTCACCTGTAGATACCTCATACACTTCAATATTTTCCTCCCGGCAGCAATGGAGGATTTTTTCTTCTAAAGGATTATCTGTTTCTTTCGGAGGCATGATCAAAATTCGCGGTTTGATCTCAGGGATCAGCTCCAATAATCCCTCGGCATGATCTTCATGATTGTGCGACATGATAATAGCATCGATTTTTTCTATCCCCTTATATCGCAAGAAAGGTTTAACTATCTCCAATCCTACCTGATAGTCGCTCCCCGGTGAACCACCTGCATCCAAAAGGACCGTTTTGCCTTCTGGGGTCTGCATAAATATGCTGTCTCCCTGTCCGACATCTAAAAATATAACTTCCATATATGTATTTCCACGAGAAACAATTATCACAATAATAATTATCAGGATAGTCAAAAAAGTCCTGATGCGCTCTCGGATAAGCACTTTTAAATAATTCTTAAAATACGGAAGCTGAGGAATCAACAACAATAAAGCATAAAGCGCTATAATTACTATTGGGTGAAGCGCAGCTACAGTGAGTGCAGAAAACCGCCAGGCCCCAACGGTCAATACTACTTCGCTCATCACGTAGAGCAGTGCTCCGGCTGCAATAAAAAAAGGCTCAGCTAAACCAGGGGCCAAACAACATAAAAAAACCCCCGGCAATCCCAGGGCAGCTACTGCGCTGCAGCAAAGTACAGCCAGAATGTTCAGCAGCGGTGAAATAATCGAGACCAAATTAAAATTATACGCGATCAAGGGCATAGTTGTGACATGTGCAGCAAAAGCTGCAGCTAAAGCAGAATTCATCCCGCGTTTTTTGAGAAACGGTGTATAGTAAACCATCCCAAAAGTTGCTATAAAAGAGAGTTGGAATCCCAACTGAAATATTTCTCCTGGACTTATGAAAAGTATAAAAAGTGCCGCCAAGGCCATGCTGGTATAAACATCCCTTTTCCTTTGAGTCAAACAGGCAAGCATGCCCGTCAAGACCATAACTGCGGAGCGGACAAATGAAACTTTCCAGCCTATAAGCAAATAATATACAGGAAGAACAAGCAAGCCGCTGATGATCCTAGCCCATTTTTCATTAATAAAAAAAACAATTATAAACCCGGCAGTACCTAACATAAAGGATATATGTAAGCCAGAAATGGCAAAAAGGTGCAGGACCCCGGCACGCTGGTATATTTCCCATTCCTCTCTTTTTATATCTTTACTTGATCCAAATAAAAATGCGCGTAGCAATGCGCTTTCTCTTTCAGGTAAAAGAAGTTCTATCTCATTTTCGACCCGAATGCGTACGCGAGCGAAATAAGTTTGGATACTACCTGCCGCATCAACGACAAACACGTCTTGCTGAGCACAACTTAATTGATAAAATACTCCCTGGTTAGCCAGATATGCCCGATAATCAAAATCTCCAAAATTGCGCATGCTTCCCGGCAAGCTTATCTTACCTTTATAATGTACCTCCATCCCCGGAAGAATAGGCTGTTCCAGGTTATCCTTAATACAAACAAGAAGCTTGTGCGATCCGGAGATTTGGGCATCCGGGCAGTGTATCCCCCTAGATTTTATTGTGAAACTTGTTTGATTTGTTCCAATATTCGGATATGTAAGTACTACACCTTTCCCAGAAACCTCACTCCCGAGCAAGTTTGTTTGATTTTCTATTGTATTTTGATTTAATAGGTACCAAAACGCAGCCAGAAAGATGCAGGCAAACATGCAAGTGATAAAAAGCTTTTCCTGACAGCTTTTTTTCGTAATAAAATCACAAATAGCTTTAGATAAACAGAAAATGCTTATCAGCCCATATATTTCTGTACCCAGGCTTACATAATTGCCAAGAACTGTTCCCAAACAAAACATTATTCCGAGCCAAAATAAATATCTGTTACCAATAAAATCAAATACTGTTTTCAATTCACAGTAATTTTACTGCTAATTTTCCCAAATAGTGATTTCCCAATGCCGGAAACTTTTGTTACGTCCTCAATTTCATTGAAGTTTCCGTTATTTTCTCTGTAAATGATTATCCTTTCGGCCAGGACAGGACCAATGCCAGGCAAAGAATCCAGTTCGGCCTTTGTGGCTTTGTTAATATTCACTAATCCATTTGTCTTTTTTTCTGTATGGATCAGCTGGGTTGATTTTTCCGTGTTTTCTCCAAGTTTCGGGACATAAATTTGACTTTCATCCTCAACAAGCAATGCTAGGTTTATCTTTGATAAATCGGCATTTTCTTCCGGAAGAGCTAAAAGCACAGCTTCATCAAGGCGCGATCCTTCTTCAAGGAAATATACCCCCGGCTTTTTGACCGCTCCGATAATATGCACCGCATATCGTACTTCTTCCTTTTTTTCCTGTACAGGACTTTTGATCATTTCTAAAGGCTCTGGTTGCTCAATGCTTATCTCTGTCTGAATATCATCACCATTTATACGAAGCGCATAATATTTTATTCCACCTGAAAAAAGTACAATAATAAACAGGACTAAAACTACAGCTATCTTTTTCCGACTTTCGATAATCTCCATAGCATAACTCCATATTGTTTTTATTACCATATTCTTTATATTTTACCATTTACCTGCAGAGTCCTGCCTTTATTTTTAAACTATTAATTGTATGATCCTTCTCTCCTTTATGCCGCCACGATTCCGGATAGGCTGAAAGATCTTATAATATTCCTATTCTATTTTTTTTAGCCAGGCTGAAACATCTGCATCGCTTGGCATTCTCCAGTCACCTCTCGGAGAAAGATTTATTGAACCAACCTTTGGTCCGTCCGGCATGCAGGAACGTTTGAACTGGCTGCGGAAAAATCTTTGATAAAAAATCCGCAAAAATGCTTTTATTTCATCAATCGAAAATTCATCAGCGTACGCTTGTGCAGCCAGAAATAGAATCTTCTCAGGCGGCATGCCATAACGCATCATGTAAAAGAGGAAAAAGTCATGAAGCACGTAAGGGCCGATGAGCTCTTCGGTCTTCTGTCTGATTCTTCCCTGTTCATCGGGCGGCAGCAATTCAGGGCTGATCGGTGTCTCACTTATACGATACAAAATTTTACGCGCTTTGCCACTAAATATATTATTCGCGGCCCATTCAACCAAAAAACGGACAAGTGTCTTGGGCACACCACTGTTAACACCGTACATTGACATATGATCTCCGTTATAAGTAGCCCATCCTAAGGCTAATTCGGATAAATCTCCGGTCCCGACAACAAATCCCCCTGATTTGTTGGCTATATCCATTAGTATTTGAGTTCTTTCACGGGCTTGTACATTTTCATATGTAACGTCATGTTTCTCAGGATCGTGGCCTATATCACCGAAGTGCTGCAAACATGCTTTGCTGATGTCTATTTCTCTTACGGATGAATTAAGCTCTTTCATCAAAGCCAAAGCATTTTTATAGGTTTGTCCTGTTGTCCCGAATCCCGGCATCGTAACAGAAATAATATTCTCTGCCGGAAGTTTCAATGCTTCCATTGTTTTAGCTATCACAAGAAGTGCCAGAGTGGAATCAAGTCCTCCAGAAACCCCGATAACAGGATGCACGGATCCAGTATGCTCGATCCTTTTAGCTAAACCAGCTACCTGGATATTAAATATCTCTTCACATCGTTCATTTATTTTTACATCTTCCTGAGGCACAAATGGATTCTTGGATATTTTTCGTAAAATCTTTCTTATTTTATTCTTTCTAGGGGATGGAAAAGTAAATTCTATAACGCGGAATCTTTTTTCCGTCTTGATGTGCTCCCAATTATCGGCAAAGCTCTTGTTTATTTGACGGTCATGCCGCAATATGTCCATGTCGATATCCGCATATACCACTTGGCTCGTTCGTGCAAAACGTTTTGCGGCAGCTAATTCCTGTCCATTTTCATAAATCAGGCAATCGCCGCTAAAAACAACGTCTGTTGTTGACTCATGCACCCCGGAGCCCGCATATAAATAGGCGCAAATACAACGTGCGCTTTGCTGACTGATGAGATTTTTTCGATAGTCAGCCTTTGCAACCAACTCATTGCTCGCCGAAAGGTTAGCAATAATATCTGCTCCTCTCAAACTTAGATAAGAACTCGGAGGAATGGGCATCCATAAATCTTCACATATTTCTACGCCCAGGGTAAATCCGGGGTCGGCACAGCGAAATATCATCTGCCCAAAAGGAATTTTATTTCCTATAAAATCTATCTCCTCTATCTGATCGTGAAAATCAAAACCGGAGGAAAACCAACGCTTTTCATAAAATTCCTTGTAGTTCGGCAAATGTGTTTTAGGCACAAAGCCTAAAACTGTACCATTTTGCAGTACCGCCGCACAATTATATAATCTGCCTTCAAAGCTCAGCGGGAGACCAACAATAACGACAGCCGAAATTCCCTCTGTTTCCAAGGCAAATTTTTGCAGCGCTTCAACAGCACTTTTCTGTAAGATTTTTTGGAAAAATAGGTCTCCGCAAGTATAGCCTGTTAAAGACAATTCAGGAAAAACGATCAATGAAGCCCCATTATTAGCTGCAGCAACAGTCATTCGTACATGTTCTCCGATATTGTAGATCGGATTAGCCACCTTTAATTCCGGTGAATTCGCCGCCACGCGGATAAAGCCATGTTCATTCATCTGCCATTTTCCCCCTCAAAGGCTCTGCTGGTTTTATTCTACTCAATAATCCGTTTTTTTCATAGCCGTTTTAATAAAAAGGTTCTTTCCCGGATAAGTCAGCCGGAGAAAGAACCTTTTTTTGATAAGGATTTTTGTATTCGTTCTACATATTATGATTGTGTTAAGCTTTCAATACCATGCTGCCGATCACATAACGCATGATTTCATTAGCTCCTTCTGCTATTTCCAATACCTTGGCATCACGCAGATATCTCTCCGGGGGGTAATCACGCGTATATCCATATCCACCCAATATCTGTATCGCATCCTTTGCTGCTTTCATCGCCATTTCTGAACTGAAGAGTTTCAGGATCGCAGCCTCTTTAGTAAAATTCATGCCTTTGTCACGCATCCAGGCCACTTTAAAGAGCAGTGTCTTGACCAGCTCGATTTCGGAGGCCATGTTAGCGATCATAAACTGGACAGACTGTAATTCTGACAGAGGTTTACCAAAAGCCTTTCTTTCCCGGGCGTATTTAGAGGCAACCTTTAGGCAGGCTTCTGCCAAACCTAATCCCTGGGCTCCGAATTGCATCCTGCCACTATCCAGTATCTTCATCGCGATCTTGAAGCCTTCGCCTTCCTTACCAAGCAGATTTGCTCCCGGGACACGGCAATTCTTTAAGATCATCTCGGCGGTCACCGATCCGCGCAGGCCCATCTTATCTTCTTTTTTGCCAGCTATCAATCCCGGGTTGTCCTTTTCAATAACAAAAGCTGATATTCCCCTGGCTCCTTGTGTTTTATCCGTTTTTACACATATAACATATAAATCTGCCACACCACCATTTGTAACAAAAGCCTTGGTTCCATTCAGGACCCAATCATCTCCGTCGCGCTCCGCATTACTTATGATAGCTGCGGAATCCGATCCTGCGCATGGCTCAGTGATGGAAAAAGCGCCCAGTTTTTCGCCTTCGAGTAAGGGCCTCAACAATCTTTCACGTTGTTCATCATTAGCGAAAAAATTCAAAGCATCACAAGCTACCCAGTGTGTAGCCAAAGTGAAGGCTATGCTGAGACTTCCCTTTGCTAATTCAGAGGTTGCCAATACACCGCATATCGAATCTCCCCCGGCCCCTCCGAGCTCTTCGGGGTATGGTATACCAAAAAAACCATTCTCAGCCATTTTAGTGATCAACTCTTTTGGATATTCTCCGGATTTGTCCATATGTTCATCAAGTGGAGCAACTTCCTTTTCCGTGAACTCCTGAACCATTTTTTGAATCAGTTTTTGTTCTTCATTAAAATTATAATCCATTCTCATCCTCCCGATCAGCTTTCAAGCAGTTCTCTTGAATGCCCTGATTTTATGATTTCATTATAATTATATTATATATTGACCTTTATTTTATTAAGTATTTTTAAAATAAATGCTTTCACTGTTACCCGGTAGATATCAGCCAAAGCATTTGATTCTCGCAATAAATTGTATCTATTTGCTTTACCAGAACTCTTATTCCAAAGAACGAGGAGCTGAAAGCTTCTTTTTTAAGGCTTATTTGCCCTTGAAAATCGGCTTTCTTTTTTCGATGAACGCCGCAATCCCCTCAGTTTTATCCTCAGTACCGAGCAGAACTCCCTGGACCATCTTCTCCCATATCATCCCGCTTGATAAATCAATGGATGAACTCATATTTACTGACATTTTTACAAATCTCACAGCCAACGGCCCTTTAGAGGCGATCTTTGCCGCCATTTTAAGCGCTTCATCCATCAGTTCCTCGTGAACGACTACCTTGTTTACTAATCCTATATTTTTTGCTTCAGACGCATCTATCATATCTCCGGTGAAAAGCAGTTCTTTGGCTTTGCCTACACCGACATATCTTGCCAATCGTTGTGTTCCGCCGTATGCAGGAATGACCCCGAGGTCAACCTCAGGAAGACCCATTTTTGCCTTTTCGCTGCAAATGCGTATATCACAACCAAGTATCATTTCACAACCTCCGCCTAAAGCGTAGCCATTGACAGCCGCGATGACCGGTTGGGGCATATTTTCGATTTGTGACACCAGGTTTTGTCCGTTATATGATAGTTCTTCCTGTATCGTCCATTCATTCAACCATTCAACGTCAGTGCCGACACAAAAAGATTTATCTCCGGCTCCAGTGATTATTATCGCCCGAACCGCATCATTTTTTTCGAGATCATTTAGTATATCCCGAAAGCGATATACGGCTTCCTTATTCAAAGCGTTGAGTTTTGATGGACGATTGATCGTGATCGTAGCAATAAAATCTCTTATTTCCAAATTTATGCTTGAGTTTTCCATTTTTTCACCTCATGTTTAATTATTCAAGCATAATTATATATCACAAGATGTAATATTAATAACCCCGAAATATCGTTTTTTGTGAAATATCTTCCTCTAAGTTCGATCATTCTCTTTCTCAGTGCTTTTTATTGCTATATCGCTTTTTTTCTGAATATCCATTTTTTGAAAGTAGGCATATTCCTTGGGCAACCATTCAGTCATAAATCTTTCGTATAAATCAAGTCCGTTTCTCCTGATTATCCTTTTTTTCTGTAGCTCAGGCTCAATAGAAAGAAATATTTTCAGATCGTATAGTTTGATCAAAGAAGGATGCATGCTGTAAACTCCTTCGATAATATTCAAGCGTTTAGGGAACACCGGTGTTTTTTCGACGATTTTGTTATGTCTGCAGTCGTATCTTCCATAATAAAAAGCCTTTCGTGAGAGCAATCCTTCGACGACTTCTTTTTGGAAACGCAAATAATCGAAATTACCTCCTACCTCCCTTAGTCTTTCAGTGGTACGCAGTTCCTCTGCAAGAAAGAAATCATCCATATGAATAATATTGCAGTCATATACCTCACCGATAATGCCTGCAAGTGAGGTTTTCCCCGAGCAGCAACCTCCTTCTATAGCAGCATATACTGTTTGATTTTCATTAAGCAGGCGGTCTAACATACTGAATATTTTCCAGCAATCACCGTATGATTTTTTGACCACACGGTAAGCCGGCTCATAAGTCTCTCTGTATCTTTCGCTATGGCTCAGCAATGGGCATTGATTGCTCTTATAATCTTTTATCTTTGCCCTCCATTCTTTTTGATCATAGGGCAATTTTCCTTGTTCATACAACCCTTCCAAATAAAACAGTCTTTTCAAAAGGCCTTTTCTTGTTCCACAAACAGAAATGGATGTATTAACAAATATCTGATTGATAGTTTCCGCTTCAATACCACATCCCTTTAAGGGTTTTAAATTCAGCCGGCATAATCCATTACCGATTTCTTCGATGACTTCTTCTTTTTCCAAAGAGTCGTTTTCTTTCAGGGTCAACAATTCTCGCCTCAATATTTTCAAGGCGTTCTGCTCATCGATGATCATATGGCCACCGGCGTACTCCTGCTGATAGATAAGTTTTAGTAAATCCTGTATCTCCATCAACGGATATTTATTTTGTTGTTGAATGATTACCTGCTCTATTTTTTCCCCTTCGGAAAACATTAAATCAGCTCCGCTCTTTTCAGGGCGATAATAATTGCGGGTATGATCACCAGCTGAATGATTATTCCAGGTATTGCATTAAAGAAGGCGCCTGCCACAAACATCTTCCAGGCAAAAGAATTTCCGCCGAGCCCATATAATATGACACTTACAAGCCCCCAAATTATTCTGCCGCAAAGCATTGCTGTGACCAAAGAAAAGATCACCGAAAGATTTTTTTTAGGCAGCTTTGTATATAAGTATCCTGTCACTAAACCGTATACAGCTAATTCAAAGGACATCGCCACAGCAGTCGGATACATTGGTGGCATACCGAAAAGAAGGCTGCGAAAAACAGGCAAAATAAAACCGATGGTCAGACCATATTCCCAGCCGCAAACGAATCCACATAAAAGAACCGGCAGATGCATAGGTAATAATTTATTGCCTATGCTTGGTATCTGGCCTGTAAAAAATGGCAGTAAAAGACCTAAGGCCATAAATAATGCCGCCAAAACAAGCTTCTTTGTTGATTTTTTAAGCATATGATTCTCCCCTTTAAATTAAAAATACCACCCCAATATCGCTTCCCTTGAGAAAGCCAATACCTTCGTGGTATCGTTGCCAGCGCAACTTGCACTGATATTTCGGTTCACCGAGGTAATTCTAACATAACCCGTTGAAAAACAAAAGAACATTTCTGTTATAATATACCATAACAGTTGTAATGCAAATTAAGGAGGAAGCGATTTTGTCCGCACAAAATGTTGTCTATCTTGTCTTGACTGTTTTAGCGCTATACTTTTTATTTACTATCGGCTTTCCCTTTTTGATCGCTTTTCTGATTGCGCTTATGCTTGAACCGCTCATCCAATGGCTCAGCAAAAAATTAAAGGGCCGGCGCCTTTTGTCTTCAGCTTTGGTTTGCAGTGCTTTTACTCTATTGATTTTTTTTGTTATCTATCTTGTAGTTATAAAAGGTTTTAACGAAGGTTTATCATTGAGTAAATCCATTATTTCTTTTATTCGCGAGAATAACGAGGGACTGTTGCAGTTATCTGGCCAAACACAGTCTGTTTTGACCTTCTTTTCCGATTATCTGCATCTGGAAATAAGTGATCTTATCAGAACAGGGATTGGCTACATTCAGAGTTTTCTAAGTTCGACATCGGAATATCTTATTACGTTCGTTTCCATGATACCTTTGGCGGCCCTGGATTTTCTTATTTTTATTATGGCTTTGTATCTTATAAGCTTTACTATTCCAACAATGAAAGGCAAGTTCCTGTCAGCTTTTGATCCTTGTGCACATCATAAAATAGAAACCGTTTCTAAAAAACTTTATGCTGCCGTGCTTGGTTTTATCAGAGCACAATTGATCATAAGCTTTTTTATTTTCTTGTTGTCACTCGTTGGATTGTTGATCCTCGACGTAAAATATGCGATCGCCCTGTCCTCCTTGATAACTATCGTAGATATATTGCCGGTACTGGGTACCGGTTCAGTGCTTATACCTATGTCTTTGTTCTATTTTATCACCGGAGATTTTTTCAAAGGATTAGGGCTTCTCGTTCTTTATGTTGCGCTGATTGGCCTTCGTCGGACGATCGAACCAAAGATCCTCGGCGATGCTATAGGGATCGGAGCACTGCCTGCTCTTGCCGGGATGTATATTGGGTTTAAAATTGCTGGATTTATAGGGCTTTTCCTTGGTCCGGCGACCATTATTCTCGTTCAGGCTTTGATCAATGCTGATATCATTCAGTTAAAAATAAAATTTTAGCCGAATACTCCGTCCGGTTCATGGTTTGCGGACTTCCGCATCATTACTGTAACCTAATTTTTCCCAGTATCCTGCGTGATCCCGGTCATTTGAAAGTTCAATCCCATTGACCCAGCGAGCCCATTTATAACCCAGCTTGTCTTCGGCGACTACAATAAACGGATAACCCAAAGCTGCAGGAAGTACAATACCATTGGAACTATATGCCAGAAGCATATCGCGTTCCAACACAATATCCAACGGCATCGATGTGGTGTACCCATCAACGCAATGAAAGATAACGGTGACCGCATTTTTAAGTGGTCGGGCCAAACCGATCAGTTCGCTGATCCTTACCCCCTGCCATAAAATTGTGGCCTCCCATCCGTCAACACAATAAAGTGTTGTCATACGTCTGTGTGCTTCCATTTCAAGAACTTGATCATAAGCCAAGGAAACATTCTGTTCAACTAAACCATTTATTTCCAGGTTGTACGATCCTATGTCAACTGTTTGTATGCCCTTGATCGAATTATCATTCGGTCCGACAGAGGGATCGAGCCTGATCCCCTTATACTCAAGGATCTCCTCAGTTTTGTACCTTGCTGTCGTGGCTTCGGTTATGACATCCGGATCAATCTTTTCTTCTCTTTGGTTAAGGTTTCCGGAATATACAAATATACCTGCAACGATAACAAAGAAAAGTACTGCCGGTAGAATATCGGTGATTTTTTTCATATTATTCAACTATTACAATACCAGCCAAAACACCCTTGGCAACATCGCATGCCTTTGCCCCACTGCCTATCGGGTAAATATCCCATCCCTGCTGAGTTGCCAATTTAAATACATCGATACCTACAGCTTCCATTGAAGGCCTTGAAATCAAAGCAAAACGACATTTCTCCCCTTCGAGTGCAATACATGTTTCCTGCTGACTGCAGAATGTATGACGGCAAGACCCGGCACCAAAACCGAAGGCCAAATAATGCCCGTCATAAAAAGCTTTTGATTCAATCTTGCTGACTATTTGATATATCTCTTTATAGGCGCTTATTCTGTCTTTTATAGTTGTCTTATCGCGCACGATAACATCCGGTAAGACTTCTTTCATAAAAACAATCGCGTAAGAGTATTTTTTTAAATGCTCCCTTAATTCAGCCGGCTTAAGCGTATTGGGCGGGCAGTTTGCTGAAACTCCATATCCGAAACAACGCGGTATCTGACATTTTAAGACGACACGGTCGTCTACAGGAATATCCGAGGCTTTTATTATCGTCGCTTTATCGGCTCCCATACTTAAAGCAAGTTCTTTATATTTTTCCAAATCTCTCTTTAAATCTTCTTTTGCCTGGCTTATTTTGATCTTCTCCATTTACTTGACCCCCCATGTAATTTTGTCATTAGTTTATCATGAGCAAAGATCCTCATGATATGGATGATTTATTACTTAAACCCAGGATATAGGTGCTTTAATAATTGCCCTGTTTGGTTAGAAACTTTCAAACCATAACAGGGCAACTTATTAATATTGAGCAAGAGCGGTGTCAATATTACCATTTGCTTATTCTATATACCGAACTTTTTCGCTTATTCCTTTGCGTGGCGGGGTTGGCGGATTTCCTGCCGGATATCCAAGACACACTATGCCCACCGGATCCTTTTGCGCGTCAATGCCCAAAATTTTACGCACAGCTTCCTTCTCATAAAGAGAAAGCCACAAGGTACCCAAACCCAAACTGTGTGAAGCCAGACATATATTCTGGATAGCTGCCGAACAAGCATTTATATAACCTTCGCTTGGAACATTTAAAAACTGTTCAGCTCCATTTTTGGATGGATCCCCGACTACAGCTATCAGCACAGGAGCTTCGGTTATGAAATTCAGTTTAAAACCAGGCAGCCATTTCCAACCGCTTCTTTCTGCCAAATAAGCTTTGGCTTGTTCGGCTTCCTTTTGGATCATGCTGCGGCATTGTACATTTTTGATCACAATAAATTCCCAAGGTTGCTTGTTGGCCGGAGATGGTGAAGCCAGGGCACAACTCAGGATAATGTTGATTTTTTCTTCTTCTACCTTCTGATCAACGAAGGACCGGATACTTCGTCGACTTAGGATAGCTTCAATACAATCCATCAAAAAACCTCCTCTTCTTGTTTTCGCTTGGCAAAATCATATCAATTCACGCATGATTTTTATTACCGGCTTGTCTTCCAGCAAATCACGGAACTGGGCAGTGAAAGCCTTCAGATAAGCTGTTCCTACATGAGCATCAAAGGCTGCCTGATCAGAATATTTTTCAACAAAAATCAGCTCCGCTGGATCCTTTATTCCTGTGTGCGGTATGTATAGCAAACAGCCAGGTTCATTTTCGCGGACCTGACGAGCCACTTTTTTCGCTTCTTCGGCAAGGAGAGATTCCTTCCCCTGTTGCGCTTTCATTATGGCAATCACAGTAATCATAATTTTCCCTCCGTTCTATATAATTAACAAAATATTATCATATATCGGTATAAATTTATACGATTCCGTCCCCGTCAAATGATATAATATCTTCATGACTTGCTATTTCACATAATTCGGGAGGTTTATTCATGGATATCATTTCCGCTATCAAATCACGCAAAAGCATCCGGGCTTTTCTTCCTGATCCCGTCCCTCAGGCGATCATCCGGGAAATCATCGGTACAGCATTGAGAACTCCTTCGGCAGTGAACACTCAACCCTGGGAGATCACTGTGATATCCGGGGAAATCAAAAATAAGATAATATCGGAAAATATTGACAGACTGCTATCAGGAGCTAATCCCAAAGAAAGGGATAGCTATGAAGGGATCTACAGGCAAAGGCGTGTTGACCTGGCTATCGATATTTTCAGGATCATGGATATCAAAAGAGAAGACAAAGAAAAACGCAGGGATTGGCTTATGCGCGGTTTTCGCTATTTCGATGCTCCGGTCGCCATAATAATTTCTATCGATAAATCTTTAGCAGGGACCTTTGCTATATTCGATACAGGGGCATTTACACAAACGCTCTGTCTGGCAGCCATGCATCACGGCCTGAGCACATGCATCGAAGCCCAGGGCGTCGGGTATCCGGATATAGTTAAAAAACATACCGGTATATCAGAAGACAAAGAACTGATTATCGCAATAGCTTTAGGATACCCTGACCAGGATTTCCCCGCCAACCAGCTGATCAGCAAAAGAGAATCTTTGGATGATGTTGTTACACAATTGGTTAGGATTCTAAAATCAACCCACCTTTATTATTTCATTTTCATTATTGTAATTAAGTTTATGCTAAAAATTAATCCAAAAGATTTGAACAAATCTCACCATATCCATCCTGTCTTGTAATTAAAGCATAATTAATAAACAATATATCGGTGATCTCATGTTCCTTGATTAAATCATTCACGCTCCCTTGAAAAAGCCTAGGGTCGATAACTATTATATTCCCGGCTATTTCTGTTAAAAACGGAATAAAAGCATTGGCATATGAGTCTTTAATAACCAAAATATTCCTTTTTATATCTTGCTGGGATTCAACCTTAACAAGAGGGTGGTCTCCTCCCATGAAAACTCCATATTTATCTTTTGTATCAAGCCATGAATTCACCAATATTTTATCTCCTTCGAACAAAATATCACCTTGCAATGATTTGTAAGTATGCGGTATCTTATTATCAAAAACCTCTATATAATCCGGATTTTCCTTCAATTCATAGGCATTCGTCACTGAATAAAGGCTGCCTACAAAATCGTAATATTCGGTTTTTTCGTAATCTTCAATCAGCGGTTTTTTTTCACCAATAAGTTCGGCAAAAACTTGGTAAGCATAGAAAGCTCCACGCTGAGTCCAATGATGATCAGTTCTGAAAAATAAATATTCATCTCTATGAATAAAAAACTGCTCCCATATATCGACCTTAATGACAGAATCATAAAATTTATTTTGCACGGCTCTTATTGTTTCATTCTGTGAAATACTAAGTGATTTGTATACCATCTCATCAATAAATTCAATTTGTGTTGGTACAAGAAGTGAAAATATATTAAGATCAGGAAAGTTGCTAACAAACAAATTTATCGCTTTAGCGTAGTTCTGTGCAGCTAATTCATTAAATGTATTTATTTCCATAGCTTTGCAATTATAAACAAGGATTTTCCCCCATTCCGTATCCTCTAATTTTTCATTTGGGTCGTACTTGTCGAAGTAATTTACCACGTTTGCAACAGAATATTCGATTATTCTCGCCCTTTCTCCGAAATTGACACCCTTAAATTGAGAGATCTTTTTATCTATTGATATAAATATTTCCCGAAATATAAAATTGTCCGCGAAATAGTCATCTGCGGCTTTAAAATACTCACCAGAAAAAAAAGACTCTTTTGTAAACTCAGGTTTTTTTGACCTCATTCTATTTTCTTCCTGCAAATAGACCTTTTCTTCAGGCTTTATAAGATTCAGGCTCCCTATAACGATAAGAACTGCGATAAATATTATAATATTAAGATATTTCGGTTTCATTCTCGCACTCCTAAAATCTGAAATACAGAAAAGGATTATATGTCTTACCAACTAATGCGGCAGTGGAAAGGAACAGTATAATTGCTACAAAAGCAGCATTAACTATACCGCCTATTTTTTGTCCATATATTCCCTTGCTTTTTAAAATTATTATTGTTTTTTGATAAATATTTTTCAATAATGGAGTAGATATAATCGCAGCAAATATAAGTAATACTATGTTATCAACTAGGTAAATCAATGTTTGTGTATCAATAAACTTTGCCCCTTCAGCCGCAAACATTATCTTGATAAATTTGAACCCTTGATATATATCTAAATAATAAAAGAATACCCAGCCAATTAACATAATAACTAAAAAATATATGTGAGAAAAAACCGCCGGCAAACGATATAATATCCTTTTCAATACCAATTTTTCCAAATATATCAGGGCTCCGTAATATATCCCCCAAAAAATGAAGTTCCAGCTTGCTCCATGCCATAACCCTGTTAAAAACCAAACGACAAACAAATTTCTTGCTGCTTTTCTTCGGTTTCCTCCCAGTGGTATATATAAATAATCTTTAAAAAAAGAACTTAATGATATATGCCATCTGCGCCAAAAGTCAGTTGCTGATTTCGCGATATAAGGATAATTAAAGTTCTCTTTGTACGTAAACCCAAACATTAATCCTAACCCAATAGCCATATCCGAGTATCCGGAAAAATCAAAATAAATCTGCACAGCAAACATGATAATCCCAAGCCAAGCCGCAACAATAGTCAAGTTATTAAAATCCTGTTCTAAAAATATTAACGCAACACTGCCGGCATTATTTGCAATTAATACCTTTTTACCCAGTCCTAATGTAAAACGTGTAACTCCCAGCGAAAACCTTTCTAAACTAATATTTTTCTTTTCAATTTCTGAGGCGATGTCCTTATATCTTACTATGGGCCCGGCAACTAACTGGTGAAACAATGATACAAATAGCAAGAACTTAGAATATTGCCTTTGGGCCTTGACTTCGCCCTTATAAACGTCTATAGAATAAGATAAAGTCTGAAAAGTGTAAAAAGAAATGCCTATTGGCAACATAAACTCCCTATAAGGAAAATCTGTTTTGAAAAAGTAATTAATGTTCTCCATTATGAACCCTGTGTATTTGAAAGTGCCCAACAGTAATAAATTTGTTGCCACAGAACCAAACAAAGCTACTTTACTCTTCCAATTTCCTTGATTTTTTTCGATAATTATACCTAATCCGAAATCAACTGTAGCACTGAATATTAATAAAACGACCCATACTGGTTCGCCGTAAGCGTAAAATATTAAAGAAAATACTATTAGAAGCCAATTTCTATATACTTCCCTTTTATTAAGATAATATAGTATCAAGAGAGCTGGTAAGAAAAAATATATAAAAGTCAAACTTGAAAAAACCATTCTTTTCTCCTCGATCAATTAGCTAGGCTAAATATAAAAACCTCTACACTTTTTTATTATGCTGTAAATCGCCAAGTTGATGAAAATATGCTCCCATATTTCTGTAAGAACGTAGCAGAGGACGGTTTAGCCGTCCTTTTTTTTGCTGTTTCTATTTTTCAGGATATCCTCAGTATCACCTGCGATTTCCATTCCGGCATTGGTACTGCTTCCTTTAAATACTATCCCTTGGGCATTTGATAAGGTAAGCGAAACGTTTGCTGTGATGCTTTCTTCGATTTCTCGCATCATCAGGCCGTTTCGTGGTGCTTTCAGGATGCCTCCCTTGCTATATTCCGCAGTAAAAACCAGCTTGTATTTATTGTTTTGTATGCTTACGTCCAATATATCATTATCAAGCTCAAGATGTTCGATTCTGCTTCCGTTGTAAGTCGCGAACTTGTGGAACCCTTCTCTGGTCATCAAAAAAGAGATCATCCCCGTAAAGCTCTTCTTTAGCCATGGGATTCGGGCAACCGAAAACATAAAAGAAACACTTTGATCCTCAAAATTGTTTGCCTGAAGCCATATCCAGGACTTCGGGAATGAACTTCCCCAATCCTTTTCTATATAACCCTTGCCGCCATCCATATTGATATTTATGCCTTCTGCAATCAATTTTCCTCTTGTTGTATGACTGATATTCACGATCCCGTGATAACACTCCATGCAGGGTATAAAGGAAAACGGGCCCATGATCCCCGGGCTGAAAAGGCTTTTGGGATATTTGACAATACCATCAAATTCAAGATCAGCGCTGAACTCACCATCACCGAGATCAAGCTTGATCCTGTCTTCTGTAAACTCATTGGTACCGATATGGACAGCGAAACGTTTTGGGTCTGCAACAAAGGACTCCAATGGGAAACGGTAATAAGCACTTTTTCTTTGAACAGCATCGATCACCTGGACGAAAGCGTGAGCATCGGCTTGCCTTTCTCCCAGGGATATGCCTGGTATTACCGCAAATACGTTTTGTCGCTCAGAATCGATGAGTTTATAGTACCAACCTTCGAAATAATTACTTTTTCGGTTTCTTCCCTGAAATATTTCCGGTTTCCAGATCCTGTTGAAAGCAAACACCACCTTGGCTTAAAATATATTTTAATCAGCCGGATAAATGTTTCTCTTCTTTTTCAACATCATTTATTATTAATCCTCTAAATTAATCAAATAGCTACAGCAAACTAAATATTTTCAAATAATTGATCGTAATATAGCCGGACTGCTATGCTATAATTGCAGCAAAGGGGGCATGATCATGCAGTACATAAAAGCAGCTTCTATCGGAGAATTGACGAGCGGCCAAAAAAAACTCATCACCGCCGAAGACAAGAAAATACTTTTGATAAATTTAGAAGGGATGTACTATGCACTAGATAACCGCTGCCCGCATATGGGGGGTTCTTTATATGAAGGAGAGATTCAAGGAACCCAAATAATCTGCCCTAGGCACGGCTCAGTTTTCGATATTACAAACGGAAGAATTTCTCAAGCCGGCAAACTTTTTATGCTTAAAGTAAAAGTTAAAGATATCCAAACCTATCCTATAAAAATTGAAAACGAAGAGATTTTCATCGTTTTAAACTAGATAATAGATAAGCTGATTTTTTAGATCTTATCCCTTTTTCGCTTAAGCAAAAAAGATGCCTGACAACAAATGCCAGGCATCTTTTTATTTTAACTGATCTATGTTATTACAGCGATACTGTAAACGGCCTTAATATCCCAACTCTTCGCCGACTATTATGATGTTTATGTCTGTGGCCGAAGGCTTCTTCCTCAGGATCGTGGTTACATTACAAATACGCGTACTAAGTGCACACTCCATACAAACACCCGTTTTTGTACAAGGGTTAGGAAAGTTTATGCGTTTGTTATTCAGCGGAGCGGCATATCTTTCTATTCTGTCCATAGCTGCGTCGACATCTTTGACTATTTTATTGAAACCTGCGATTATAACTACTTTTTTGGGTCCGAATATCATCGCACTGACCCTGTTGCCTGTCCCATCAACATTGACCAGCTTGCCATCCAGGGTCACCGCATTAGTGCCGCTGATAAAGCAATCGCAGATCTGCTGTTTGCGTCTCATCTCCAGTTTTTCTTCGGCACTGAGCGCTGCATCGGTATGATCATAAATCTCCTTGCCAAGCTTCCTGATTTGTTCAACCACACCCAACTCATTTACAGTCACTGAGGTCCCAAGTCCGACACTGCCGCTATCCTTGATCAGCTCAAGTACTTTTTGTGCAGCCTCTTCTTTTGTCCCAACATAGATCGCCTTGAAATTATTTTTTGTCAAGGCCTCCACTGCCTGTTGGCCCATCAATTCCTTATGCCAGTTTTTAGGCATTCATCATCACTCCTTATAAGTTATAATCCGTACCCAGTTGAATAGTAATTCTTTTTACATGATATATCTGTAAACTAGTTTACAGTATCTCAATTATTTCTAATAATATAATTCTTCTTATCTTTTTTGATGATCTGCTTCTTGATCAATTCCTGAAGTGTTTTTGACACCATTACTCTTGAAGCTCCAACCATCGAGGCTATTTCTTCCTGAGTAAGCTTAATATTTATCCGTTGACCTTCATCGGAAGGCACACCATATTCCTTGGATAAATGCCTGAATAAACCCATTATTTTCTCCGAGGTGGTCTGTGTATTGGCCTCAAGGATCTTCTCCCAGTTTTTGTAAACCTGATTGCTGATATTGACGATCAATTCCCAGGCTAAATCAGGGGTTCTTTTTAACCAGTTGCTCTAAAACATCACGCGATAAATAACACACCTTGGCATTCTCGAGAGCAATTGCTGTCACCGGATGAAAGGATACCGAGCGAAAAAGAGTGCTTTCACCCAGGATCTCTCCGGCGTCTATGACATGAACAACAAATTCGTCGCCTTCCTCAGTCAGTTTAGTAAGTTTGATCGTGCCCTCTTTTACTATATAGCAGCAATCAGCGATATCTCCTTCTTGAAAAAGGATATCACCTTTCTTGAATTCTTTTGTTATCGATGCAATGCATACTGGTTTAAAAGCTGCGTTATCCAATCCCGTGAACACAGGGCGGTTTTTCTTTTCTGCATCATTTTCCGGCGCGTTTTTTTGCGAAAAATAATTATTTTCTGATTGCATCGCTTACCACTCCCTTATTTTATTAAGGTTTCTACATAATTATTACTTATAGCATTTTTTTAGTCAACAAAACAGCACTTAATAATTTTCTAAATTTTATAACTATTTCATGTTTTTTGTGGATTCGCCCCTTCGTTTTCTCTATAATTAGACTTACTCAGGCAATATTTTGTTAACTTGTTTACAGAATTCAATTATTAATTTACTTATACTTATCCATAATTAAGCGAACCATATAAAAGAAAGGGGCAAAGATATGATGTTCGGATTGACTGAAGAGCAGAAGATGATTCAAAAAATGGTGCGCGAGTTCACCGAAAAAGAGGTAGCTCCGCAAGATGAAAAAATGGATAAAACCGGAGAGTTTCCGTATGAATTAATGCAAAAACTTGCGGACAACGGTTTTTACGGTATCCCCTACGCAGAAACTTACGGTGGTGCAGGAGGTGACGAACTCAGCGGGGCTATTACTTTGCTGGAGTTGGCAAAAGGAAGCATGAGCGTAGCCTTCACTTTGGCAACGCATTGGGTTCCGGCCAATGCAATTTATAATTTCGGTACGGAGGATCAAAAACAAAAATACCTCGTGCCGATGATGACTGAAGGAAAACTCGGAGCCTTTGCTTTGACTGAACCGGGTGCCGGTTCTGATTCAGCGGCTATCGCCAGCACAGCAACAGCAGACGGTGATGACTGGATTTTGAATGGCACAAAAGTATTCATTACAAATGGCGGAGTGGCTGATATTTTTGTTATATGTGTAAAAACTGATAAGACAAAAGGCGCGAAAGGGATATCCGCTTTTATCGTCGAAAAAGACACCCCTGGTTTTTCAATAGGTAAAAAGGAAGACAAGATGGGTATACGCGGTTCAAGCACAACTGAATTGATCATGAAGGACTGTCGTGTTCCAAAAGCCAACATGATCGGAGCTGAAGGCGATGGTTTCAAGGTCGCTATGTCGATTTTGGAAAAAGGCAGAATGGCCTTTGGGGCATTGGGCATAGGCATATCTGAGGCGTGCTTGAATGTAGCTAAAAAGTATGCTAATGAGAGACAGGCATTCGGCAAATCAATCGCTTCTTTCCAGGCGGTCCAGTTCATTATTGCCGATATGGCTATGGAGATCGAACTTTCCAAAGCCCTCTTGCATAAGGTCGCTTCTATGTACGATAAAGGCGAAAAATGCGGGACCGAAGCAGCAATGTTAAAAGTATTTACCTCTGAAATGGCGATGAAAGCTTCTAAAAATGCTATTCAGATATTAGGAGGGTATGGCTATACAAGAGATTATGCCCCCGAAAGATATTTGCGTGATTCCAAGTTTCTTGAAATTGGCGAAGGCGCCAACGAAGTGCTTCGTTTCGTTATTGGCGGTTCCGTATTAAGAAGCTAGATATTTCGTATTCCAATAAAAGGAGTGAGAATATGGAAATAGTTGTTTGCATCAAACAAGTTCCAGACCCCACGGTAGAGATCCGCATCGACCCAAAAACGAAGAATCTCCTGCGCGAAGGAATTCCCGGGGTAATAAATCCCTACGATAAAAATGCACTGGAAGAAGCTATTCGTATCAAAGAAAGCCAAGGCGGAAAAGTTACGGTTATCAGCATGGGCCCTGCACAAGTCAAAGAGTCCCTGCGTGAAGCTCTGGCCATGGGTGCCGACGAAGCTGTCCTGCTTTCTGACCGGGCCTTCGGAGGTGCGGACACGCTCGCGACATCATATGTATTGGCTCAAGCTATTAAAAAGCTCGCTCCGGTAGACATCGTATTCTTCGGGAAAAACGCCGTGGATGCAGATACCGGGCAAGTTGGACCTATTGTAGCCGAAATGCTCGAGCTGCCCCAGGTGACTTATGTCAATAAATCATCGGTAGAGGAGCAAACGTTATTGCTTGACAGAGCTCTCGAAGGAGCTGTCGAAACCGTCCGAGTCAAGCTTCCTGCCGTAATTACAGTTGATAAGGACTTAAACGAACCTCGTTATCCAAATCCATTAAAAATTATGAAGGCTGCAAAAAAGGAGATCACTACATGGGGTAAAGATGACCTTGCTGCCGATCCGGGGAAAATAGGACAGGGAGGATCTCCTACCTGTGTGCTCGAGGTGTTCAATCCGCCCAAAAGCAAAGAAGCAGCTATTTTGGAAGGTCCACCCTCCGAGCAGGCAGAAAAGCTTTTTACAGCTCTGCGCAACGATAAGGTAATATAGGGAGGATATAAAATGGGTATATGGGTATTTGCTGAACAAGAACAGGGAATATTGGCAGGAGTTTCACTGGAACTTCTGGGAAAAGGGCGGGACTTTGCTCAAAAAACAGGAAACGATCTCACGGCGATCCTTTTGGGCAGCAATGTCAATGATTTAGCGCAAGAGTTGATTTACTACGGGGCAGACCGAGTCATGCTTTTTGATTCTCCCGTTTTTTCCGCATATAAAACTTGTCCGTACGCAGAGGCAATTGCCTCTTTAGCTAAAGAAGAGCAACCTTCGATCATACTTATGGGAGCGACTTCTTTGGGAAGAGATTTGGCCCCCCGCGTTATGGCAAAATTGGGTACAGGATTAACTGCAGATTGTCTTGATCTTCATCTTGACGAAAATGGGGTATTGGTCCAGACAAAACCCTCATATGGCGGAAATATCATGTGTAGGATAGTTTGTCCGGTTAGCAGGCCACAAATGGCTACAGTGAGACCCAAGGTTTTTCCGGTGCCGGAAAGAGATCCGAAGCGCAGCGGCAAAGTCACTTTGGTTGAAACCAAAGTTCAGGATGATGACCGCATTGAGGTGATCGGTCGCGAGCAAATATTAAATGAAGGTCCTAATATTGAGGAAGCTGAAATCATAGTAGCCGGCGGAAGAGGTGTCGAAAACGAGGATTGCTTTAAACTGTTGGAGGAATTAGCAGAAGTTTTAGGCGGTACCGTCGGTGTCAGCAGACCTTTGGTAGATGTTGGATGGGCCCCGCACAATCTGCAAATAGGACAGAGTGGGAAAACCGTGCGGCCCAAGCTTATAATTACCTGCGGCATCTCAGGAGCGGTTCAGTTTAACGTAGGTATGCAGAAAGCAGATTGTATCGTAGCCATCAATAAGGATCCTGACGCTCCAATATTCGGCATTGCCAATTATGGGATCGTCGGAAGTGTCGAAGACACTCTTCCGGCCTTGATAAAACACTTTAAGCTTCAACTTAGCAAATAGTCCCGGGTAGTTATTTGAGTAAACTAAAATGATAAAGGAGTGCGATCGATGTCGTCTAAATTGATATCATCAGCCCAGGCAGCCCAACTGATCAAAGATAATTCCACAGTGGCAATAGAAGGCTTCGTTACTTTGGGACATCCCGAGGAAATATCTACCGAAATAGAAAAAAGATTTTTGGAAACAGGTCATCCTCAAAATTTGACCATTCTCTATTGTGCAGGTACCGGCGATGGTAAAACATCTTTTGGGATAAACCATTACGCGTACGAAAACCTCACTAAGAGAGCGATCTGCGGGCATTTCAATCTTTCCCCGAAATTGGCGGCTTTGGTTTCTGATAATAAAATCGAAGCCTATAATTTTCCTCAAGGAGTAATGTCTCATATGTACAGAGCTATCGCCGCCGGCCGTCCGGGGGTGATAACTCACGTCGGTTTGAAAACATTTGCCGATCCGCGTTTGGAAGGCTCCAAGATGAACTCTAAAACAAAAGAGGATCTTGTTGAGTTGCTCACTATCGCCGGAAAAGAAAGTTTGTTATACAAGGGACTGCCAATAGATGTTGCTTTGATAAGGGCGACTACCGCGGATGAATTCGGTAACCTTACCATGGAAGATGAAGCAGTTTTTATAGAGAATCTTGCCATGGCAACCGCAGCTAAAAACTCCGGCGGTATTGTCATCGCTCAGGTAAGAAAACTGGCTAAGCGCGGGACCTTGAATGCTCAGCACGTCAAAATACCCGGCATATTGGTCGATCATATTGTTTTGGCCAAACCCGAATACCATAAAATGTCTCACTCACACGGCGACGACCCGGCTTATACCGGAGAAATAAAAGTTCCTCTGAGCAGTTTGGCACTGATGGAAATGAATGAAAGAAAAATCATATGCAGAAGAGCAGCCATGGAATTAAAACCTGATATAGTAGTCAACCTTGGCATAGGAATGGCCGAAGGCGTTGCTACTGTTGCTTTGGAAGAAGGCATCAGCGAAGTCATGACCCTAACCGTTGAGTCTGGTCCAATCGGCGGAGTTCCTGCATCTGGATTACTAATGGGCGCCTCCGCTAACCCCGAAGCTATAATCGATCAACCTTCCCAATTCGATTTTTACGATGGTGGTGGACTTGATTTAGCTTTCCTGGGACTTGCCCAAGCCGATCAAACCGGCAACATCAATGTAAGTAAGTTTAACAACCGGGCCGTTGGCTGTGGAGGCTTTATAAATATCACCCAAAATGCCAAAAAGGTGGTTTTCTGCGGTACATTTACTGCCGGAGGCCTTTCGGTTGAAGTAAAAGATGCTAAGCTTCATATCTTACAAGAAGGAAAACTAAAAAAATTATTAAAAAATGTTGAGCAAATCACTTTCAGCGGTGAATACGCCAACGATGTTGATCAAGAAGTCCTTTACGTAACCGAACGTGCTGTATTCAAACTTACCAAGGAAGGGCTTTTGTTGACAGAAATCGCACCCGGTGTGGATCTTCAAAAGGATGTTCTGGAACAAATGGACTTTAAACCAATAATCCCGGCAGATTTAAAACTAATGGACAGCCGTATTTTCAAAGATGAAGCGATGGGTATCAAAGACGAAGTCTTGGGTAAAAAGTAGGATCATAGATCCAGTCTCATTTCTTGCTATACGTAAATCGATTAGCTTGTCTGTGGTTTACCTTCAAAGATGTTTAATAGGTTTTCTCTATTAAACATCTTTTTATACTGCCGACAAATATAAATCCTGAGCTCTTTAAAGAGCTCAGGATTTATATAAGTTATGGATTATTATTTTTTAAGATTACTCAAAACCTTTTGGCTGGGTATTAAATCATTTTTGCTATTTCGTATGCTTCATGAACAGCCTCGATGAAATTGCGCGGCTTTATGCAGTCTCCTATTTGGTAGACCTCATTTACTTCACCCTGTATCCTATCATACAAGCTACCATCGGACTTTAATCCCGTGGCAATAACTACCGTCCCGGCTTTGATCCTCTCGGTATTACTGTTTTGATCCTCCGCTACGATCCCGTCGGCTGTAACTTCTTTTAATTTCAAACCTGGTCTTAGGTTAACTCCCTCTGCGCAAGCTCACCTAAGAGTGAAAACCTTGCCATATAAATAACATCATAAGCAATTTCCGGAAGCATTTCGATCAAGGTCACATTTTTTTTACCCTTATCCTTAAGGAATAATGCAGTTTCGCAACCAACAAGTCCTGCCCCGACGACTACAACATCATCTTTTACATCATCAGTAAAATCTGCCAATAGATTCGACGCTGCTTTTACGTTTGTTCCTTCAACACCAGGAACTTTCGGGATTTGTGGTACAGAACCGGTACTTACCACGACTGCATCAGCTTTGAAGTCTAAAACAAACTCTTGATTCACCTCAGTATTCAGCTTTACATTGACATTAAGCTTATTGACCTGGTGCTTCAGCCATTCAAGATATCCTTGAGTTCCTTTTTTACATTCCGGTACTGCTGCTTCAAACAAATGCCCACCTAATCTACTGCTCTTTTCGACCAGAGTCACCTCATGACCCTTTTCGGCTAAATATTTTGCAGCGGTCATTCCGGCAGGTCCTCCTCCGACCACCAACACTTTTTTGGACTTTGCGGCCTTTCTTATTTTTCCTTGATATTCAAGACCGTACTCCGGGTTTACACTGCAAGCCGAGTAACGGGAAAAAAAGACCCGGTCGATACACTGCATACAGCGAATACAGGGTAGTATTTCATTGTTTTTGCCTTCTTGGAACTTTTTCGCCCAATAAGGATCGGCGATAAAGGGGCGGCCAATTCCGACAAAATCTGTTTTCCCATCTTTAAGTATCTTTTCGCAGTATTCTGCATCAGGCAGATTTCCATCGACAATAACAGGGATATTTGCCGCTTTCTTTACCTCATAAGCATAATCTACCGATATACCGTCCTCCATATAAGCAGTTGGTATGAGCAGATTCATGCCGTCATAGCTTCCACGCCGCAAATGGACCGCGCTGATATCGAGTTTCTCCAGCCTTTTTACCATCTCTATTGTCTCTTCAAGCTGTCTGCCTTCAGGAAAACCGTGGTCGAGAGCCAGTCCTACGATAATCGGAAAATCATTCCCTACCTGTGCGCGGGCACTTTCAATGCACTCGAAAAGAAATCTCATGCGATTTTCAATGGATCCGCCATATTCGTCCTCTCTCTTGTTCCAGCAGGAAGAAAGAAATTGATCGCCTAAGTATGCGAGAAAATGAACATAAATAGCGTCAAAACCGGCTCGTTTAGCCAAGCCAGCCGCTCTTCCATAATTTTCAACCAGCTTTTTTATTTCATCTTTTGTAAGTATTCTTGTCTTTATATCAGGCATTAGCAATAATGATATTTCTGAAGGCCCCACTGGCGGCTTGCCTGGAATGATTTCATCGGCAAGTCTTCCGGTCCCGGGAGAAAGCTCGATCGCGATTTTAGCACCATGCTCATGGACTCCCTCGGTCAGCTCTGCGAAGTACTTTATTTCACTCGCCGAATCAAGTGTAGGATAACCGAAAGTTGCGGGATAAGGATCGACCTCTACCTCGGCCATGACATGCGCTGTAATTATCAGGCCTGCCCCGCCTTTAGCCCTCTCTTTGTAGTACTCTATATACCTCTCAGTATACTTGTTGTCAACGGTGAAATTGGTATGCATTGGAGATAGAACGATACGGTTTCTAAGGTTTAAATTTCCCATCTTCACAGGTTCAAACAATTTTTCATACTTCATAGCTACAATACCCTCCTTTCTTATTTTTTCCCGTATGCGTTGGCTATTTTAGATTTTAAACCAATATTTTAACTGGATAATAAATTAAAAGAATTATCAGTATATTCGTATACTTTTTTTAAAAGCACATGTCAAATTGAGTCACTAGTCTGCTCATTTGGCACTGACATTCAATTATCAGCAACTATATGTTTTGTCCAATGAAAAAGATGCCGCTTAATCTTAATTAAGCAAACATCTTTAAATAATTTGTTGAATATTTTCTTTTGCGCACTGAATAATTTGATCGTAAATTCACCTTTTTAATATTTGTTCATGGTAAGCTAAGCATAAGTTTCAAGCTGCAGCGAGAAGGAAACGCCTCAGCGCTGCAGCTTGAAACTTAAAAATCACAACTGGATATTGCCATGTTTCCTTGGTGGTCGTACTGCTGCTTTTGAAATCAAATCTTCTAAGACATTAGACAGAACTCGTCTTGTATATTTTGGTTCTATGACCATATCAACGATCCCTCGTGCAGCCGCATCATAAGGTCCCGAATTCTGTTGAGCCAAGCCAATTTCTGCCGTTGGCCATGCAATGACCTGGTCAGCCCCTAATCCATGCGGGCACATCGTCAAAAACCCGTTTTCGTAAGCTTTGCCTGTAATTACTGTTATTTTAGGGACCGTTGCTTCAGCATAAGCATAAATAACTTTTGAAAAATGCCTGATGAGCCCGGACACCTCCTGTTTTAGATCCGGCAAATATCCGGGACAATCTGCAAGGCTGACCAGAGGTATATTGAAGGCATCACAAAAGCGGATATGTCTCGCGGCTTTATCTGAAGCATCGATATCTAAATAACCGGACTTGACCATCGGTTGGTTCGCTACTATACCTACTGAATGTCCGTTGATTCGCGCAAACCCTATTATTATATTAGGAGCATAATAAGGCATTATCTGGAAGAAATCATGCCCGTCAACTATCTCTTTAATTACTTTCAGCATATCATAAGAACCTTCCGGGCGTTCTTGGACAATAGTATCAAGGCTCACTGCCTGGCGATCGATACTATCATATGTATCGATATACGGAGGCCTTTCCCTACAGCTTGAGGGTATATAGCTTAACAGTTTCCTGATCATCATAAAACATTCTTCTTCATCATCAACTGCAAAGTGGGCTACTCCGCTGATTTGATTATGTGTCATAGCACCGCCAAGTTCCTCGACCCCGATGATTTCGCCTGTAACTGCTTTAACAACTTCAGGTCCGGTAATAAACATTTTTGACATGCCCCTGACCATAAAGATGTAATCTGTCAACGCAGGTGAATAGGAAGCGCCTCCCGCGCACGAGCCTAATATGGCCGATATCTGCGGGATCACCCCTGAGGCTAAAGTGTTTCGGTAGAAAACGGACCCGTAACCCTTCATGGCGTCAACACCTTCCTGGATCCTTGCCCCGCCTGAATCCAGCAAGCCAATAACCGGTGCTCCCGTTTTCATTGCCATGTCAAGCAATTTGCATATTTTTTCAGCATGCATTTCACCTAACGTGCCCCCGACTGTCGTAAAATCTTGGGCAAATATATATACCGGCCGTTGATCAATCTTGCCATACCCGGTCACCACCGCTTCAGCGGGTATTTCTTTTGTTGACATATTGAAGTTTGTACAGCGGTGAGCGACAAAGATATCCATTTCCATAAAAGTACACGGATCAAGCAATCTTTCAATTCTTTCCCTGGCAGTTGATTTATTATCACTATGCTGTTTAGCAACTGCTTTTTCCCCACCGCCTGCTTTTGCCCGATTTATTCTTTTCCTTAAATCTTTTATTCTTTCCGGGGTATTCATATGCAATCAAACTCCTATGCTTTATATCCGGCAACCCTTTATTGGATCGCTTTATTTTTTAAAAGCATTCCTTATTTTTTCGTCAAAGAGCTCTTCATCGGTTGGTTGTGTAGAAGGGATCGGCTTATATACATAAGTGAAATTTAAAAAGTCTTTCCAGTTTACATTCTTCGAAATAGTGTTGTGTCCCCAAGTACCGCAGCCGACTGTGAAAGTCATCGGCATGCTGTTTGTCCATGCACCGCTATTAGCTAAAGATTGAGGCTGATTAACGCATAATCTTACGGTTTTTATCCTTTCTCCCAAAGCATGGATCCTTTCTGCAATATTTGTATGAATACCCGCACTGTGTCCAAGCCCCTGATAATTGAGGACTTTTTCCATTTTCTGAACGCCGTCTTCAAAATCTTTGCATTTTCTAAGGCTCGATACTGGTGATAGCTTCTCGCCATTAAACGGGTATTCGTTTCCGAATCCTCCATTTTCTTCCACAAGCAGCATTACCGTATCTTGAGGGACCTTAATACCAGCCATTTCCGCGATCTTTGTTGCAGGCTGGGCTATGATATTGCGATTTAAATCGTGATCATTCGGTGTGTTAGGCCAAAGTGTTTTTTTCAGGGCTTCTTTTTCTTGTGTATTTTCTTTAATAAGGAATACCTTCTGCTTTTCCATCGCTCTGATAAACTCGTCATAACATTCCTCAAAAACGATAATATTATTCTCTGAAGAACAGCTTGTGCCTCCGTCAAATGTTCTTGATCTGACGATCATATCTGCGACATCATCCAAGTTGGTAGTCCCATCGACCAGCATAGGCACATTACCGGTTCCTACACCAATTGTCGGAGTTCCCGAACTATAGGCTGCTCTTACCATCGGTGTACCGCCCGTTGCCCATACAAAATCTACTTGCTTCATCAATTCTGCCGAACATTCGATACTCACATATTCTACATCTACCGTAATGACTAGATCTTCAGGTGCCCCAAACATCTTCAGGGTTTCTCTTATTTTATCGGCTATAAACTTGTTTGTTTTTGCCCCTTTCGGATGCGGGGATAAAATAATAGCGTTTCTGCCTTTTATTGCTGACATGCTTTTAAATATCGGGGAACCTTCTCCGGCCGTCACAGGGATCAACGCACCTATGACCCCCATGGGTTTGGCATATATCGATATCCCTGTCTCCTCATTGGCGTCAATCAGCCCAACAGACTTGCCGCCTTTTATATCACGCAAAATCCCCCGGGTCTTATTTTGTATTTTTGCTTTTTTAGCCTCAACATTGCCCATACCAGATTCATTCTTAAGCATTTTTGCAGCCTCTTCAGCAAAATCCGGCTGGATAACCGCATATGCGATAGCTGTGCAAAGTTCATCCACTCTTTCCTGTGAATAACTGTCAGCTATTTGCTGTGCTGCTCTGGCCCTTTCAACTAATCCTCCGATATAATTTTTGTAATCGATCGCCATTGTTTTTCCACCTTCCTTTAATATTATTTTCTTATTTGCTAATACTTGTAAATTACCAAAAAAGCAGGTTTATTCCGGCTCATATCTCCACTGGCTTTAATAATTAAAGATTTTTCGGCCCAGCTACTTGTTAATATTATGATTTTATTAAATACTGCTCGCAAATATGCAATTCTCTCATTAATTATTTAAATGAATATATAACTTAACAAAGCCGTGGCGATATAAACCACCAATCGATAATTTGCTAGTATAATTGCAATTTTGCGATTTAGTTGATTCGTACTTTCAGATATATCTTTATGGTTTTAGTAAAATGGTTTTTTGCTACTTAGCAGCAATGTTTTGTTCGGCCAATTCTTCGACCACTGCGGCAACTGCAGCTAAATCCTGAATGCCATGCCCCTTTTTAATTGCAGAATTGAATAGCTGGTGGGTAGTTCCGCTTAATAAAGCGGGGATTTTCAGTTCATTAGCCAAACCCATGAAAAGATCAACATCCTTATGCATATGGCTGCATGCGAAGATCACATTTTCATATGTTCCTTTGACCATATTTTCTCCGAAGATGTCCAGAGTTTTGCTGCCCGCTGTACTAACCTTATAAACATCATATAAAGTTTGTGCGCTCACCCCCGCTTTCACAGCAGTAACAAATGATTCCGCAAGGGCTATTGATGTTATTGCAACAACAATATTATTACACATTTTAACGACCTGTCCTGAGCCAATGGGCCCCAGATAGAATATCTTTGCACTAATTTTTTCTAATACGGTTTTTGCTTTTTCAAATACTTCAATGTCACCACCAACCATTATCGATAAGGATGCAGCATCCGCACCTGAAGGTCCGCCGCTGACAGGGCAATCCAAATAACCCACACCTCGAGCTCTTGCCGCTTCATATAATCCCTTTTCAACAGAAACTGCGGCGGTACTCATGTCGCAAATAACCGTTCCCTTTTTCATGCCCGGGAGAGCAGCTTCAATGGCGTCAGAAACTGCCTGGCTAGTTGGCAAACTGGCCAACAAAAATTCAACATTTTTGGCAACTGCCTCAGGGCTGGCTAATACTTCAGCTCCCATTTCCTTGGCTTTTTCCGCGGCCTTTGGAAACGGATCATATGCATAGACCTCGAACCCAGCCTTGATCAAGTTTTTTACCATGCCCTTTCCCATCATGCCAATACCCAGCACACCGACTTTTGTCATCTTAAAGCCTCCTTTTTTGAATAATATCTAGTCCTGTACGTAAAACAAACTGTCATGCCAAGCAAACAATTTCTTCCTGCTTCTTGATTTTCAAGAATTCAAGCTATTTAGTACAAGTATTTTATGCAAGCTTCATACCAATAATTAAATACTTTAATGAAAGTCCGGCAAAATTAAATTATGGAAACAAAACGCAAAACGGCAACTTGCCGGTGGCAGTGCCGTTTTTATATGATCAATTTCGTCTTATAATTTGCGCCAAATCGTTGAAGGATGGATTTCGAGGACCTCTGCCGCCTTTTTCACTGAACCGTATTTGCTGACTGCCTCCATCAATAATGATTTTTCATATCTTCGCATAGACTCTTTATAGGAGAAAGGTTGTGTGCCTTTTGTTTCTCCAATATTTGAGAGGATATATCTATTATCCAACAGGGGGAGGATATCGTCATATAATATCTCATTCTTAAAACTTGAGATAAACGAAGCCTCGATCAAATGCTGCAGTTCTCTTATATTTCCGGGCCAGGCGTACTCTGTCAGGATGCTTATAGTTTTACTCGAAAAGAATTTGTTCAGGTTATATTTTTGGTTGACCATACTACTGTAGTGTTCTATTAATAAAGGGATGTCTTGAGGGCGTTCTCTCAAAGGTGGAATAGTAACAGGCATAACATTGAGGCGATAATATAAATCCTTCCGAAACTTTTCTTGTTTCATCATTTCTGATAAATCCTTATTTGTAGCAGCTATGACTCTGACGTCTACTTTGATTGGTTTTGTGCCGCCAACTTTTGTGAATTCTCCATCCTGCAAAAATTCTAACAATTTTGTTTGTAAAGTGTAGGGGGATTCACCTATTTCATCGAGGAAAATCGTTCCTTTGTCCGCGGCTTGGATAAGTCCGTTTTTTCCGCCTTTTTGGGCTCCGGTAAAAGCGCCGTGTTCATAACCAAATAGTTCTGATTCAATGAGATTTTCAGGTATCGCTCCACAATTGACCTTGATGAATGGTCCGTTGTGCCGGTTACTTAATTCATGGATCGTCCTGGCGAACAAACCTTTTCCCACTCCTGATTCACCGTAGATCACTATGTTTGAATCTACTTTTGAGATCTGCCTCAATAGCAACATTATATTGGACATGGCATCGCTTCTGTATACGATCTTTGAGTAATAATCATTCTCAGTAGCAGTAGATTTTTTTGGATCCGTACTATTAACGGATCTCGTTTTCAGTTCTTCCTGCATTTTATATAAAGCCGTCATGTCTCTGACATTTGAGACAAACATAATAATTTCTCCAGATTCGTCAACCAAGGGAGTAGTCGTTACCAAGGCTACTTTGTTTTTTGGATACGGCTGGATCATAAAAACCCGTTGTTTTATGTTGTGTGATTTTTCAACAGCCAAGTCCTGGACTATCCCTTGTTTAATAAATTCGCTGGCATGCTTATTGATCAGTTTAGAGGGATCAGCCCCCGAAATATTTATATATGCAGTATTGATTTTTTTAGTGATCAAGTTTTTATCCGTAACAACGAAGCCATCATATGAGGTATCCAAGATGTCATTCATTTGATCCTCAATAACCTTTATATCACTCAAATGCATATTTATTTTTGAATTTGATAGAAAGCATATATAATAGTTTTGTTTTTCTTTGCATACCAGCAAAAGATAACAGTACATAACTGTATTTTCGATATTTATTTCGCGATCTTTAAATGCCGGGTACTTTATACCATTTGAACGCAAATCAGCTATGATCTCTGCAATGGGTCGTCTTATTAAACTAATATCGTTATTATTCACCAATTGCTTTGCATATTTATTGACGTATATTATGTTTAGTTTTTCTCCAAGTATTATTATACCAAAAGGAAATAAATCGATAGCATCGATGACCTCGTTTGTTTGAAATGACATATGGCTTCACACCCTAAATATAAAATTGCGTTTGCGGATATACTCAATCCTTTTTCTTTAGATCGCGGCATTTTAAGCTGATTGATGTACTTATGAAATTACTCCTTGTTCTTTAAGTTCTTTCATTTGTTCTTCGCTGTACCCTAATGCTTCAAGGATTTCATTATTATGCTGACCATGCAGCGGAGCCGGGATTCTCACACCACCAGGGTTTCTTGAAAATTTTATTGGTGTTCCAACGATCTTGAAAATCCCCGCTGTGGGTATATTGGTTTCTACGATCATGTCACGATGGATCACCTGCTCGTTATTGACCGCTCTTTCAATTGTATTGATTGGACTGCAGGGCAGCTTTTCACCTAATATTTGCACCCATTCATCAATTGTTTTCTCTGATGTTATAGAATCTATGATTTCCTTTAATTCAGTACTATTTTTTACTCTCATTGGATTGCTGCAAAATTTGCTGTCACTGATCAAGTCCTCTCTTCCGATCAGTTTACATAAAGCCTGCCAGTTCCGCTCGTTAGCAACGGCAATTATCACGTGCCCGTCTTTCGCTTTGAATGTATCAAACGGAGCCGTGGAAGGATGCTTGTTTCCAATAGGTTCAGGTGTTTTCCCTGTAGCATAATACCTGGCGATAGCATTTTCCAAAATCGCGATCTGGCCATCAAGCATAGAAACGTCAATAGCTTGGCCTTCTCCGGAAATATTTCTTTCGTATAATGCCGCCAGGATCCCTATGGCAGTATACATTCCTGCTGAAATATCTCCTATGGAAGTACCTACCCGGACCGGGGAATCCTTTGAGGTGCCCGTGATGCTCATTACACCGCCAAGTCCCTGTACGACTGTGTCATAGGCAGGCTTCTCTCTCCATGGTCCTGTTTGTCCAAAACCGGAACAGCTGGCATATATTATGCTGGGATTTATTTCTTTTATGACCGAATATTCTAATCCTAATTTTTTCATTACCCCCGGGCGAAAATTTTCTACTAAAACATCTGCATCTTTCAAAAGTTCAAATAGGATTTTCTTGCCCGCATCTTTCTTTAAATTCAGGGTCAGACTCCTTTTATTTCTATTCACGCTTGCAAAATATGCGCTGAAACCGTTGACGAGTGGTGTGAATAATCTCGTATCGTCCCCTTTATCAGTATTTTCTATCTTAATGATATCTGCGCCTAAGTCGCCCAGCAACAAAGTAATATAAGGACCCGCCAGCATACGGGTCAAATCGACCACTTTCAGTCCTGCAAGACAACCTGCCATACATAAAACACTCCTTTTATTATCATTTTTAATTATTTCCTGGCTCATATAATATGGGATCCTTAAATAAAAACAATGTTCTTTTTAGAGTATTTTTAAGTAAAAATTGCATTGTACCACGTAAAATATTATAACATGATGGCGACTTTTTATCATATCAACCGCTTCGGTGTGCAATATATTTTCAAAAATATACATTTTCAAAATTTACGATCACTACATTTCATGCTCCGGGTTTTTAAGCTGTTTCCAAAATATCAATTAAATTGTTTACCTTAATAGCAATCTTCTACAGGTAAGCAGCGATCTCGATCAGGGTTTGGCCACTGGCTAGCTAAAAATAAAAACTGAGATCGAAAACCGACCTCAGTATTTGTTGATTTGGTGGAGGCAAGGGGGATCGAACCCCTGACCTCTTGATTGCGAACCAAGCGCTCTCCCAGCTGAGCTATGCCCCCACTGCAATATGAAAATCCTGCAATAACATGCAGGAAAAGAATTTTTGGTGGAGCTAAGGGGGATCGAACCCCTGACCTCCTGACTGCCAGTCAGGCGCGCTCCCAGCTGCGCTATAGCCCCTCAATACTATGATTATTCAGCCACAAGTAGAATTATATGTTTTAGCGCTCTTATTGTCAATGTACATCATCCATAAGCTTTATACTTTCTGGGCTAAAACAAATATGCGCTCACTCAATAACGAAGGTTTGCGTCTTTTATGGTCAGCATATGTTCCGAGTTGTTTGAATCCGGAATCAACCAATAATTCATATATACTCTCCGGAGAGTAATATCTTTGAATGTGCAGTTCCTGAAAGCGTTTATACGAATTCTCTCCGGCCAGCACAAAAATATCCAGTTCCATTGTGCACAGCTGTTTTTTTATGTCATAGTCATTGCGCCAGCTATAGAAAATATCCTCTTCATCAAATGTAAAAGTATTTTGTCCACGCACATAGCGCATTCTGTATTCAGAATCGATGTCAAAAAGGAACATTCCTCCTGGACGCAGCGCTTGAAAGACACCTTTAAAAACACTTGCCAGCTCTTTTTTTTGCAAAATATAATTTAGGCTGTCATAGCTGCATAAGACCAAATCATAGGATCCGGGCACAGTAATTCTGCGCATATCCTGCTCGATCAAACGAGGGACATATCCGGACGCACTTATTTTCTGATCAGCCCGGGCCAGCATTTCCGGAGAATTATCAAGGCCGGTGACCTCAAATCCCCTATGTAAAAGTTCAAGCATTATAGTGCCTGTTCCGCAGGCTATTTCCAGTATATCGCGACCTTTCCAGCCCCGGGCGGATAATATCCTCAGGCAAAAATCAACATGTGCCGAAAAATCGACGTGGCTCATCAGGCGGTCATAGACACCGGCCAGATCATTGTAGAATCTCATAAATCACTCTGCGAAAGGAACCTGCGGAGCATCTCCCCACAGCCGTTCCAGATTATATAAGCTTCGTTCCTCCTCCTGAAATATATGTACGATCACCGAGGAGTAATCCAGTAATATCCAGCGTCCTTCAGCGTATCCTTCACGGCGCGCTACTCTTATGCCGGCTTCTTCGCTTCTTTTTTCGATATTTTCGGCGATCGCTTGGGTTTGTGTACGCGAATTACCGTTGGCCAGGATAAAATAATCGGCCAGGGTGGTGATCTCTTCGATTCTTAGCACCTTAAGATTAGACCCTTTTTTTTCGATGATCGCATTGGCGATCAGTACTGCCAAATCTTTTGCTTCCATACTATTCCTCCGTTTTTATATCTTTATGAGCAAGCTTGAGCAAAATACTGTTCCTGGCTTCAACCGTAAAGGGATGGATCAGGAATCTTCTTTCTATTACATGACAAATGGTTAAATCAAATGCCATGAGCAATCCTTGATAAATATCCTGCCGGCAAACCCGACGAAGTTCATCTGCTTTATCAAAGCTTCTTCCCGGTTCGATCAAGTCGGCCAGATAAATGATAATATCTAAAGCGGACATATCTTTTCTTCCGGTCGTATGATAACGAATAGCCTGCAGTATTTCCTCATCTTCTATCCCTAATTCACTGCGGCATAGCCAGGATCCGACCGGCGCATGCAGTAAATCCGGCTGTGCTTCTTCGGCGGCGCAAGTCAGCAGCTGTTGTTCTCGGGCGATCAACAACATCTTTTCGGGCGGGAGTTCTTTGGCATAAGCATGTAACAAAGCGGCCAGGCGAACCCTTTCAAGATCGATTTTCGATCCTTCGGCCAATTCCAGAGCCGTGTCCAACACACGCACTGAGTGTGAGGCACGCTCAGATGAAAGTCTTTGTTTAATTATCCGCTCAGCACAAAAATCCATTGTTACACGCTCCAAACGAAAGCCCCCTGATCCCAGGGGGATAGCTGCTAAATATTTTTACAGGTATCTTGTTTATCTTGATACAAGCCATTCTTATATATAAAATTCTCTACTGATTCCGGAAGCAAATACTTGATCGAACGCTGTTCCTTCAATCTATTACGGATATCTGTAGATGAAATGGCCATGGCCGGAACTTCAATGGGGATGATCCTCTCCATGTAGCGCTTGTGCAGCTTAAAGCTGAGTCTTTCCCTTAATTCTTTGAGATTATATCCTGGTCTCGTCGCAGCAATGAATGTTGCTACATCCAGAAGTTCTTCTACATTTTTCCAGGTCATGATCTCAAGTATAGCATCCGCTCCGGTAATAAAAAACAGTTCCCCGCCCGGCATCATCTTTTCTTTCATGTACTTGACCGTATCAATGGTATAGGAATCGCCCTTACGTTCTATTTCAGTGCGGGAAACCTCAAAATAAGGATTTGCGGCAGTCGCCAGAACTGTCATAAGATAACGAAATTCTTTATGACTGATGCTGGCGTCTTTTTTATGCGGAGGCTGACCCGAAGGAACAAAAATGACTTTCTCCATTTCAAAATCACAGCGGGCTGCCTCGGCTGCCACCAAGTGTCCAAGGTGTATAGGATCAAAAGTCCCGCCCATGATCCCAATTTTTTTTGAAGTCTGCAGATGCAGGTCCTCATGAAATTCCATAAAAACTCTCCAGTCCCGTTAATGCTTAACTGTACAATAAAGGATTCTATTTTCTGACTTGACCATTCCCGTAAATAATGTACTTGGTAGAAGTCAATTCCTTTAATCCCATTGGGCCCCTGGCATGTAATTTTTGTGTGCTTATACCGATCTCTGCTCCAAAGCCAAACTGAAATCCATCTGTAAACCTTGTGGAAGCATTGACATAAACGGCGGCAGCATCTACCTGCTGCAGGAACGCCCGAGCGTTGTTATAATCGTCAGTGATGATTGCCTCTGAGTGTTTTGTGCCGTACTTGCGAATATGTTCAACCGCTTCTTCAAACGAAGCAACTATTTTCACCGAAAGAATAAGATCCAGAAACTCCGCGGCATGATCCTCTTCCGTAGCAAGTTTCGCTTCAGGCAATATTTTCTTGGTCTTGGGGCATACTCTCAGTTCCACGCCCTTTTCGATCAAAGCTTTTGCTGCCCGGGGGATAAAATCAGCCGCTACCTCGGCATGGACCAACAAAGACTCTGCAGCATTACATACTCCGGGACGCTGCGTTTTGGCGTTAACGATTATCTTTTCGGCTGAGTCAAGGTTTGCAAAACGGTCAACATATACGTGGCAATTGCCAATTCCGGTTTCAATAACAGGAACAGTGGCGTTTTTGACGACCGACTGGATCAATCCTGCTCCGCCCCGCGGGATCAGCACATCAAGATATTGATTTGCCTGCATCATTTCCAAGGCTACATCACGATCAGTATTTTCAATAAGCTGGATGGCTCCCCGGGGTGCGCCGGCTGCTTCTGCTGCCGCAGAAATGACCCCGGTGATCGCCATATTCGATTGCAGCGCATCCGATCCTCCCCTTAATATCACCGCATTGCCAGTCTTAAGACATAATCCGGCGGCATCCACAGTGACATTCGGACGTGCTTCGTAAATAATTCCGATAACACCTAGCGGTACACGCATTTTGCCTATTTCTATATCCTGGGCACCCTTCCACATCATTTCCACTTCTCCTACAGGATCAGCCAGGGAGGTCAGCACCTGTAATCCGTGTGCCATGTCCTTTATCCTGCCCTTGTCCAGAAGCAGTCTGTCCAGCAGGGCCTTACTCATGCTTCTTTGCACTCCAAGAGCCATATCCTGTTGATTCGCCTTGATGATCAATTCTTCATTGTCCAAAAGTGCTTCTGCCATTTTATTCAATATCTCATTTTTTTTGTTTGCTGATAGCATTGCCAGCTTATAGGCTGCTTCTTTGGCAAGCATTCCTTTTGTTTGCAATTCTCGATCCATTTTCCCGACCCCTTTTGTTTTTATCTCTATAGCACCAGGCTAAGATTGTCCCGGTGAATAGCTTCATCTTCATCTTTATATCCAAGGATATCAGCTATTTCCTTACACTGACGTCCTTTGATCTTCTGCAATTCCTCCGCTGAATAATTAACTATCCCGCGAGCGATCATTTTTTCCTCGCCTATGATACTGACTACATGCCCGCGCTGAAAATTGCCTTCGACGCGCACTATTCCTGACGGCAACAGACTCTTGCCTTTTTCCGCCAGTGCTCGGGTGGCCCCCTCATCCAGCCATAAAGTACCATGAGTTTTTGATCCGTAAGCGATCCAGCCTTTTCTTGTTCTTATCTTATGCTTGAGCGGTAGGAAAATGGTCCCGGGGTTTTTCCCTGTTGAAACATCCCGAAGAACATTTTCGGTGGAGCCGTTCGCGACTATCATCGGTATACCATAATTAATTGATATACGAGCAGCATTGATCTTGGTGGTCATCCCGCCGCTACCCATGATCGAGCCGGCATCCTTGGCCAGTCTGCCGATCTCCGGAGTTATTTCCTCGACAATGGGGATCAGTTTGGCATCAGGATTTTTACGCGGATCATCAGTATACAATCCATCAATATCGGAAAGAAGTATCAGCAGATCTGCATCGATCAACCCGGCTACCAATGCAGACAATGTATCATTTTCACCTATTTTTATTTCTTCCACCACAACAGTATCATTCTCATTGATTATAGGTATAGCCCCCATTTTGAGCAGTGTTGACAGAGTGTTGCGGGCATTGAGATATCTTTCCCGATGAGCAACATCATCCTTCGTCAATAAAATCTGTGCGACGGTTTCGCCTTCAAGGCTAAAAAGATTTTCATACATATGCATCAGGATACCCTGCCCAATGGCTGCCAAGGCTTGTTTTTCCGGCATGGTTTTAGGGCGCTCCGCAAGTCCGAGCCTTCCCATTCCCGCACCTATCGCTCCTGAACTTACCAGGATCACTTCGCGTTTTTTATTCTTCAATTCCGCGATCCCTTTAACAAGTCGTTCCAACTGAAACAAATTAAGCTTACCGTTTGGATGCGTCAAGGTACTAGTCCCGACCTTGATGACCACACGGTGAGCTTTATGCAACAAATCATCGATTTTTATCGTCATATTCATATCACCTTAATCTTTGAACTAATCACTCCGGGAGCTCAAGAAACGGTTTCGTTGCAGATTTGCGATAAAAAAGCATGTTGCGGCCGATAACTTGCACGAGTTCAGCTTGGGCAGCTTTCGCTAGTTCATTCCCGATGTTATGGGGTTCGGAAGCTGAATTTGCAAGAACACGCACCTTGACCAGTTCACGTGCCTCCATTGCCTCGTCCAATTGCCTGACGAGCGCTTCCGTCAAGCCCGCTTTGCCAATATGTATTATCGGGTCTATCGCTGTTCCCATCGCGCGCAGAAACCTTCTTTGCTTGCCAGTGAGCATCAATGTGCCGCTCCCTCATACCGCCTGTAAAGCAGTAAAAAGGCTGCGGTCGCACCTCCTTGAATCTTTGTACCGTTATTATATCAATATTTAACGTTTGTAGCCAGCTTGATATTATTGCTTCCTGATAGCAAACCACGCAATCGGCAAATAAAACAAGTGCGCTCGACAAACATAAAGAAATCATAAATATTTTTAGTCAATTAATTGATTTAAGGCTGATTTTGAATTTTTTGAGGATAATTTCTGTTTTTCTTTTACTGATAAATAGTGTTACAATGTCCTGGTATGCTCTTCGCAAGATGTTATTGCGATAATACTACGACCATCAAAATTAATCAACCCCGGAGGGATAAAGTGGACAGTTTTTTAAATTCGTTGTTGCCTTTGGACATTATAATGATCCCCATCCAAATACTCTTTTCCTTATCAGCAGTCTACTTTTTTGTTTTGGGCATGGCTGGTCTTGTTCATTCCCGCGTTCCCCAAAGCCATGATCCGCATAAGAGATTCGCTGTGATAATCCCTGCGCATAATGAAGAAAATGTTATAGTTCCGCTTATCGAAAATCTCCTTCATTTGGATTACCCCAAAGAGCTTTATAGTATCTTTGTTATCGCAGATAATTCTACCGACGGCACTGCTTCGAAGGCTCATGAAGCCGGGGCTATCGTCTATGAACGTTTTCATGACAAGCAAAGAGGCAAGGGTCATGCCTTGGAATGGATGTTTAGCAAACTGGATGAGCGCACCGAAACTTACGATGCCGTTGTTATCTTTGATGCTGACAATTTGGTGGATCCCCAGTTCCTCAAACATATTAACAATAGAATGTGTGAAGGCTCAAAAATCGTTCAGGGCTACATAGACGCCAAAAATCCTACAGATACCTGGGTGACCGCCTGCTTCTCCATGGCATTCTGGGTTTCTAACCGCATGCTGCAGCTAGCCAGATATAATCTTGGACTGTCGAACTATCTCGGTGGGACAGGAATGGCTATTTCCAAAGATCTTTTAAAGGAAATAGGCTGGGGGGCAACATCGCTCACCGAAGATCTGGAATTCAGTATCAAGGCTCTTCTGTTAGGACATAAAACTACCTGGGCCCACGAAGCAGTCGTTTATGATGAAAAACCCCTGACTTTTCGCCAGGCCTGGGATCAACGCCGACGCTGGGCGCTTGGTCACGTCGAGGTTTTCAGGACCTATTTCGGAGAATACATCCGTTGCGCCTGCCAACGAAAGGATCCTTTACTGCTCGATGGTCTGATAATGATCATTCAACCCATCCTCGCCGTTTCCATGGGATTTTTTATGATCATCAGTATGATCAACTTCAAAATAGTTTCAATATATACACCTATATTTCATCTTATTTGGCCTCCACTGCTTTGGGAACTTGTCAGCACTCTGCAGGTCGTTTATCCTTTCCTGGTTATTTGGATCGATCGCCTGCCCAAAAAAATCATTCCATGGATATTTGTCCATTATCTTTTCTTTGTATACAGCTGGATACCCATAATCACCATCAGTCTCTTCTCTAAAACAAGAGTTAGCTGGTCTCATACGTTACATACGAGGAGTCTCAGCTATAAGGAAGTGCTTCGGGAAAGATAAACTCGAAGAACCGAAATGCATCACGAAAATAAGCTTAATCAAATTTACAAACGATTTCTCAAAGATGAATTGGGATAGGGAAATTAAAACAGGGAGGCCAAATGGCCTCCCTGTTTTAATTTCCCTATCCCTTCAAGATTTAAATTAGATGTCACTTTGATCCTATATCAATAAATTTCTTTTGAATCCGTGACGCTGCAGCCAATAAAGCAGAGGTAGACCCAATAAGTAACAAGCCAAGAGCTGGCCCAATCCTACCCAAAGCATCGTTGCCAAAAGCGGGACACCCAGAACAAATTTCAACATCAGTCCGATCACAACTGCATTTACCAGCACAGGAGGCAGCGGCGCCAGGTATTTGTTAGGCATCTTGCTCGTCAGGTATCCGGCCAACAAAGTAGCCAGCCCTCCGAAAATGATATCAGGAAGTCCAAAGCCGCCAAATATATTTGCAATCAGGCAACCGATAAATAATCCCAAAATGCTCTCAGGAAAAATAAAAGGCAGGACAGTCAGAGCCTCTGATATCCTGACTTGGACAGGCCCATAACTTATCGGTGCGGACAAAATGGTCACGGAAGCATATAGTGCGGCGATAACAGCAATGCGCACCATTTTTTTTGTTTTCATGATTACCCCTTAATTTTTATATTCCTGCTGATTTATTGCTCGCAATAAAGTTTCCCGGCCACACCGTAATGCTCTTTCTCCATCTCGCGAATGATTATGCGTACGGCTTCAGGCTTGCAGTTTAAGGTCCTGACCAGTGAATCAGTGATTTCCTTTACCATGGACTTCTTTTGTTCCATGCTCCTGCCGGAAAGCATTTCTATTTGTACTATCGGCATTTCTTCACCCCGATTCATAATAAATTAGGCGCCAAAAGTCTGCTTGCGCTTGCTTCACTTTAAAATAGCATATCATTTTATCTTTTGCAAAAGTATTTTATATATACCCCGTTGACGAACATATGTTCGTTATTTATACTTAGCTTGCATGGCTTACTTTTTTCTTTAGAAAGGTTGCTGACTCATGGGACCCATTTTACTGGCAGATATGAACTCCTTTTTTGCCAGTGTCACTCAGGCACTGGAGCCTGAGCTGCGCAACAGGGAGGTGTTGATTGCCGGAAGCCGCGAAAACAGGCATGGTATAATTTTGGCCGCCAGTTATCCAGCAAAAAAAAAGGGCGTAAAGACAGGCATGGCAATTTGGGAGGCTCTGCTCTGCGCACCTCAGGCTATTCTGCGTCCACCCGATTTTCCTTCTTATCTCGATTATTCCAGTCGAATGATCTCGATCCTTCGTGACTTTAGCCCTTTGGTCGAACCCTTCAGCATCGATGAAGCATTTATCGATCTCAGCGGAACAGAACATATATTGGGCTCTCCGCGACAAATCGCTCTGCAAATCAAAAAACGTATTTCTGAAGAATTGCATATAACCTGTTCGATCGGCATCGGTCCTTCCAAGGTTGTCGCCAAAATGGCCGCCGAGCTGGAAAAGCCTGACGGGCTTAATATCCTCACCGCCGAAGATGTTTCGATACGTTTATGGCCTTTGCCGATAAAAGAACTTTACGGGGTTGGGCGGCAAATGGAAAAGCATCTGCGCGGCATGGGTTTCAGAACTATCGGCGACTTGGCTCAAAGCCCTCCAAGTTTATTGCAGAGCCGCTTCGGTTTGATCGGTTTACAGCTATATCAGTTCGCCAACGGTCGCGACAGCAGCAGCGTGGATCCAAATTCGCTTGACAGTGTTAAAAGCATAGGACATCAGCTGACTTTGCCAAAAGATTATTCCGAGCTCAAAGATATTTCTTTGGTTTTGTTGGAACTTGCCGAGGCCGTTTGCCGCAGATTAAGGCTTGGTTTCTACACCGGACGGACGATTTCTTTGTTTGTCAGGGGGGCAGATTTTTCTTCCCTGCACCGTTCCAAAAGTATCCGGCTAGCCACAGATCTTCCCTGGACAGTTCACAAGCAAGCACTTGGACTTTTCAAAGAACACTGGCCAGAAGGCAAGCCAGTGCGCTTACTCGGTGTCTCAGTGGGCAATCTGAATATAAGTTCGTCACGGCAGCTTTGTCTTTTTGATAATCAAGAAAAACTTTGCCACACCTATGACGAAATCAAAAATCGTTTTGGTGAAACAAGTCTGCTGCGTGGCAGTTTTCTGCTTGAAACAGCAGTCTTTTACAGCGACCGCCGTTGTCATAATATGGGCCGTCCGCCGCGCAGCAATCTCTGACAAGACAACGCTCAAATTACTGTAAGACAACGCTCAAATTACTGTAAGACAAGGTCTCTTGACACCTCAAGTCTCTTATGTCTATAATGTTCATCATGTCTCATGAATTTTTCGAGGAGGGTTTTGAAATGATGAAGAAGCCTATTTCCGACTCCAAAATCAGCATGGTTTACGTTATGCTGCCTAATCAAGCTAACCCGGCCGGCAACGTCCATGGGGGGGATATAATGAAAATAATGGATGAAGCAGCCGGAGTCGTTGCCAGAAAACATTCCCGCATGAATGCTGTGACAGCACGTGTAGACGAATTAGTTTTTCATTTGCCCATCTTCGTAGGTGAGCTTCTCACCTGCAATGCTCACCTGATCTACGTTGGCAGGAGCTCTATGGAAGTTGCTGTGACAGTAGAAGTCGAGGATATGGAAACCGACCAGCCCCGGAAGCGAGCCCTTTCGGCTTATTTCACAATGGTCGCTCTCGATAAAAAAGGTATGCCTGCCAAAGTACCGGCTTTGGAATTGAATTCTCCCGAGGAAATTTCCGCTTTCGAAGAAGGAAAAATCCGTTATGAAATGCATAAACAAAAAAAGCGCGATTGCAGTCCAAGTAAATAAACCTCTTTTTAAGGAGGCTCGCCAATGATACCCCTGCGGGACAACACCAAGGCTCATTCCGTGCCTTTTGTCACTATCGCTATCATTACCATAAATATCCTGATTTATTTACTCCAATCGACTTTCACTTTGGTTGAGCTGGAACAATGGATCATGACCTATGCCCTTATCCCGCAAAAATTCACTGAACAATTGCACAGCTCCTCTATGTCCGGCTTTCTGCATTTGCCTCTGCTGACATCTATCTTTTTGCATGGCGGCTGGTTCCATGTCCTTTTCAACATGCTATATTTATGGATATTTGGAGATAATATCGAGGACCAGCTTGGTCATGCACGTTTTCTGCTTTTTTATCTCTTGGCCGGGATCGCGGCCAATCTGGCCCATGTGGTTTTTTTCCCCGGATCGCCGATCCCTTTGGTTGGAGCCAGCGGCGCAATAGCCGGTGTTTTGGGTGCATACATAATCACCTTTCCCAGAGCATGTATAACATCTTTGATTTTTGTGGTTTTTTTCGTGACCGTGCGCAAGATACCGGCCGTTTATTTTTTGATTTTCTGGTTTGTACTGCAATTGGCGAACGCATTAATGAGCCTTGGTCTTATGGGTAATTCCGTTGCTTGGTGGGCCCACACCGGAGGATTCGTGGCGGGTATACTGCTCATGCTGCTTTTCCGGAAACCACTAATAAAGGATCTTTAAACCAAAAAACTTTCCTCGTAAGGAAAGTTTTTTTAAAGCTGTAATAGGATAATTATCAGCGGAATAGTCAAAATAGAAAACAAATGAGTAAAAACAACGCTTCGGTCACCTAATCCCCCATCACATCCGTAAGCCCTGGCAAATACCCCAGCCATCAGCGCCACTGGCGTTGCCGTCATGATCGCAGAAACTCCGATCAGCTGTTGATCAATGTTCAAGCCTTTCAGCACAAAAATAAGCAGTATCGGGACAGCCAGCATTCGTTCAATCGCGACATACCACACCTGTTTTTCAGACAGCATGTGATTTGGCTTTATCCCGGCAAGGCTGTTGCCGATCACAAGCAGCGCCATCGGAATAGTTATTTCTCCGATCCATTGCAGTGGTCGCAGGATAATATACGGTATTTGCAGTTGGGTCAGAAAAATAACATAACCTAGCAAAACAGCTATTAATCCGGGATTTAACATTTTTTTCAACATATTCCCGCCTTTTTTATGTGAAAGAAGGATTATGCCATAAGAAAAAAACAGCAATATAGTAACGATATTAAATACTGAGGCGTAAAATATGCCTATTTTCCCGTAAATTGCATTGACTACCGGATAGCCCATAAGCGAAGTATTGCCGAAAATAATCACGAAGCGCAGCACAGCCATTTGTTCATCGGGCAAGTCGAACCATTTGGACCAAAGATATGCTATGAAAATCAAGAGCAAATGGACGCAAATAGATATCAGCAATATCCCGACACTGTTTAATAATAGCTCTCTTGAATATGTCTGATACATTGAAGCAATGACCAAAGCCGGAAAAGTCACCTTCATCAACACATTGCTTATTCCGTCAGCAGTCTTGTCATTTAGTACCCCCAGCCTGCTGCTCACATAACCTACACCGATGACCACAAATAAAACGATGATTTCATGGATCACATTCCCCAAGCCCATATCCTACCCGCTTTCTTGCTGCTTTGTTTTACGAAAGCCATCCTTGTATCGGCACTTTCCCTGATAAGTTTTTTGTGCTCTCATCTTTTCTTCTATCATGCTTTTTATTTTCCACCAGCTTGTATCCCAGTTGCAAAAAAGCATGTTTCCCTGAGGTCCTTTTCCAACAAGGCGCTGTATAACGATATCCTCGTTTAAATTCTCGAGAAAAAGGATCACCCGGTCTATATATTCTTCCAGACTGATAAGCTTTATCTCGCCACGTTCGTACATATCTCCCAGGATTGTATCCCGAACTATATAAAGCGAATGCAGCTTGACTGAATCCACTCCCAATACAGATATTATTCGAGCGCTCTCGACCACATCAGTTCTATCATCCCAGGGCAGGTTGAGGATCAGATGGGTACAAATCTCAAAAGCATATCCACGGATCCTCATTACACTATCGATGTACTCGGCAAGCCCATGGCCACGGTTTATCTTTTTAAGGGTGTGATAATTGGCTGTCTGCAGACCAAGTTCGATTTGTATATCGATACCCTTCCTAATGGATATTTCTTTCAAAAAGCTGAGATATTCATCACCCAAACAGTCCGGACGGGTTGAAACAGATATGCCGACCAGGTCAATTAGTGAGCACGCCTGCAAAATATTTTTTTTAAAATCTTCCAGGGGCAGGTAAGTATTTGTATATGCTTGAAAATAGGCAATAAATTTTCTGGCATTAAAACGTTCGCTAAAAAAACTCTTATTTCTTTCCAACTGTTCAGCAACGGAAAGTTCAACCGATAAAGCTTCAAATCCTGCTCCCTGTTCATCGCAAAAAATGCATCCCCCGGAACCGATCGTCCCATCGCGGTTCGGGCATGTACCTGCAATATTGACCGGGAGTTTGTACACCTTTTCCTTGTATTTTTCTTTAAGATATTGAGCATAGTCACGATAAAGCGATCTTATTTCATCCATTTCCCGTTTCCTTTGCACCATTTTCCTTTGCATCCGTTTCCTTAACATCATATAAACCTTTTACCGAAAGATACCGGTCACCGCCGTCCGGCAGCAGAACGACCAGCCTTTTGCCCTCATTTTCCTCCCGGGTGGCGATCTGAATAGCGGCCCATGCGGCAGCGCCCGATGATATGCCTACTGCCAGACCCTCATTTTTGCCAAGTTCCCGGCAAACGGTAAAAGCTTGTTGATCTTCAACCGTAATTATTTCATCGATGATCGCTCTGTTCAGCACGCCGGGCACAAATCCTGCTCCAATACCTTGCAGTTGATGCGAACCAGGAGCTTTTCCCGACAGCACCGCCGAAGAGGCAGGCTCGACAGCAACGATACGGATCCTCGGATCCTTCTCCTTTAAATACTCACCCACGCCAGTGATCGTTCCGCCAGTACCAACGCCCGCAATAAAATAATTTATCTTACCCTCCATATCCTTCCATATTTCCGGGCCTGTAAATCTTTTATGCACTGCTGGATTGGCCGGATTGGTGAATTGCTGTGGTATATAAGCACCAGGGTATTGTTTGGAAAGCTGAGCCGCTTTGGCGATCGCTCCGCTCATCCCTTCCTTTCCGGGGGTAAGCACAAGCTCTGCGCCGTAAGCCTGAAGTATCCTTCTTCGTTCAATACTCATGGTATCCGGCATGGTCAAAATAAGTCGATAGCCCTTTACCGCAGCGGTCAATGCCAAGCCTATCCCCGTATTGCCGCTTGTCGGTTCGATGATCGTGCCCCCTTTTTTCAGCAGGCCTTTTTCTTCAGCAGCTTCGATCATTGCCTGTCCGACACGATCTTTTACGCTTCCTCCCGGATTAAAGCTTTCAAGTTTGGCATGGATTTCCGCCGACAGGTTATAGCGTTTTTTCGTTCTGCACAGCTCCAGTATTGGAGTGCCGCCGATCAGTTCGGTTATACATTTTGCGTTCATTTTTTCACCTTCTTGGCTGGAAATAATCATTATCATTTAACAAAGCTACATGATAATAGTATAATAAACTATATTTTCAACTAATGGCTAAAGATTTATTTTTAAACTCAAGTTCGGAAAGCTGAGTGTGTCCTTATGGAAACAGTAAAAGACCTTTTTATTTTAGCCCTGCTGGTTATAATGTTTAAGAAAAGAGTGCAGATCGGCCACGTGTTCATGGTCTGCGCCATTTTATTCGGCCTCTTGCACAGTCTAAATCCATTAAATCTTTTAAAGATCATGGGACAAACCTTGATCGATCCTTCCACGGTTGTGATCCTAGTCGCCTTATACTTGATCACCCTTCTGGAAAGGATCATGCGTAAATCAGGAGGTCAATCAAAGCTGGTCAACGGTTTGATGGGTCTTTCCGGTGACCCTCGCGTATCAATGGCTATATTGCCGGCGATCATCGGACTTTTACCTTCACCCGGAGGAGCCAGATTCTCCGCTCCATTGGTCGAGGAAGCAGCAAAAAATGTACAACTCCCACCTGATCAGAATGCCGCGATCAATTATTATTATCGGCACTTATGGGAATATTTTCTGCCACTTTATCCTGCTAGCCTTGTAGCTGTCCAGATTTTGGGCGTTCGCCTGGAGACATTCGTCCTAGTCATGCTTCCTTTCACTCCGGTCACAATACTCAGCGGTTTCTTGCTCTTTCGTAAATTTCCTAAGCCAAGTTCCCTCTCTCCAAAAACAAGCAACAGGACTGCCCTCAAACAAATCAGTGAAGGACTGGCGCCTATTGCAGCGATCATGCTGCTCGTTTTGCTTTTAAAAATGGATATCCTGGCCGCCTTGGTACTTACCATCGCCGTTATGTTTGCCTATTATAAAATAAATAAACGCCAAATTGCTCCCATGCTCCTGGCCGCCTTCGAATTACGACTCTTATACATGGTTTTTGGCGCGATTTACTTGCGTGAAGTATTTATTGCAAGCGGCAGTATCGATTTGCTTCTTGCCAGCTTCCAAAGTCTAGGCTTAGGTCCACTTCAGATCGCAATAATATTCCCTATGATCATAAGTCTATTAACTGGAGTGACTATTGCCGGAGTCACCATTGCATTGCCGGTAGTAGTATCTCTGGCCGGGGCGAACGATTTGCTCAGTTTGGGAAGCCTCGCCCTGGCTTCGATCGTTATCGGCATAATGCTTTCGCCGATGCATCTTTGTCTGCTTATGTCCATCGAACACTTCGCCGCCGATTTTATAAAAACTTATCGAAGGCTCCTGCTGCCCGAAACTATTTTGCTTGCTTTCGCTATCGCTTACTATTATATTCTTCCTTTTTAGAAGATCCTGAGCGGGTTCAATTTAAAATCTTTTGCTTATTTCAGGAAGGACGTGAACCCGGTTTGATCACCGGCACGCCTGCGGCACACAATGGGCATTCCTGCTCTGAGTAAGAAACGACCTCCATCGACAACAGGCTGTAGTATGGATAGCCCAAATCCGCTTTGCCGTTGCTGCGATCAACCAGCGACACGATACCAACGACCGATACGCCGTGCTGTTTCACAACTTCAGCTACCTCAAGCACAGAACCGCCCGTTGTGATCACATCCTCTGCGACCAATACCCTGGAACCTTTGGGGATCTTGAACCCGCGTCGCAGGGTCATAGCTCCGTTTTCTCTCTCGGCAAAAAGGGCCTTTGCTCCCAGCTGTCGGGCGATTTCATAGGCTATAGTCACTCCACCCAAGGCTGGACCGATTACAATATCGATTTTTTCCGGTGGAAGCTTTTTAATTAATTCAGTTGTCAGCAGGCTGGTTGCTGCAGGATCCTGCAGTACAAGAGCACATTGAAGATACTGTTCACTGTGTCTTCCCGAAGTTAGTTTGAAATGCCCTTCGAGAATTGCATTGTTTTCCTTAAATATTCGAAATATTTCTTCTTTTTTCATCAAATTGCTGCCTCCATTTCCTCAATTACCTTCAAAGCCGCCTCCCGGGGACTTTTTGCTTTACTTATAGGTCTTCCTATCACCAGGTAATCTGCTCCGGCTTTTATGGCCTCAAAGGGTGTCATAACTCTTTTCTGATCCCCCACGGCAGCCCAATGTGGTCTTACTCCTGGACACAGGATCTTGAAACTTGGTCCACATGCCTTGCGGATCATTTCAATTTCCTGCGGTGACGCGACGACCCCATCCATTCTGGATTTCTGGAGCAAGCGAGCCAATCGCAGCACACTGTCTGAGTCCTTCAGCACCCGGATCATTTCCAGATCAGAGTTACCGCAAGGCTTGTCAGGATCGTTACCTGCAATCAGGTCGAACGCTGGCCAGCGCCCGACCTCTTTTTCTAACCGCTTGTCTGCTCTGGCATCACCTCTGCTCCGCCGGAAGCGCACATTAAAACGCGCCAACCCCGGCCGCCTTGCGACTTGCTTGTTCTACAGCATTTGGTATGTCGAATTTCAACCGCGAATACTTTGCCCATTTGGCGAAGATTTTTGACCGCCGCCCCTGCCGGTTGAAAGATATAATTCGACCAACTTAAAACAGGTGACCTCCGGCAATTTTATCAAGCCTTCAGCATCTTCCCACAAAGGAAAGTCAAGAGCGATTATTTTTCCTTAGCTGTACCTTTATCCATCAGAATTTTCCCTTCCATGCCGCACTGATAAGATCATGAATATCTTGAATATTATTTCTCTGATGTAATAAGCACGCATCCGGCGATCACTTTCGGGCAACAGATGGATCAACGAACCGCCCTGTTCCTACAGCAACCGCGCTTTACGCCGGCAAGAATAAATTCCAGCATCCGGCTGTGATGATCCCTCCCATCCCGACTATCGGGATTTTTTACTTTTTGCGCCGCTCAAGCTATACCATGCGTATTGCGAACATTCCATCATACTTGATAACTTCCGTGATATTTGGGTTAAACAGGTTTCCTGTTTTGGATATCTATTTTCATTCCGAGCAGAGTATTGATCACTATACGGTGTCAGCTCCTGCAGTTTGATCAAACAGGCCATTTCGGCGATATCAGTTACATTCGGCGAAAGCTTTACGATAAGCGGCAGACTGCTATTTTTCAAATGATTAACAATTGTGGCGCTATTTCAGGAGCGTTGCCAAAAGCTATACTTCGCTGGCCTTTACATTAGATGGCACGAGATGTTTATTTCCAGACTTTAACGATTGGATATAAGCTTAACTTTTCCGCAACACGACAATAGTCTTCTACTGTGCTTCCGGATATGTTAACGATTAACGGAACATCATATTTTGAAATTCTAGGCAGGTATTCTTTGCATACTTCATCAACCCCGGGGTTCTCCAGACCAATCGAGTTTAGCAATCCTGCCGGTGTTTCAACCAGACGTACCGGCGGATTTCCTGCCCGCGGCTCCAAAGTAACTCCTTTTACCACGAGAGCACCAAGTTCGGCGGGTGAAAAAAAATCTTCATATATTTCTCCAAATCCAAAGGTCCCCGATGCTGTCATTAAGGTGTGATTTCATTTCTATTCCGGCAATATTCACACTCAAATCAGATTGTTTTCATGGAAGACTCACTCCTGCCCCAAAATATGGACCATCTTTGCATACTTTTACCCAGCTATCGTCCTTTTGCCTGCATCCCGGCAGGTGCATCCAAGACAAGCTCCTACGCCACAAGCCATAACTGCTTCCAAGGATATTTGCAGTGGAATACCGGCGTTGCGAGCCAAAATAATAACCTTTTCCATCATCTGTGTAGGCCCGCATGTATATATCCGGGCTGGTTTCTCCTCTTGCATTGCTTGCTGCACCAAATCCGTAACAAAACCTTTATATCCGGAGCTTCCATCTTCTGTTGCCGCTTTATATCCTTCTGAAGAAAGCAGAGACAGTCCCTGCAGCATTTTACGGTTCTTTCCGCCAAAAAAAGCTTCGGTCTGATTATTCTTTTTCAAACGATCCTGTAGAAAGATCAGCGGAGCAATACCTATTCTCCGACCAAGAAAATCTTCTCTGCTTGAATATCAGTATCAAATCCCTTCAAGCGGACCGATAACATCAAGGTGATCTCCTTCACGCAGACGGCTGAGCAATTCGGCGCCTTTTCCACTACTTGATACCAAAGTTACCTCACCCATTTCCCCGGGCTCACCTTTACATGCTCAATGGGCGGCGTAAAAGAGGGTCATAGGTATCACCTGTTTTGCGTGAACAAATTGTCCGGGCTGCGCTTCCCGGGCAATTTCCGGAGCTAAAAAAGTCAACGCATATATTTTATTATCCGTCCTGACCTGTTCGATCACAACCGCATTCGGAAGATGATACTTCAATCGTGCACCTTCTTTCAGTCTTCTTTCGCCTGTCGTAAATAATCCTGAAGTGCTTTGACCTTTGTTTGTTCGCATTTTTGATCAATCACTTGCAGCAATCCTCGGAATGTGTCCAACGATGTCAAGCAAGGAATATTAAACTCGACCGCTGACCGGCGAATTTGGAACCCATCGCGTTGAGACAATTTCCCGCGGGTCAAGGTATTGACCACAAAACCTAAGGCTCCTTTGCGGATCAAATCTATTACACTCGGCTTTCCATAGCCGATTTTTGCTACTTCCCGCACCGAGATACCATTGCTTTCCAAAAACCTGGCCGTCCCCGCTGTTGCCCAAATAACAAAACCCAGTTCGGAACAACGCTTGAGCAGAGGCAATGCTTCCTGCTTATCCTTGTCAGATATCGTTGCCAGGATCTCTCCACCTTTAGGTATATCGTATCCGGCTCCGGTAAATGCTTTGCGCAAAGCGCTGACGAGGTCCTCGTCCAAGCCCATGACCTCTCCCGTAGATTTCATTTCCGGACCAAGTGATGGCTCCACATCAGTTAATTTATTGAATGAAAACACCGGCATCTTGATCGCCACTAAATCTGCTCCAGGCCATAACCCTCTATCCATTCCCATGTCCTTGAGATTTTCGCCCAGCATGATACGTGTTGCGAGCTTGACCATAGGCACGCCTGTGACCTTGCTTAAAAACGGCACTGTGCGACTAGCTCTCGGATTTACTTCCAACACATAAATATCCTGATCACGCATAACAAATTGAATGTTTACGAGCCCTTTTGTTTTTAGGGCAAGTGCGATTCTTTTTGTATAATCGACAAGTTTGCTTATAGTTTGTTCGCTTAATGTTTGTGGAGGATATATCGCAATACTGTCTCCCGAATGCACTCCAGCTCTTTCAAGATGCTCCATTATGCCCGGGATCAGGACGTCTCGTCCGTCTGATACCGCGTCAACTTCTACTTCCTTGCCTAAAATATATCTATCAACCAACACAGGGTGTTCCGGAGAAACCCTCACCGCTTCCTCCAGATAAGTTTTTAATTCTTCTTCATTGTACACTATTTCCATGGCTCTGCCACCCAACACATATGATGGCCGGACTAAAACCGGGAAACCTAACTGCAGAGCTATGCTTTCAGCCTCATCGCGGCTGCCGGCAGTTCGCCCGGCAGGTCTGGGTATATCAAGTTCTTCAAGCAAGGCGTCAAAGCGTTTGCGATCTTCGGCCCGGTCTATATCTTCGACCGATGTGCCTAAAATCCGCACGCCCTTTTCAGATAAGCCTTTTGCAAGATTTATTGCTGTTTGTCCGCCAAACTGTACGACGACCCCAAGCGGTTTCTCTGCCTCAACAACATTCATGACATTTTCCAGAGTCAGCGGTTCAAAGTAAAGCCTATCGGAAGTATCGGGGTCTGTGCTGACTGTTTCAGGATTATTATTGATCACTATAGCTTCTGCTCCACATTCACGGATCGCCCAGGAGGAATGGACCGAGCAATAGTCAAACTCTATGCCTTGCCCGATGCGGATCGGTCCGGAGCCTAAAACGATCACCTTATTTCGATCAGAGGGTTCAAGCTCATCTTCTTCATTATAGGTTGAATAATAATATGGAGTAGTCGCATCAAACTCACCTGCACAAGTATCGACCATTCGAAAAGCAGCCTTGATCCCCAGTGCTTTTCTCTTTGCAGATACCTCTCCTTCGGAGATGTCCATCAGGAAGGCCAGTTGTTTATCACTGAAACCGTACTCCTTGGCCAGAATGATTTCTTCATTGCTCCACTTCTTTTTGTTTTCCAGACGTTTTTCTATGTTGATTATATGCTTTATGCTCTCCAGAAAGAATGCATCTATCCCCGTGATCTGATGCAGCTGCTCGATAGAAATATCTCTTCTGAGACATTCAGCGACAACGAAAATTCTTTCGTCATCCATTAATTTTAATTTAGCGGAAAGTTCCTTCCAGGTATATTTCTGAAATTCCGGGACCAACAAGCTGACAAAGTTCATTTCCAAAGAGCGGATCGCCTTGAGCAAAGCCGAGGGAAGATTTCTCCCGAGGGCCATGACTTCTCCTGTCGCTTTCATTTGCGATCCAAGCGTACGCTTGGCTTTGGTGAATTTATCAAAGGGCCAGCGCGGGATTTTTACAACAACATAATCTATAGCCGGTTCGAAACAAGAGCAGGTGCTTCCGGTGACACTATTGGTAATTTCATCCAACGTGAACCCAAGCGCTATCTTTGCTGCCACTTTAGCGATCGGGTACCCGGTCGCCTTGGAGGCCAAAGCCGAAGACCTGCTCACCCTTGGATTGACTTCAATTACATAATACTGCTTACTTCGCGGGTCTAAAGCGTATTGAACATTGCACCCACCTTCAATGCCTAATTCCCGGATTATGCGTATAGCGCTGCTGCGCAGCATTTGATAATCCTGATCCGAGAGTGTTTGTGTCGGAGCAACAACAATACTGTCTCCCGTATGGATACCCACCGGATCGATATTTTCCATCGAACATACAATGATGCAATTGTCCAGAGAATCCCGCATAACTTCATATTCGACTTCTTTCCAGCCGGCCACGCTGCGTTCGATGAGTAACTGGCGTATCATGCTGTATTTTAAGCCTTTGTCGGCTATTTCAGCTAATTGTTCAGCGTTTTCCGCCACCCCACCGCCTGTTCCGCCCAAAGTATAAGCCGGGCGAACGATCACCGGATAATTGATTTCAGCAGCAAATTTTAAAGCATCGGCTACAGAGCCTACGATGCTGCTTGCCGGCACCGGTTCCCCGAGAAATGCCATGGTATTTTTAAATACCTCCCTGTCTTCGGCCTTTTCTATTGCTTCCAGAGGTGTTCCCAATAGCTTGACGTTTTCACGTTCAAGGATCCCCGATCGCGCAAGGTTCATTGCCAGATTTAAGCCAACCTGACCTCCCAATGTAGCGAGTATGCCCTGAGGTTTTTCTGCCTGGATTATTTTCTCGATGGTTTCTATATTCAAAGGTTCCAGATAAACCCGGTCAGCAATATCGGAATCGGTCATGATCGTCGCCGGATTAGAATTGACCAGGATGACCTGAACGCCTTCTTCTCTGAGCGACCGACAAGCCTGAGTACCGGCATAATCGAACTCTGCTGCCTGTCCTATTACGATCGGTCCGGAGCCAATCACCATAACTTTTTGCAGATTTTTATTCTGAGGCATTCGGTTTTCCTCCCTCGTTTTGTAACGGCAGCTGCTTTCTATATTCCTTGACCATATCTAAAAATTCCAGAAATAATTGTTCCGTATCCTGCGGTCCCGGACATGCCTCCGGATGAAACTGCACCGAAAAGACCGGCTTATTTCTGTGCCGGAAGCCTTCGACCGTATTATCATGCAAAGTGATATGAGTTATTTCAATGACTTGAGCATCAAGGCTTTCTTTTTCTACGGCATAGCCATGATTTTGCGAAGTTATATACGAACGGTTGCTTCTTAAATCCTTGACCGGATGGTTTCCTCCCCGGTGACCGAATTTAAGCTTATAAGTTCTTCCTCCTAGAGCTATCCCCAGCAGCTGATGTCCCAAGCAGATCCCCATGATCGGTAAATTTTTGTTCAGCAGTGCCCGGATGGCCGGTATCGTGTGCTCAACGTCTTTTGGGTCTCCTGGTCCGTTTGAAAGCACCACACCTGAGGGGTTTTGAGCGAGAATGTCCTCAACCGTTGTTCCTGCAGGAACTACCGTTACCGCACAATCAAGAGCTTTAAGCGAGCGGACAATGTTATCCTTCGCTCCATAATCTATTACGACTATAGGATATTCTCCGCCGGAAACGATGTGTATTTGCTTGCAGGTCACACTTTGGACCAGCTCCGGTCCGCTTGGAAATTTCAATTCTCCGGCTCTGGCGGTCAATTCTCCGATGTTCGGATCTGTAGTGATTATACCCATCATCGTTCCAGATTTGCGTAAATGTTTGGTCAAGGCTCTGGTATCCAAATGTTTGATTCCCGTAATACCATGTTTTACTAAATAACTGTGCAGGTTTTGTTCTGTTCGATAATTACTTGGCTGGCTGCACATTTCCTTTACTATAAGTCCTTTGGCCGCGATACTGCAGGATTCTTCGTCCCTGCTGTTGACTCCATAGTTACCGATCAGAGGATAAGTGAGAGCGATTATTTGTCCAGCGTAAGAAGGATCTGTGAGTATTTCCTGATAGCCTGTCATACTGGTATTAAAAACCACTTCTCCGATCGTTTCATCAACGACCCCGATAGATTCCCCGGAAAATACTCTTCCGTCGGACAAATAAAGATATGCTTTCAATTTATTGCGCTCCCTTCACTTTCCCATCCTGCATGACGATTTCTCCTCGAACGATAGTCATGACAGGCCATCCCTGAAGCTTTCTGCCTTTATACGGGCTGTTCTTGCCCTTAGAATAGAATCTTTTTGTATCAACCTCCCGAATAAGTTTAGGATCGATAACCGTAAGGTCGGCTACTGCGCCCACAGCAATAAAGCCCCGTTTTAAACCCAGAGCAGCAGCGGGTCCGGTCGTAAAACGAGCGATCAGATCTTTTGGCTCCATCCCTTCTTTTATTACCAGGGTATCCCAACATACGGCTATTGCTGTCTCAAGTCCGGATATACCGTTTGGAGCTTTGCTGAACTCCTGCTCCTTTTCTTCGATGCTCCATGGAGCATGATCAGTAGCAATACATGTCACGATGCCTTCTATTACTGCTTTTCTGACCGCCTGAACATGATCAGGGCTGCGTAATGGCGGATTAACTTTTGTACTTGTATCGTAATCTTTTAACTCCTCATCCGTCAGTAAAAGATGATGAGGAGTGACCTCTGCTGTGACTTTGATACCTTGCTTTAAGGCATATTTGAGCAATTCGATGCTTCCCTTGGTGCTTAAATGTGCAAGGTGCAGACTGCCTCCAGTCATCCCGGATAATAGGATGTCTCTCGCCACCATTACCTCCTCGCCTTGTGCAGGGATACCTTTCAGACCGAGTATAGTCGACCAGTATCCTTCGTGCATTTCCCCGCCTGCAGTTAGATTAGTGTCTTCACAGTGAGAAATAACAGGTATCCCAAAAAGCTTTGTGTACTCCAGCGCTCTGCGCATGACCTCACTGTTCATCAGCGGTTTCCCATCGTCGGATACAGCGACTATCCCGTTTCTATACATGGATCCTATCTCTGAGATCTCTTCTCCCTGCTGTTTTTTACTTATCGTTCCGATAGGCAAAACTTCCGCCAGCGCAACATCTGCAGAGCGTTTTTTGATCAGCTCGACCACAGCCTCATTATCAGTACAAGGATTTGTGTTTGGCATAGCGGCCACAGCGGTGAATCCCCCTGCAGCAGCAGCCTGACATCCGGTCAATATGGTCTCATTACCCTCTCCTCCGGGCTCACGCAGATGCACGTGCATATCTATGAATCCCGGAGCAACTATTTTCCCATTCAAATCATAAACCGGGTTTTGTCCGGTATCGATCCCGTCTTCGATTGCCGCGATAAGTCCGTTCTCCACCAATATGTCTGCTATTCTTTCCATCCCTGACAAAGGATCGATGACCAAGGCATCCTTCAATAAATATTTCATTGCTGTTCCCCCTTTTGTCCCAGCATTAAGTAAAGCAGAGCCATCCGAACTGCTACTCCGCAGGTTACCTGCTCATTGATAACAGACTGGATACCATCAGCAACCTCACTTGAGATTTCTACCCCACGGTTGATTGGTCCGGGATGAAGGACCAGCGCACCTGGAGCAGCTTTGCTGAGCCTTTTTGTATTAAGTCCATAAAGATTATTGTACTCTCTGAGTGTAGGAAATAATCCCGCTTTTTGTCTTTCCAGCTGAACACGCAGCATCATAACAACCTGGGCTTTGTGTAAGGCTTCGTTTATGTCGTATGTGACTCTTGCTCCGGTTTTTTCTATTCCCGCCGGCATTAAAGTCGGCGGAGCGCAAGTCCAGACCTCCGCACCCATTTTGGTGAGACCATGGACATTTGATCTGGCGACTCTGCTGTGCAGAATGTCTCCGATAATTGCCACCTTCATCCCTTTAAAATCATCCCCTAGTTTATCACGGATACTCATCATGTCGAGCAAGGCCTGTGTCGGATGTTCATGGAATCCATCCCCGCCGTTGATCACTCCTGCTTTGACTGTCTGGGCCAACAGCTTAGGAGCTCCTGACATCCCATGTCTTATTATAAAAAGATCTGTGCCCATCATTTGTAAAGTCATCCCTGTATCCTGCAAAGTTTCTCCTTTTACCACACTGCTGGTTGTAGTGCTTATATTTACTACATCAGCACTCATGTACTTACCGGCTAGTTCGAAAGAAGTCCTGGTCCTGGTGCTTGGCTCGTAAAACAAAGTCACGACAGTTTTTCCCCTCAGCGTAGGCACCTTCTTGATATCCCTTTTTAAGATGTTTTTCATTTCCTTGGCAGTATGGAGGATCAGCTCAATTTCTTCTTTGCTGAGCTGATCCATTGTTAAAAGGTCTTTTGTTTTTAATCCCATTTTACATTCCTCCATTTTTATCCGGAATAAATGGTGCTCGCTTTATAATTGACATCAAAAATGCCTGCTCACTAATAAACCTTAGCAAGCAGGCAAAAACCGGCTGTAAAAACCACCCTACTTACCTTATCAGCCTCACGGGGCTGACTTAAAGGTTCTGAGGATCATACATATTTTACTTTCCACATAATTATATTTCTAATCTTTTTTAACGTCAACTGGAATATTAAAGTTTCTATCACCAATCTGTTATTTCCAGGATGCTGTCTATAGCAATCTGTGTTGAAGCCTGTGATCAGCGTCCGTTTATTGAGCTTCCCCCGATAAACTCACGTAATATCGAGTTTAGCGGTACATATCTGTTGGATATCTCCGGAAAATAATCCAGTAGTCTCAACAAATGCTCAGCATCGGAATACTCTTTTTCTGCTGGAGTTATTTCATTCAATAAATTATATGCGTAGCTTTTCAAGATGCTAAGTTCAAAAATCAGCGATGAATTAAAAAACATGTCAGCTTCTTCCTGAAAAGGAAAGATATTTTTTTCTTCGCCTTTGCGAACGGAAGGCCAGAATTTAAGCGTCTCCAAAGCGGTGCGGCCCCGAAAATGATTATCTCGAACGATCCTTCTGATAAGACGTGTATCTGTTGTATTGATACGGTTATGATCATCTATCGCCACCTGAGTCAAAGAACTGATATATATCTTGCACTTTTTCTCCCTGGGCACAGCAGCGGTGAGTTCTTCATTCAGCGAATGTATCCCTTCGATGATAATTGGATGACCATCTTCCGAAGCTACTTCCCGGCCATTTTCTGAACGAGAGCCATTATTGAAGTCAAATATGGGGCACAAGATCTGTTTCCCTTCGATAAGCATTTGCAGGTGTTTGTTGAATAAGTTCAGATCGACCGCTTCGAGCGCTTCAAAATCATATTCTCCCGATTCATCAAGCGGAGTATGCTCGCGATTCAGAAAGTAATCATCAGTTGAAATCGCGATCGGTCTTAATCCCAAAACCCTCAATTGGATCGCCAGTCTCTCGGCAAAGGTCGTTTTTCCCGAAGAAGATGGTCCGGCAATAAGAATGATCTTGATTTTATCGCTGCGCTGATATATCTCATCAGCCATCTGGGCTATTTTTTTCTCCTGCAGAGCTTCACCAATATGTATTAGATTATCCGCTTCCTTATGGTCACGCTTGTACAGCTGGACCAATCCCGGTATGTTACGGATGCCAAGGATTTTGGCCCATTCTTCGGATTCCTGCCATGCCCGGGCAAGTTGGGGCAGGTTATATTTTTGTGCCGGTTTAGTACGATCTTCAACCCCGGGAAATAAAAGCAAGAAGCCACGATTAAACGCTTCCAGAGTAAACACTTTTAAGATCCCTGTCCGCGGGACAAGGATGCTCTTGGAAAAGTCAGCGTACTTGCCAGAAAAATGGATACGGATCTCTTCCCATTTCATACTCTCAATCAAGGCTATAGTATCGGGTCTTTTGTACTTATTCAGATACTCTATGGCTTCTTCTTTTTTAAAACAACTGAGTAAATGCTCAAATTGCTTTTTATCAGCTGTTGCATTCTTTTTCAATGTTTTCTATCTCGGAGTTCAGTAAACTGTCCTGATTGGCAAATTCGCAATAGTAACTTTGTCCAAGAGAATATTTTACCTCGAGCTTTGCATTCGGGAACAATTCATATACTGCCCAACCCAGGACAAAAACAAGACTTTGTCGGTATATACGCATCCCATCTTCAGAAAACAAATCAAGAAGCTCGATATTGCTTGACTGCCATAATTTCTCGCTTATATCAACAATCCTGTTATTCATTTTAGCACCGATAAACAGTTCGGGATCATGACTTTTTGAGTCCTTAAGGACTTCAGCTATGCTTGTCCCGGGCCGGACCTCGATTCTTTCATTATTCAGATCGACAGCAATCTTCCATAAGTCTTTTGAGGCTATCTCAGCCATGCGGCACCTCCGTTAAAAGCGCTGAATCATAAGGCAATTATATCATATTGACTATGGTTTATCGTTAAAGTATGCTCTGTTTAGATTCGCTTTGTTAAATATTGAATGCCCCTGAAATAGATCAGCAAAAAAGCCGAGGTGCAAACAAATGCTTGATGATTTTAAAAAAGAATGGTATATTTTGTTGCCCATTCTGGGTTTATTGATTTTCGGGCTGCTTGCCTATCCCTTTTTGCCGGAAAGCATTCCGACTCACTGGAATATTCATGGCGAAGTGGATGGATGGTCCGGGAAGACTTTTGGGATAATTTTTCTTCCCTTACTTAATTTAGCGCTTTATTTTTTATTATTGTTATTTCCAAGGATCGATCCCCGACGGCTGAATTATGAAAATTTTGCCGGCGTCTACAAATTGATCCGTATCCTTTTGCATCTTTTTTTGGGGATCATATATCTTGTTTCGCTTCTTTTTGCCATGGGCTACCCTTTGCGTGTAGATTTGATCGTCCGGATCCTGGTTTCCTTGCTCATAATTATTATCGGTAAATATATGAGCAAGATCAGACATAACTACTTTGTCGGTATAAAAACACCATGGACCCTGGCCAGTGAAGAAGTTTGGTTCAGGACCCACCGTTTCAGCTCACCTCTGTGGATGAGTGCCGGCTTTTTAGGTTTGATCCTGAGCTTCTTTAAACAGCCATGGTCCGGTTATATTACCTTTGCCAGTTATCTGATTATCGCCATAGTCCCATTTGCTTACTCATACTACATCTTTCGTCGTTTGGCTCCATGATTTGTCCCAATAGACTCTATTACAAAGCATCATTGTGCTTCATAGTTTATGTTTGACCATTTGCCGCAACGATCTCCCCAACGGGCAACAAGAACATTGTTTTCATGGATTTGAATTATCTCGCATAAATTTGGACATCCATTACATTCGAAGCTGGTTGGCCGGAAATCGCATCCTGCGGCTTGCCAGCCTTTAAATTTTGTCGGAGAGTTCCTTGTCGCCTCCCGGGCCAATATACAGCAGCCAACCGCACCCATTACATCATAATGCTTTGGTATCACCAGCTCTTTGTTCAGCGCTTTTTCAAAGGCACTCTTTATACCTGCATTTGCCGCTACGCCGCCCTGAAAAACGACCGGACCTAAAATCTCCTTGCCTTTTCCGACATTGTTCAAATAATTACGCACTAAAGCTTCACAAAGACCGGCAATTATATCTTCCGTCGCGTGTCCCAGCTGTTGTTTGTGGATCATGTCCGATTCGGCAAAAACAGCACACCTTCCGGCAATACGTACCGGATTTGTAGCCTTAAGAGCCAGCTCGCCGAATTCTTCGATAGGTATTTTTAGCCTGTCTGCCTGATGATCAAGAAATGATCCTGTACCTGCGGCACAAACAGTGTTCATGGCAAAATCAACAACTATCCCGTCACGCATTATGATTATTTTGGAGTCTTGTCCGCCGATCTCAAGTATGGTTTGAGCTCCTGGGACCATACTGGAAACCGCTACAGCATGAGCCGTTATTTCGTTTTTTATAGCATCGGCTCCAACCAAGACGGATGTTAGGCTTCGTGCGCTTCCTGTCACTCCCACCCCTGCGATCTCGATATCCGGGCTTACTTTTTTTTCCAGGATCTTCAAGCCGTTTTGTACAACAGAAACCGGCTGCCCCTGAGTACGCAGATACAAGCTTTCAATAACTTCATCTTTTTCATCCATGATCACTAGATTTGTACTTACTGAACCTACATCTACTCCAAGATATGCTTTCACGCCAGTGCCCCTTCCAGTCTTTTTTGCCGCCGTTGATGCAATAGATCGGTAAAAGCTTCCAGTCTTGTCTGTAACCCGGCTTTACCTGTCTGCTCATCGAGAAATATAGTCAGTACGGGGATCGAATGATCCCTGCTTACCTGACTTAATATACCTTTGGCAACTATTTCCGGGATACAGGAAAAAGGTGCCAGTTGGATCACACCATCATATCCGTTTTTAGAATGCAGGATCGTTTCACCAACGGATAAAATGCCATGTCCGCCGATAAGCTGATCCAGATAGGGTTTAGCTGCCGCTATGGCAGCTTTTTCATTGTGAGTTTGTCCAGTCGTCTCCGTCCACCATTCGGTGAGATGGATACCTCGCTTAGTATATACTCCCATCTCGCCCAAGGTGGTTTGTATATCAAGGTTTGCATAAGGTTCTATCTGTACATATATCTCGCCGACAATACCAATTTTAAGGGGTTTTCTTGTAGGATCCTCGGAATTGTGTCGAGTAGCCGGAAACACTCCTCCCTCGCCTCCGCGACCTGCTTTCTTGTTTTTGCCGTGTCCATGATATTCAGACAATCATTATATGTTTTGCTGGTGATCCCCTTTTTCGTTTCAAGCGGCCTTATCTTATGTGACAAGAGTTCGATTTCATCCAAAGCGATCAGTTTATCCCAAACTCCTCTGTAAATCTTCATCATCGTCCACCATGAAGAATTGCCTGTTTTAAGCAGATAATTCAATTTTCCCAAAAAACTTCGATAACCCATTTTAATTGAATCAAAGATGATCACCTTTGTGTCATAACCAAGTTCATTGATTATTTTTTGATGTAAAACACCATAGTAACCCGCCCTGCAAGGACCGTGTCCTCCGGAAGAGATAATGATCTCCGCTCCCTTCTCGATCGCTTCCAGATAGGTACCCATGAGGATTTTAAAAGGGATGCATGCAAACTCAGGTGAATTTGCTGTGCCCAAAGTCATCGTGCGTGCGGAGGGCATGGGCGGGACAATGGGCTCATGTCCCATTTCCTCGATCATCTGTTTAAAAGCTATATAGGAATTACCCATTATTGGAAATGATACTTTCATTTGCTCTCCTCCGTATCTTCAACATATCAACGAATGCTTCTATTCTTGTCATGACACCCGCTTCGCCAGTGTGTTCGTCAAGTGATAGGGTTAAAAAAGGTATACGTCCGTTATTTTTAGCTTCCAGTTCCATAAGTTTGTCAACCATAGCATCCGGTCCGCAGCCAAAAGCTGTCGCATGGACTATGCCGTCAACCTTTTTCTCCTTGATATAGTAATATGTAGCACGCATCGTACGATTACTGAAGTGCCAAAACAGTTGTTTTTCAAGGTTTTTGCCCTGAGCCTCCAAACGCTTTGGAGGGACCATCTCAACGGTTAGCGGTTCTACTCCCATATTCTCAAGTTTTTCCAGTAATCCTACATTGATAAAAGAATCATAAATCAAGTAAGGATATCCTAAGATCGCCAATTTTATCGGTTTTTGCAATATTGTTATTTCAATTTTGTTTTTACCGGAAACCGCCTTGTCCATAGCCGCCTGCTGCTCCATTCCTGCAGCCATGTCTTCGATATATTCTCTTTGTACCTTGCGTGATTTTTTATAAGCCCTCCAAACTTCCCAACCAGTTTTACCCAGTTTTTCAGCAACTCTTTGGCTTAATTTCCATTGTGCAAAATAGCCTTTGCTCAGTTCGACCTTTTCATCTATTATCGGAGGGAGATCGTCTATCGAATTGCGGATCATATCCGGCAAACCAAGGAATTTAGGACAGAATGTCTCTTTATCAAGCTTGCGCACACTGACCATTCTGGGCAAAAACAGCACATCAACTTTGTCTTTTATTTCGGCTGTATGTCCGTGATAGAGCTTTATTGGCATGCAGGCATCATTGACTGCTTCCTTTACTCCCAAATCGAGACTGTATTTTGTAGTCGGCAGAGATGTGACAACCTCAAAACCCAACTCGGTAAAAAATGTGTTCCAGAAAGGAAAGTACAGAAAATAGAATAAACTTCGAGGAAAACCGATTTTTTTCGACATTTACTGACAGCCTCCTGCTTTATTTGCTCTCATCTTAATAGTCCGTGCATATACACATGGAGCATTTTTTGGTAAAGCTCCTTTGTCTCAATATCTTCGTAAGCTGTTCCGCCTTCAAGGTTTTTAGCCAGGGAGCCAGCCATCATGATGCCTGTCAGACCTAATAGGATCACCTTAGAGGGAATGTCATCACGAATCATTTTTTGTTGTTTAAGCTGGTCGAGATAAAAAATAAGCGGATGCGCTATACGCGGAAGATATCGTTCGTAGTAATCGCGACGGATATCTTCATTTTCCAGCAATTCACTGAGCAGGCGCTTAAACAAAAGAAAATTATCGCTTATTTTGTATGCCTTGTTCAGCACAAAAGAAGCCAATAAATTCCCCCTATCCTGATCAGAATCAAAGCAGATATCATTAAAAGTTTCCCCGGCGATACTGGAGATAACCTCCAGGAACAACTCCTCTTTGCTTTTGAAGTGCTTATAGAGCACCGGCTCCGATACCCCACAGGCCTTGGCGATTTCTTTTGTTCTGGTGGCGTGATAACCTTTTTCCACAAAAATATCCGTAGCAGCCGCCAAAATTTGGGCCTTGCGTTGTTCTTTTGAAAAACGCTTAGTACTTCTCATAAGACACTCCTTAAATAGGGGTTAGTATTCACTAACCCCTATCATACGCACTTACCGGGTCTTAGTCAAGTGGCCAAGCACGTCTTTCAGCTTATATTTATATTCTTATGGCACTTCAGTCTTCAATAGCGTATACTCTGCAAGGCGCTGCTTCCATTCCTCTAAGCTTTAACGGAGCTACGATCAATGTACAACTGGATGGTAATTCCTTTGTTTGCGCCATGTACTCCAGGATATATATCCCGTTGCTCAATAGCTCGTTATGCACCGGCAAAGAACTGTCTCCAGGCTTATCTGTCAGAAAATCTATCCCCACAAGTAGGACACCCTGTTGAACAAGCCATTTTGCTGCATCTGCCGTTAGATAAAGAGCATTTTTGAAATAATCCTGCTCTCCCCAATGCCGGTCAGAATAGCCGGTCCTGATCACAACACGCTTTTTGGCCAGATCTTTACCGGCTGCTGCCGCTTTAAGATCAGCCGCTGTCACACCTTCGCCATTTTTTTTATGATCCATATCTAGCACTACGCATTTACCGACGAGCACATCCAATGGTGCCTTATCGATCGTTCGCGTATCACCATAATTATAGTGTAAAGGTGCATCCAAATGTGTTCCGGTATGATTTGATATTGTGCATTTTCCTACATAGCGGTGAGCCGGATCGGTATCCGGTTTTAACAAATATTCCATTTGTGGTGCGGGATAAAAAGTTGCCGGATACATCGGCATCCCTTCATAAAGGTCAAATGTCAGATCATGAATCTTCACTCAGCATTTCTCCTTTCGTTCTTATCCGATCTTTTTCAGCAGATTAGCCATCTCAATAGCTGATACTGCCGCTTCGAATCCCTTGTTTCCGGCTTTCGTACCGGCACGCTCTATCGCCTGCTCGATATTATCCGTAGTCAATACTCCGAATATCACCGGAACCCCAGTAGCAAGACTTACCTGAGCAACTCCCTTGCTGACCTCCGCTGATACATATTCAAAATGAGGAGTTGCCCCGCGAATAATTGCCCCAAGGCAAATAACAGCATCATAACCCTTTTGGGCCATGCGTTGAGCAACAAGTGGCATTTCGTACGCCCCCGGAGTCCATGCCAAATCGATATCCTGTTCACTGACACCGTGTCTCAGCAAGGCATCCTGGGCTCCCTCCAAAAGCTTGCCGGTGATAAACTCATTAAATCTGCTTATTACAATGCCAATTTTTAAGCTTTTACCAGTTAATAACCCCTCATAGATTTTCTTCATTTTTATACCTCTCTTCTGAATTTATTGAATTATATTTATAAATTAAGCATGTGTCCCAATCGGTCTTTCTTAGTTGCAAGATATTTGCGGTTACATTCTCCTGGCGTTATTTCTAAAGGTACTCTTTCGACGACCCTAAGCCCATAACCTTCAAGTCCTGCGATCTTGCGCGGATTATTAGTCAGAAGTCGGATGTCCGATATGCCCAAATCAGCCAGTATTTGTGCCCCTGTTCCGTAATCCCTCAAATCTGCGGGATATCCGAGCGCTTCGTTTGCCTCCACCGTGTCCATTCCCTGCTCCTGCAAATGATATGCCTTTAATTTATTTAGCAATCCTATCCCCCGACCTTCTTGTCTCATGTACAATAAAACCCCCCTGCCTTCCTCTTCGATCATGGAAAGTGCAGTCTTGAGCTGGTCTCCGCAATCACAGCGCATTGATCCCAAAGCGTCTCCGGTAAGACACTCAGAATGGACCCTGACCAGGACTGGTTCCTTTATGCTCAAATCTCCCTTGACCAAGGCTATATGCGTCTGCTGATCCAAATGACTATAATATACATGGGCCTTGAAGTCACCGTACATAGTGGGCATATCGACGATGGTTGCCTTTTCCACCATGCGTTCATTACGCATACGGTACTGAATAAGGTCTGCGATGGTAACGATCGACAGACCATATTTATCAGCGAACTCTGCCAACTGGGGCAAACGAGACATCGTACCATCTTCATTCATGATCTCGCATATCACCGCCGCCGGGTACAGTCCGGCCAGTCGGGAAAGGTCAACCGAAGCCTCTGTGTGGCCGGCCCTTTTTAATACCCCTCCATCCCTATAGCGCAAAGGGAAAATATGCCCTGGACGCTTTAGATCTTCTGGTTTGCAGGTTGGTTCGAGCACTTTTTGGATAGTATAGGCCCGCTCATAAGCAGATATGCCCGTGGTTGTGCCTACAGCATCAATTGATACTGTGAAGGCTGTGCCCAGATTATCCGTATTGTTTTGAACCATTGTTGTTATCTCAAGTTCATCGAGGCGCTTCCCTTCCATGGGCATACAGACCAATCCGCGGCCATGTGTAACCATAAAATTTATCGCTTCCGGCGTTGCCCATCTAGCTGCCATGACAAGATCTCCTTCATTTTCCCGATCCTCGTCATCGATCACAATGATCATCTTGCCATTTTTGATGTCTTCGATACCTTCTTCAACAGAATTTAATCTTATCTTTTTATTCATTCGTATACATCTCCTATTTAATATATCCATATTTCGCCAGCTTATCCATATCAAGCACTCCCGAGGAGGATCTTTTTGAGGGCTCACCGCCCTTGAGCAGGCCTTCCAGATACTTGGCGATAATATCTGTTTCAAGGTTGACAGTATCATTTACTCCCTTGTTTCTCAAATTGGTTTGACTGCGTGTATGAGGTATGATCGATACCGTGAAATCGTCTTTATTTGCTTCTATTACGGTCAAGCTTATACCCTCAATAGCTACAGAACCTTTGAAATTATATATGGCGCCAATTCCGAAGGAAAAGCGATCCTATATATTAAAGCGATATCCTCCTGTTGTTTGGATACTATCCGACCGACACCATCAATGTGTCCGCTGACCAGGTGTCCCCCAAAACGGTCTGACAGGCGAAGCGCTCTCTCCAGGTTTACATGGTCACCACTTTTCAGTTTGCCGAGATTTGTTCTGTTTAAAGTCTCTGCCATAGCTTCAGCAGTAAATCCATTTTCGTCAAAGGTTGACGCTGTGAGACAAATACCGTTGACAGCTATACTGTCTCCAATTTTAATATCCGCCAGTACCGTCGAAGCTTCGATTTGTATAAGGGCCGAGCGGGAACCCTTGCGAATGCTTTTTACAATCCCTAATTCTTCAATGATCCCAGTAAACAAATCAACTCCTCCTTTCCTCCGGATAGGCAGTTAAAAGCATATCTTTGCCCAAAAAACAGGTATTTACCACTGATAAATGCTGGACATCCTTAAGACTTTCCGTCCCGTCCCCCCCGAAAGCTCCCGGCGCACCCTGCCCACCAATCAACATCGGTGCTGTGTAAAGATAGAATTTATCTATTATCCTCTCTTTAAGCATACTTCCATTTATTTTAGCTCCGCCTTCCACCAAGACGCTGCATATACCCATTTTGCCAAGCTCGCGCATCAGCATTGGCAAAGAGACTGCCGGCCCTTCATTTATGACGATCACTTTCGCCAGCTGACTTATCTCCTTAATTCTATGCGTTGATGCCTGGGCAGTTGTAGCTATTATCGTTTCCGCGGAGGAAGAGAGCCCAAGAACTTTTGCCTTGGATCCGATAGTCAGTCTACTATCTACGATCACACGTATAGGATCTCTGCCTTGCATTCCGTTCAATCGGCAAGTTAAGCTCGGATCGTCAGCTGTGACCGTACCGATACCTACCAATATCGCGTCATACTCGCTGCGCAGCAAATGTCCATGGTTTCTTGCCTCGGGACCTGTTATCCATTTAGCTTCCCCTGTCCGCGTAGCGATTTTTCCATCAAGAGACATCGCCGTCTTCAATGCGACAAAAGGTTCATCTTTTTTGATAAATTTTATGAATGCTTCATTGACTATGCGGGCTTCATGTTCAAGCATCCCCTCTTCAACTTCCAGCCCATGATCTCTCAGACGTTTGATACCTTCCCCATCGACAAGTGGATTGGGATCACGCAAAGCCATATAAACCTTTTTGATACCCGCCTTAATAATCGCTTCAGTGCAGGGAGGCGTCCTGCCGTAGTGACTACAAGGTTCCAATGTAACATAAAGATCCGCTCCGCGTGCAGCTTCTCCTGCCTCATTCAGAGCATTGATCTCCGCATGAGCAGCACCGGCTTTATGGTGATAACCCTGTCCGACTATGTGGTCATTATTGACAATTACCGCTCCTACCATAGGATTAGGACTTGTCAGCCCTCTGGCCTTTTGTGCCAGGGTCAAGGCCCTGCGCATATATTTTTCATGCATAGCACACCTCATAAAAAATAAATTTCCGGAAGAAATACCTTCCGGAAATCACAGGCAAACTACGATCATAAAATCGAATGTTTCCTTCTTTCATCCAGACTCTGACTGTCGGCTCCGGGTTCTCACCGGAATCATGCCTTACGGCTCGCGGGCTGCCGCTATTATGCGGATCACCGCCGGTATGGAATTGCACCAATCCCTGAAGGTCTTCTATTAAGCTAATTTAAATTATAGTTTATTCAAGTTCTCATCGCAATATGTTTTACTTATATTTCCCCGAATTCTTATTAAATATGCTTATCATCGGCGTTTTGCTCAAATATATCTTTACAATATGCTGATTTCGTGTTATATTTATAGTCACGTGTTAAAGAGTTTCGAACATACTTATCTGGCCTTTTCCATAATGGTTGGTCACCGATTGTTCGTTTCATGCTTTTTGACCAGTCCGATTGGAAAAGGAGGTATAACAATGCAAGGTAAAGTAAAATGGTTTAATCCAGAAAAAGGATTCGGCTTTATTACAACAGGCGAGGGCAAAGATGTATTCGTGCATTTTTCAGCTATCAAGAGTGAAGGCTTCAAGACCCTGAACGAAGGTCAAGATGTTACTTTTGACGTAACAGAAGGCAATCGTGGCCCACAAGCTGAAAATGTTGTAGGATTATAGGATTCTAACACAAAAAAGCATCTCAATTTGAGATGCTTTTTTTATTTATTTGACTACGATATTGACCAGTTTATCCGGAATAGTTATCACCTTGACTAGTGTCCTGCCTTCAATGGCTGCTTGTGCCTTTTCCATAGCCAATACAGCTTTCTTCAACATATCGGTTTCCAGTCCGGCGGGAACGAGCAGTCGATCACGGACTTTGCCGTTTATTTGCAAGACAACTTCCACTTGATCACTAATTAGTGCAGCCGGATCATAAATAGGCCACGGCTCAAGATGCACACTCTTTTCATGCCCCAGCTCCAACCATATTTCTTCACTAAAGTGCGGTGTGAAGGGAGCTAATAGCACCGCCATTTTCTCCAGGGCTTCTCTTAGCAAGACGGGATCACGCTGCGGCAATTCACGATAATGATAAAGAGCATTGACCAGTTCCATGATCGAACTGATGGCTGTATTGAAATTGAACCTTAGCTCGATATCTTCGGTAACTTTCTTGATCGTTGCATTCAGCGCACGACGCAGCTCTTTTTCCTTTCCCGCACCTTCGACCGATCGATCAAGATTTTCTGTATTTTCAGAACTTAAAAAATCATGAACAAGCCGCCATACTCTTCTTAAAAAACGATAACTGCCTTCGACTCCTTGATCGCTCCATTCCAGATCGCGCTCAGGGGGAGACGCAAAGAGGATAAACAACCGCGCTGTGTCAGCTCCATACTTACTTATTATCTCTTCCGGACTAACCACATTACCCTTTGATTTAGACATCTTTGATCCATCCTTGAGCACCATCCCCTGGGTCAAAAGGTTACTGAATGGTTCGCGCACATGGATCAAATTAAAATCATTCAACGCTTTGGTAAAAAATCTTGCGTACATAAGATGCAAAATCGCATGTTCCACTCCGCCAATATACTGATCTACATTCATCCAGTAATCGGTCTTCCCTTTTTCAAAAGCTTTCAAGCTATTCCGCGGATCACAAAAGCGCAAAAAATACCATGATGAACAAACGAAAGTATCCATTGTGTCGGTCTCACGCTTGGCTTCGGCGCCGCAGTTCGGACAGGTCGTATAAAGAAAGCTGTGATCGTACGTCAAAGGTGATTCCCCGGTAGTTTTGAATTCGACATCAAGAGGCAGCAGAACAGGGAGTTGCTCCTCCTTGACCGGGACCATGCCGCATTTAGCGCAATATACTATTGGAATGGGGGCTCCCCAATATCTTTGTCGAGAAATCAACCAATCTCGCAAACGGTAAGTTATTTTATTTTTCCCCTTGCCGCATGTTCCTAGAAAAGCGGCGATTTTTTTTCGTCCTTCTGCACTTGTCAACCCATTATATTCACCGGAGTTTATCATCACTCCGTCTTCGGTATAGGCTTGTTCAATCTCTTGTCCTTCTGTTTTTTCTGCTTTATTCGCACGAATGACCGTCCGGATCGGCAAATCATATTTTTGGGCAAAAGCATGGTCTCTCTCATCATGAGCAGGCACTCCCATAACTGCCCCTGTGCCGTATTCATATAAAACGTAGTTAGCGACCAGTATAGGCACACGCTCATTGTTTAACGGGTTTATAGCGTACGCCCCTGTAAATATACCCTCTTTTTCTGTATCGGTTGAAGTCCTGGATATTTCACTCATTTGTTTAACTCTTTGCACAAAGCTGCGGACGTCCAACTCATATCGCGTCCCGGCAATCAACTCATCAACCAGAGGATGCTCCGGAGCCAACACCATATAGGTAACACCGAAAACAGTATCTGCCCTGGTAGTAAAAACCGGAATGGGTGCCTTTGTCTTTTCGGTAGTGAAGATAATCTCTGCCCCTTCACTTCGTCCTATCCAGTTGTCCTGCATTATTTTAACCTTTTCCGGCCAGCCCGGAAGCTTGTTGAGATCATCCAGCAATTCCTGGGCATAATCGGTTATGCGAAAGAACCATTGTTCCAACGCTTTTCTTTCCACAGGTGCATCACAACGCTCGCAGGCACCTTCTACGACCTGTTCATTGGCCAGGACCGTTGCGCAGCTTGGGCACCAGTTTACCGCCGCTTTCTTTTTATATGCAAGTCCGTTTTTATATAGCTGCAGGAATAACCACTGGGTCCATCTATAATAATCCGGCAGACAGGAGGCAACCTCTCTGTCCCAGTCATAGCTGATACCCATAGATTGCAGCTGTTTGCGCATATTGGCGATGTTATCCATAGTCCACTTAGCCGGCGGGATACCATGCTTAATGGCAGCATTCTCAGCCGGCAAGCCGAAAGAATCCCATCCCATCGGATGCAGTACATTAAAGCCTCGCATTTTCTTGAAACGCGCAATAACGTCTCCAATAGAATAATTTCGCACATGACCCATATGCAAATTGCCCGAAGGATATGGAAACATTTCCAGGCAATAATATTTCTGCTTTTCACTATCCTCAGATACTTTATATATTCTGGATTCTTTCCATTTCTGCTGCCATTTTTTTTCGATATTTATAAAGTCGTAATTTTCTCTCATGCCTAACACTCCCAAACATGACTTAAGTCATGCGCCCGCATGACTCGGTTGTCTTTATTCTGACAAACCGATTATATATAAAAAGGGCTGTTAAGTCAATTCAACAGCCCTCTGCTCCGTACCAATATCAAGTGTTTTTTCATGATATTCCGCCTGTCGGTTTTTCCTTAACTTACCGCGATTCTCATTATTCCCCGTTTCCCAATGCCCCAACAAGGAAGAAAGGATTATTCCGCCAAGAAAAACCAGCAGTATGATCGATCCTAAAATCAGTGCTGAAATATTCAGGTTTTTTGGGTCCTTTAGCGGAAAGCGAAACAATGCTTTTTAATGGGCCGGCGAATTCTGATGTGCACTTCAGACATGTTATACACTGGTGGTCATATACTATTTCGGTTTTTGAAACCTCGATATTCATAGGGCATTCACGGTCACAGACTCGACATTCAACACAGGCTGAAGCGTTTCGCCTGATCTTGAAAATACGGATAAAATTGCCTAAACCCAAAAGAGCTCCAAAAGGACAAAGGTATTTACACCATGGTCTTTCGACAAACAAAGCTCCCAATATCGTCACTGCAAGGACAACCAAGGCCGTCGGCGCCACTTCATTGGTCCAGAAATGAAACAAAGCGTAATAAGGGTCAACATTTTCGAACATCAATACACCTGTCTTGGCTGTTATGTACAAGACCCAAACAAGCACAAAATATCGCAAATAACGAAGATAACGATCTTTTTCACGAGGGATAAACCTATTGTATTTTTTCTTCCATATTTTTGCGCCGATACGTCCTATCCATTCCTGTGCCGAGCCTAACGGACATACCCAACCACAAAATACCGGCCCAAATAATACTGTTAGAAAAAGAACGATATACATCAAGACAAAGGATGATTCGCGGATTTTATGAACAAGCGTGCCTTCGCTAAAATACTGATAAACGCTCACTACCCCGCCGAATGGGCATAATCCATGCAGACAAGCTGAACCAAATATCTCTGGCAGATATCCGGATTTGCTTAATGCGATAAATAAAATAAGTCCAAAAAATATGACTTGTACAAATAATCTCTTTGAATAGCCCTTTTTCTTTTGCTGGTCCATCTTTATGCACCTTCGGTTTTTTGTATTAAGAACAGGGGACCGCTGTCGCCGGTTCTTTACGCATTGTACCCTTTTATTATTAAATTTATATGAGAATCATGGGCCACGCAAAGATTACTGTGCATATTATTTGGCTACATATTCGAACAGATTTCCTAAACCCTCTTCAATGCTTATTTTAGGTTCGTAACCTATCAATGATCTGGCTTTGGATATATCAGCATAAGAGTATCGAACATCTCCCGAACGAGCTGCTTGATAGACCGCCTCCACACGTTTCGGCGCAATGGAATTCAGCGTATCAAGAAGCTGGTTCAAGCTTGTTTCGGAGCCAGTCCCTATATTGATTATCTCGCTTTGGCCATGCCAAGGTGAGCTGCAGGCCAATTCCAGCGCCCGGACAGCATCATTGACATGCACAAAATCCCTGGTGTTTTTTCCATCACCATAAATAATCGGTGACTCTCCGGATATTATTTTGTTTATAAATATTGAAATCACTCCTGAGTACGGAGATGATGGATCCTGCTTCGGGCCGTATACATTAAAAAACCGCAGTGAGTGGACCTTCAAACCATATGCATTAGCAAATGCATATGCGTAGAACTCCTGACTCAGTTTTGCAGCAGCATAAGGAGAACGCGGCGCTGGAAGCATGTCTTCTTTTTTGGGCAGTTCCGCTCCATCCCCATAGGCCGCCGCAGATGTTGCCTGAACAACTCTTTTTATCTTTTTTCTTGCTGCAGCAGCCTTTAGTAAAGCTACTGTTGCTGTGACCATGCTTTGATTTGCCTTTTCCGGATCTTCAATCGAATATTGGACGGAAGGTATAGCTGCAAGATGTAAGATGTAATCCATATCCTCAGTTGCGGAGTTTACAGCCTTTTTGTCTGCTACATCCGCTTCTATAAATTCAATATATGGCAAATATTCTTTGATGTTTTCGATTTTACCCGTCGAAAGATTATCGATCACTCGTACTCGACAATCATTTTTCAAAAGATATCCTACACAATTAGCTCCGATAAAACCTGCACCACCGGTCACTAAATACGCTGCGCGATCTTTCGGTGTCACTCCAATTCAAACCCCCTTTGAGCCAGATCTCCAAGATAGGTTTTGACTTTTTTGTGCAGATCATCACGGCGCAGGGCTATCTCCAGAGTAGCTTTGATATATCCGAATTTATCGCCAACATCGTAACACGTTCCTTCAAATTCGTACGCTAAGATCCGTTGGCTCATTTTCAGTATACGCAAAGCATCGGTCAGCTGTATCTCTCCGCCATGGCCCGGTGTTATTTTCTCAATGATATCAAATATCTTCGGGGGTAAAATATACCTGCCCATAATAGCCAAATTTGAAGGAGCTTTTTCGATTGATGGTTTTTCGATCAAATCTTTGACCTCAATTAAATTTTCAGATTTGATAGACTCGGGCCATATTATGCCATACTTGTCTGTCTCGTTTTTTTCTACTTTGCGCACACCGATCAGCGCACTTTTTTCACGGTCATAAACCTCAATCATTTGTTGCAGGCAGGGAGTCCTGGATACAACAATATCATCCCCCAGAAGAACAGCAAAGGGTTCTTCGCCGATAAAACTGCGTGCGCACCAAATCGCGTGGCCTAATCCAAGCGGTTCTTTTTGCCGGACATAATATATCGATGCCAAATTAGATATTCCTTCCACCTGGAGAAGTAATTGCTTTTTATCTTTAACATCAAGTACGCTTTCCAATTCATATGATTTATCGAAATGATCTTCAATTGCAGTTTTTCCGCGGCCTGTTATTATTACTATATCCTCGATCCCGATTGGACCGCTTCTTCAACTATGTATTGGATAGTCGGCTTATCAACGATAGGCAGCATCTCTTTGGGCTGAGCTTTTGTCGCGGGTAGAAATCTTGTCCCCAAGCCCGCCGGTATAACGGCCTTGCGTATCTTCAATTTTGATTCTTCCCTTCATTTGCCTTTTTTGAATCCAGTCGGATGTATACTATGCCATTTCCAGGCTGTGACAATTATTTCTTTCAAATCTCTGTGTCTGGCTTCCCAACCCAATTCATTGTATATTTTTGCGGGTGAAGCCACGAGGATCGGCGGATCGCCCCTGCGGCGGTCTGACTCGATCGTTTTTATTCTCTGCCCGGTAACTTCTTCCGCTTTGCTGATAACTTCTCTAACGGAGAAGCCGTGTCCGGTACCTAAATTGTATGCTCTTGACTCCAGCCCCTTATCAAGAGCTTCCAAAGCCAAAACGTGTGCCCGGGCAAGATCGCTGACGTGGATATAATCCCGGATACATGTACCGTCAGGAGTTGGATAGTCTGTTCCGTAAATCATGACCTTTTTGATTTTGCCTTGGGCTGCCGATAGCACGATCGGGATCAGGTGTGTTTCCGGTTCGTGATCCTCACCAATATTTCCTTCACAGTCTGCACCACAAGCATTGAAATAGCGCAGACAAATACATTTGATTCCGTAAGCCCGGCTATAGTCAAAAAGCATATCCTCTATAAATAGTTTTGTTCTGCCATATACGTTAGTCGGCTGCTTCGGTGATTCTTCGGTTATAAGATCATGTGTGGCTTCTCCGTAAACCGCCGCTGTCGAAGAGAAGACGATTTTTTTGATGCCTTTTTTAAGAACACTTTGCATCAGACTCATTGTGCCGCCTATATTGTTCTCATAATACTTACGGGGGTCCTCCATCGATTCACTCACAATACTGTTCGCCGCAAAATGCACGATCGCCTCCACAGCAAATTTGCTCATCACCCACCCGGTCAATTCTTGGTCTCGAATGTCACCCACCACCAGCGGGACGCCCTCGACGGCTTGGCGATGACCTTCGCTCAGATCATCAATTACGACTGTTTTATATTTTCTCCTTCGCAACTCTAAAACAGTGTGTGCGCCAATATATCCGGCACCACCGGTAACCAATATCGCCATCGCTTCCTCCATTTAAATTTCAGTTTTAACAGACTTATTTCAATACTAAAATCCCAGATAGAATAGATAAAAGGCTAAAAGCGCGATAACTGAACCTAAAAAAAGTCGGACAGCAATGCTTATTTTCCCGTATCCGCTGCTGGAAGATATTTTTTGGGCCAGACCTATTGAAGTCCCTATCAATATCACTAAAAAGCTGCGTCCAACAGAAAAAATAAGTAAAAGAACGACTCCGCGCAACAAATTTCCTTCCTGTGCGACAAAGGCCAACAGGGCAATCAGAACTGGTGTGGCACAGGGAGTAGAAAACAGCCCACCCAGGATGCCAGCTAAAAAAGCACCAATATATCCCCGGCGTTTATTTTTTGTGATCGCATATGTAGAAGGGATAAAATCGTAAACTCCCCATGTCTGCAAGGCCATTAGAAGCATCATTATCCCTAGCAGTATGTACCACCAGGGGCCCACCGTCATAAAAAGCATACCCAAAAGAGATGCCAGTGTTCCCAATACAGTAAAAGTTACTGCCATGCCAGCAGAAAAAACAAGTGAAAGCCTCAATGCCTTCTTAATATTCTTTTCACTTGCTCCTGAAACATATCCGATAATAAGAGGAATGCTGCTTAAAGAACATGGAGTAAAGGATGTCAGTATCCCAGCCAGCAAGGCTAAGATAGGGACTAACCACCCATAAGAGTTCATGGAATTGGAAATGCTCATCAATGCTTGATCAATTACTGTCTGCATTAATTCTCTAACATTTCTTCAATGATTTTTTCCATTTCTTCTTTGGACAAAAATCCTTCATGAGTCGTAAAAACAAGTTCCCCGGTCGATTGCTTTACATAAGCTTTCATGTCATACGCATCAAGTTCTTCAGGAGCAAAAGCTGTCCCGTCAGCATCAATAAATACCTGTGTTGGAAGAATGGTGACCGGATAATACTTTGTGAACTTCTCAAATTCATAAACGTCGACATACTTGATGATGACCTTCCCGCGATACTTCTTATTCAGCTCCTGCAGGATTGGCTTCATTTCTATGCATGGCGCGCAGAAATCGGACCCAAAATCAATGATCATAGGCAGTCCGTAGTCAACCATATTCACAATATCGAAGCCTTCCTGTGCTATCAAATCAAAATCATGGTTGTTTGTTGCGAAAGGATTCTCCTGTGAATCAGATTTTTTTAATATCCAAATAGATCCAATAATAACTACGATCAATATTGGGACTAAAATCCTGGCCAGTTTTTTTGGGAATGGTTTTCCTGTTGAAACATCTTTTGCTGCAGCTTCATTTTCTGTGTTGTTCTGCATTATTCTCCCCCTTGTTTAGATGAATGGATTTAGTAGATTTTAATAAAACAAGCATTATCCAAATTGATATATTGAACACCTATCATTGTAAAAAGCAGCCTGTTTATTAAATAAATATAACCAGACTTTGTCCATTATTGCAAGGGTATCCTGAATATCTCTTTACAATTGATAGGTTTTCCCATAGTTAAACCTCAAAATATATCAAGATATTTCAACTCATGACACTTAATTATAAAAGTGTTTTCTTGATCCTTCGTTTAACATATATAATTATTGAGCTTGCTTTGAAAATATGGTACTCTGCAGTTGGCAGTGCTTTTTGTTTGAAAAAAATGAAAGGGGAAATCTGAAAAATGGAAAAGTTTTTCAATTTGAAGGAAAACGGTACTAACGTCTCCACAGAAGTAATTGCTGGATTTACAACATTTTTTGCGATGTCCTACATTATTTTTGTCAACCCCGCCATACTTTCCCAAACCGGTATACCTTGGGGAGCGGTCTTCATTGCCACAATAATCGCCGCGGCAATAGGAACACTTATCATGGGGCTCTTTGCCAATGTTCCCTATGCACTTGCCCCGGGTATGGGACTTAACGCCTTCTTCACTTACACGGTCTGTTTCGCCTTGGGCTTCTCTTGGCAGCAGGCCCTTTCTATGGTTTTCATCTGTGGTATCATTAATATTATTCTCACCGTTACAAAGATACGCAAATCGATAATCAAGGCTATACCAAAATCTCTTCAAAGTGCTATTGGCGGAGGGATAGGTATTTTTATCGCATATATTGGTGTAAAAGATGCTGGGTTGCTTCAATTTACCTCCGATCCCGGCAACTATATCCTGCTTGACGGAGGAACTGCCATTTCTAATTCGATGGCTGTACCCGGACTTGTAACACTAAATAGTCCTACTGTACTTTTGGCAATAATAGGCCTTGTCCTAATGGTTGTATTGATGGTCTTAAAAGTTCGCGGAGCAATACTGATCGGGATCATTGCCACAACGATCATCGGTATACCGATGCATGTTGTTGATATTTCTTCCATCGGAGTGACCAACAATATCGGAACTTCTTTTGCTGAACTCGGAACGGTATTTGGGTCAATCTTTAGCAGTGCCGGGATTTCTTCTTTGTTCTCTGAGTCAGCGAAAATCCCCTTGGTCATCATTACGATATTTGCTTTCAGTTTATCAGACATTTTTGACACCATCGGTACTTTTATCGGTACCGGTCGTCGCACCGGGATATTCAGCGAAAGCGATATAGCCACTCTTGAGCAAAGCTCCGGTTTTAAATCCAAAATGGACAAAGCTTTATTCGCAGACTCTATTGCCACATCTATCGGTGCACTTTTCGGCACATCAAATACGACCACTTATGTTGAAAGTGCTGCCGGCATAAGCACCGGTGGTCGCACCGGTTTGGCCAGCGTTGTTACGGCGATCCTTTTTCTGCTTGCGATAGTCATTTCCCCTATCGCCGGCGTTGTACCAGCTGCTGCTACAGCGCCTGCATTGATAGTTGTTGGTATAATGATGCTGGCTTCCTTTACGGATATTCCTTGGAATGATATCGAAGAGGCTATCCCTGCTTTCTTCGCCGGTATCTTTATGGCGATGTGCTACAGTATATCCTACGGTATTGCTACAGCCTTCATCTTCTATTGTATCGTCAAAATCTGCAAGAAGCAGTTCAACCAAGTACACCCGATCATTTGGGTATCAACGCTTCTCTTCATCTTCAATTTTATTGTTTTAGCCATTATATAACAAAGGAATGAAGTTGTTTACATGAATCATACATTGCATATTTCTGAGCTTTACAGGCATTTGCCTATCTGCCGCGTTAATGACAAACTGTATATTGCCGCATTTATCCTGCTTGGTGATGTTGAGCTGACTGTTACCTGTGCTAAAGCTCTACTTGAATTGGCTCCTGCCCACGATTATTTAATAACTCTTGAAGCCAAGAGCATACCTCTGATCCACGAAATGGCAAGGCAAAGCGGCCAAAACAAGTACTTCGTCATTCGCAAATCTCCTAAACTTTATATGCGAGGAGTCATCCAGACTGAGGTCAATTCTATAACCACAGAACACACGCAAAAGCTGTTTCTAGATAAAGCCGATGCGGATATGATAAGTGGTAAGCGGATGCTTTTGATCGATGATGTCATTTCCACCGGGGAATCGATGTCCGCTCTTGAGGATCTGGTCTTAAAATCCGGCGGGATTGTTGCCGGCAGAATGGCGGTTTTAGCTGAGGGAGCAGCAGCGCAAAGAAAAGATATTATTTATATAGAAAAACTTCCGCTTTTCTCTGCGGATGGGTCTATCAAAGAATATTATTGATCATCATCTAAATACGGACATAAAACCAGGGCTTTATGAAGCTGCAGCAAACTTCATAAAGCCCTGGTTTTATGTTTTACTTCATAAAATCAATTGAAGTTCGAAAAAACGATCTAACATTCAATGGCCTTTTTAGTTTTTGCGGCAAGTCCGGGGATCTTGCTTGCGGGTAAGGCACAAATGGCAAAGCGCAGGCCTTTTTTCAGCGGCACGATGAAAATGTTGTCTTCCATTAGTTTTTCCGCAGCTGCTTTGGGATCTTGTGCCGGGACCGAGATAAAAAAGCCACCATGATACGGAAGTATTTTTAAGCCAACCTCTTTAGCTTCACGAACAAAAATATCAGCCCGTTTAAGTATCAATTGAGAAAGTTGTTTTCTTTCGGCGTCTATTTCAGATTTAAGCTTTTCATCCTTCATGATGTCAGCCAGCAGGCGCTGGGCAGAGCGGGTCCCATTCGACCATACCCCTCTTGAGGAGTAGGCGTTTATTTGGGCAAACTCTTCAGCTGCTTCCGCGGAGGAAGAAAGCCCGATCAAAGCGCCGGAGCGCATCCCGTAGAGCAAAAAAGACTTCGACATGCTAAAAGCAAATGTCACTAAAATGTTTTCCGGTAGAGCAGTAAATAATTTCATAAAGCTGCGTGCTTCATCGGGATCATTTACATAATCTATATAAGCAATATCTAACAGTAATACTATTTTTTTGTTTTTATCAGCTGAGCATATTTTATAAAAATCGAGCATTTCCTTCCACTCATCGATTTTCATGCTATACCCGGTCGGATTGTGTGCCGGGGTGTTGAATACTGTTACCAGACTGTTTTGTTTTTTGAGCAGATCCAATGTCTTATCTTTTAAAGAGGTCAGGGTAGGATCATTATTTTCATCAAACATGGAATACGCTTCAATATCTCGCATATGCTCATTGGCGATCGTCTTGTAAGGGCCCCAGAACCAGTCAGGTATGAGCGCTTTTTCTCCCTGCTCAAGGTAATTATAGAAAACGTGTCGTATCGCACCTGTTCCTCCTGGCGTAGCCACGGCTTTTAAATGCATTTGCTCCGGCTTGTGCCTGCCAAATGTGTAATCGATCGCTGCCTGTAAATATTCCGGCAGCCCTGAAATTGGAGCATAATTCATTATTTCTTCATCGGAAAGTCTACGCAGATGCTCACTGACACCATGGAAAGCAGCAAATTGCTCGTTTTCGTCAAAAATCGCTCCTATCGAACCATTGATCACATTTTCTTTGCCTAATTTTGCCTTAGCGTTATTTGCTTTATTCAGTACCGCAAAAACAGCATCCGGATCTTTTCCTTCCCAATAGCATGTGAAGCAGCCATACTAAAACTCATTCCAGCGACCTCCTTTTATAAGCCCATAAATATTTATTTAAATTTATATTTCGCGTTTGTCAACCACTCTTTTGGCCTTGCCTTCAATTCGGGGTATCGAATTAGGTTCGACCAGCTTTATTCGTGCTGATATACCAAGTACGCTGCTGATACGAGAATGAAGGCGATCCTCCAACCCTTCGAGGTCCCTCACCCGGTCATTAAACAGTCGGGCAGATATCTCTACGCGTATTTCCAGATCATCCATCGAGTTTTGCCGATCAACGACCAGTAAATAATAAGGCTCGGTTTCCCCAAACTCAAGGAGGATGCTTTCAATTTGAGAGGGGAAGACATTTACTCCTCGAATGATCAGCATATCGTCTGAACGCCCCCGGATACGTTGCATGCGTACATGAGTGCGTCCGCAGGAGCAAGGCTCAGGATTAAGCGATGTTATATCCCTTGTCCGGTAACGTACTATCGGGAAAGCTTCCTTGGTTAAAGAAGTGAGCACCAGCTCGCCCTGTTCTCCGAATGGCAGCGGTTCTCCGCTATCAGGATCGATGATTTCGGCAATAAAATGATCCTCAAAAATGTGAGTGCCTTGCTGTGCTTGGCATTCCATAGCCACACCCGGACCCATGACCTCGCTCAATCCATACACATCAAGCGCAGTTATCTGTAATTTTTGCTCAAGCTGCTTCTGCATGTTTCTTGACCATGGTTCGGCTCCGAATACTCCTGCTTTAAGCGGAAGGCTGGAAAAATCGATCCCCATATTCCTGCCCTCATCAGCTAAAAGCATCGCATACGATGGAGTACAGGTTAAAATCGTCGTACCAAAATCCTTCATCAACATCAATTGGCGTGCCGAATTTCCTCCCGAAACAGGAACAACTGCAGAACCCAAGAGTTCGGCACCGTAATGTATACCCAACCCGCCGGTAAAAAGTCCGTATCCGTAGGCATTTTGAACGATATCTCCCTTGCCTCCGCCGGCAATGACCAGACAGCGAGCGATAAGGCCGGCCCACGTTTGGATATCTTTTTTTGTATATCCGACCACCGTGGGTTTTCCAGTTGTTCCTGATGAAGCATGTATCCGGACGACTTCATTCATCGGAACGGCAAAAAGATTAAACGGATAATTATCCCTCAAGTCTGACTTCAGGGTAAAAGGGATTTTTTGCAAATCTTCCAATGAGCGGATATCATCCGGTTTAATTCCCCTTTGATCAAAAGACTTTTTATAATAAGTCACCCTGTTGTAGACTCTTTCCAGGGTCTCTCGCAGTCTGGAAAGCTGCAGTTTTTTTAAATCGTTACGTGAAATAGTTTCAAATTCCTGCTCATAATACATTCCTGATATCTCCTTTACAAGCGATCGCCAAGTATGATCACGTGATCACTTTATTCCCACTCGATTGTCCCCGGAGGCTTTGAGGTAATATCATAAACGACCCGGTTGACGTGAGGCACTTCGTTTACGATCCTGTTGGAAATATGCCCAAGCAAATCATGGGGCAGTCTTGCCCAATCAGCCGTCATTGCGTCATCGCTTGTTACCGCCCGAATAATTATCGGATAAGCATAAGTCCGCCCGTCACCCATTACTCCTACACTGCGGATAGTGGGCAGTACAGCAAAATATTGCCAGATTATTTCTGGTATCGATGCTTTACTGATCTCTTCGCGAACAATTGCGTCGGCTTCGCGTAAAATATTTAACTTTTCTAAAGTGATCTCACCGATGATGCGTATCGCAAGCCCCGGTCCCGGGAAGGGCTGTCTGGAAACGATCTCTTCTGGCAAGCCTAATTCGCGGCCAAGTTTACGCACTTCGTCTTTATATAAAAGCCTCAGTGGTTCCAGAAGCTTAAATTTCATATCCTTAGGGAGTCCCCCGACATTGTGATGTGTTTTAATTGTTTCAGCGGTACTGGTACCGCTTTCGATCACATCCGGATAAAGCGTTCCCTGAACTAAAAAATCTATCTGCCCTAATTTAGCCGCCTCTTTTTCAAAAACCCGGATAAATTCATTACCGATAAGTATTCTTTTTTTCTCCGGCTCTGATACTTTGTTTATTTTATCCATAAAACGATCAGCAGCATCTACAAAAACCAGATTGATACCGAATTTGCCGCTGAAAGTTTCTTTGACCTGCAGTGACTCATCTTTTCGCATAAATCCGTGGTCAACATAAACACATGTGAGTTGTTCTCCAACTGCTTTATGCACCAACACTGCCGCGACAGAAGAATCAACTCCGCCGCTGAGTGCGCATAATACCTTCCTTGAACCTACCTCTTCACGGATCAGGGTGATCTGTTCATCAACAAATGAACCCATTGACCACTCTGCTCTACACTTACATACATCGACTAAAAAGCGCCTTAATATCTCCAACCCGTATTCTGTGTGTCTTACTTCGGGATGGAACTGGACACCATACAGCTTTTTCTCTTCATTGGAAAATGCCGCATATGGTGTATCTCCAGTACTAGCACAGGCTGTAAATCCTTCAGGCATACCTGCTACGAAATCACCGTGACTCATCCAGCATTGCTGTTGCTGTGGCAATCCAAAAAACAATCTGCTTTGGGGATCGATTTCGACTATCGCCTTTCCATACTCGCGTTTACCTGCTTCGCGAACGTCAGCGCCGTGAGTAAATGCGATCAACTGCATCCCGTAGCATATACCTAAAATAGGTATACCCGCTTCAAAAATGCGCTGGTCGACGAGCGGTGCATTTTGTGCATAAACACTCGACGGCCCTCCTGAAAATACTATCCCCTTTGGTTTTCGGGATATTATCTCCTCAATCGGGGTATAATACGGGATCATTTCCGAAAATACATTCAGTTCCCTGATCCTGCGGGCGATCAGGTGATTATATTGTCCTCCGAAATCCAGTACTAATATCAGTTCATGCTCCTGGAGCAAAAATATTCCCCCTCATATTACTTTGATTCCTATCTATTTTTATCTTTTATGTAATCCTTTAAGACTCCAATATAGGGAAGATTCCTAAATTCCTCGTCACAATCAAGTCCATATCCGACTACAAACTCGTCAGGGATCTCATAGCCTATATAGTCTGGGACCATAGGCACTCTCCTGCGATCAGGCTTATCTAAAAGCGCGCATGTCTTCAAGCTTGCCGGGTTCCTTGCATACAGACTTTCTTTTAGATAACTCAGTGTGAGCCCAGTGTCAACGATATCTTCGACGATCAAAATATCCTTACTGATTATGTCGGACTCTAAATCCTTCAAAATACGAACAACTCCAGAAGTTGCAGTTGAAGTTCCGTAACTGGATACCGCCATGAAATCCAACTGGACCGGCAGGGAAATGTTACGGATGAGATCAGACAGGAATATCACAGATCCTTTTAATATCGAAACAATAAAAAGATCTTTATTACAATAATCCTGCGTTATTTTCTCTCCCATTTCTCTTACCCTTTGTCTGATCTGTTCCTCAGTGATCAGGACCCGGCTTATCTCGTAAGCCATTTCTTCACCTCTCCTCATCGAGCAGTATTTCCAGAATACCATTTGATTATACCAAAATTTTTACCCTGATAATACTAAATTATGCGGCTTAATCAATCTCCGATCCTGTCTTTTTGAGAAAACTTATGGATATCTTCGATCCTTTTTAGCACAAGTTTCATTATTTGCTTCCAAGACACACCGGTTAAAATCTCCATGCCCTGTTCGATTTTTTTTACAGCATAAATATGAAACTGCTTCTTTCTTACTGCGGTGATCACTTCGTCACTAAGCATAAGATTTTTGACATTTATTTCCGGGATTATGACGCCCTGTTCGCCATCTAGACCGCGATTTTCACACACTGCAAAAAAACCTTCTATTTTTTGGTTTACTCCGCCTATTGGCTGCAAAAAACCTTTTTGGTTTACCGAACCGGTCACGGCAATACCTTGTTTGATCGGCAGCTTCGCCAGGCTGGAGAGCAAGGCATACAGTTCAGCACTTGAAGCGCTGTCTCCGTCTATATTCCCGTATGACTGTTCCATACAAATGCTGGCCGAAAAAGAAAGCGGGTATATATTACCAAACTTTTCTCCTAAGTATCCATTTAGGATCAGTACTCCCTTATCGTGTACCGGACCGCTCATTTTCACTTCGCGCTCAATATTGACAATACCGCTTTTGCCGATGTAGGTATTTGCCGTTATTCTAACCGGCTTTCCAAAAGAATATTCACCAAAATCTATCACTGTTAGTCCGTTTACCTGACCAACGACCGCTTCTGCCGTGTCAATCAAAAGTGTACCCTCTGCAATAAGCTCTCTTACCTTTTGCTCGATTTTTGCAGATCTGTATTTTTTTTGAGCAAGAGCTTTCAAGACATGTTTCTTTTGGACGGTACGCCGTTTATCAAGCTTGGCCCATGCTTCCGCTTCGTAAATAATTTCAATCAAATCGTTGAAGCGTGTTGAAAGCTTGCCCTGGTGCTCAGCCAGCCTGGAACTGTGTTCAATGATCTTAGCCAATGCTGTTGAATCAAATTTCAACAGATCATCTTTTTGACAGTGATAGCATATTATTTGGGCTATCTTTTCTATATTGTCTTTATTTCGATCCATTTCAGTATCAAAATCAGCTTTGATTTTAAAAAGTTTGCTAAAGTCATCATCGTAATTATACAGCAAACTGTATTCATAATAACTTCCGATCAGAACGATTTTAATATTCAGAGGCATAGGTTCAGGCCTTAAGGCCGAAGTTGGGATCAAACCTATTTGCTCCCCAAGGTTTTCAATGTGTATTTTTTCTGTCTTTAAGGCTCTTTTTAAAGCGTGCCAGGAATTGATATTTATGAGTAGTTCGCGGCACTGGATTATCAGAAAGCCCCCGTTGGCCATATGCAGAGCTCCAGGCTTAATCTTTGTAAAATCAGTTTTCATTATTCCCATAAGATTTTCATATTCCATCTTGCCTACCAAATTATAGTAGGTGGGATTGCTTTCAACTATAACAGGTGCACCCTTGGTTTTCGAATTATCTACAAGCAAATTCACTTTGTAACGATTAGTAAAATCCCAGCCATTATCCCCTTTGAAAAGGAGGAATTCAAAGGCCGGCCTTTCTTCTTTTTCATGGAAGAGCTTGATATTTGCCATGATATCTTTTAAAACATTTTCAATATACTTATTTACTTCCGAAAACTCTTTGTATTTTTCAGCCAATGTCAAAAAATCTTCTTCAATGGATTTAAAAACGAGCTGCTTTTCAAGAAAAGATATTTTATTCTGCGTTTCCAGTTCGATATCCTTAAATTTTTTAAATGCCTCCAAAACAAGACGGTTGACCTCTTTAGCATGCTTATCGATTTCTTTTGATTTTTCGGGTGATATTTTGGCAAATTCTTCTTCACCCATCGGATTGCCCTCATCATTGAGCGGGATAGTTATTACGCCTCGTTCGGTATTTTTGAGCGCCAGTCCTGAACCCCGTGCAATTTCATTCAGTTCGGCAAAAATTCTGCTTTCTTGCTCCTGCATTTCCAGCATCAATCCATGCCTGGCTTTAGTAAATTGCTCAGAATTAAGTGTTTGCGCAATTATTTGGGTAACAGACTCTAAAAGTTTTTTCATATCTGCCTTGAGCTCTGATCCCTTGCCGCGCCCAACGCAAACTATATTAGGCTGATCCGGGTATTCAAAATTATAAAGATAGCACCAGTCAGAAGGCTCGGCACTTTTTTCAGCAATTTCCTGGATAAGCGATCTGCTGTATTTATTTCTTCCCGTGCCAGTCTCCCCGCTAATAAAAATATTATAGCCCTGTTTATTTATCTGTAGGCCGAATTCCAGAGCTTCCGCCGCTCTTTCCTGGCCGACTATTCCATCAAAGGGCATGATATCTGTTGTTGTCTTAAAACTAAATTCTGCTTTCGGACATGCATATTTCAATTTTTCCGCTTTTAATTCCCATTTATTCATTTTAGCTCTCCTTATAGTCCGCAGTAGTGTTTAGCTTTCGATATGATTCTGCTTATTCCTTTAATTCATAACTTCATATATTCAGATTATTTTTCGAGCACCATATAAACAATGGGGATGACCATCAATGTGAGCAAGGCTGATACCAGAAGCCCGCTTATAAGAGCGACTGCCATCGGCACAAACAATGTCCCGCTGGATAGTAATGGGATCAATCCCAATATAGTCGTTCCGGTAGTTAGTATTATTGGGCGTGTTCTCATTTCGACAGCCAAAAGGCAGGATCGGCTGTGATCCTCTCCTGTTTTACGATGTCGGTTAATGTAATCGACAAGGATTATCGCATTATTGATCACGATCCCGATCAAACTCACAGCTCCCAATAAAGCCGTGAAAGATAGAGGCTGTTTAAAGATCAGCAACCCAAAAACAGATCCGATAAGTGAAAGTGGTATAGTTATCAGGATGATGAGCGGCTGCAGCAAAGAATTGAATTGAATGAGCATGATAAAATAAATTGCGAGTGCGGCAAAAAAGGCAGCAATGCCTAAATCGCCAAAATACTTATTGATTTTGTTGTTTTCACCGTCATATGCGATTTTTATTTCCTGATGATCTATTTTTTCGACTTCTCTTTTAAGCTTTTCTTCAATATCGACCGCACTGTGACCATATTGAACATCCGCCGTGACCGTTATGGTTTTAGCACGTTCATAACGTTTGATCATCGTATACTTCGGTGTTAACTCGAAATCAGCGAACTGTTTCAGGACTGTCTTTTGGATCATTATCGATGACTTGACCCCGAAATTCTTCAGTTGATCTATACTTTGAATATCTGCCTGAATTACTATTTCCTGTTCCAGACCTGAGTCTGTGAGTATTTTTGATGCAATACGCCCATCCAAAGCGATATTCAGCTCGTTTTGTATATCGAATTTCGTCAAACCTGAGTACGCTGCGCGAATAGGATCAATATCGATCGAATATTGATATTCCCTATTCCCTTCGTCGTTGCCTACATTTACAGTTCCTGGAATATCTTTGAGCAGTGCCTGTATCTGCCCGGCGGCTTTCTGCATTTCTACCCGGTCACTCCCGGAAACGCGAACCACGATTGGTGCCTCGACCGGTTCAGCTTGCTCAAGTTCTTTTACTTTGACCTTTCCCTGGGTGATTTTTGCATCAAAGATGCCTTGAAGATATTCAACAAATTCTGTGTTGGTACTAAACCTCTTTCCTCTTTTTAGATCGACCGCGATCAGCGTTTGAGCTATATCCGAACCTTGCTGGGGGCTTGGCAATGTTACGAAAAATTTAGGGAGGCTTTCGCCGATCGAACTTGTAATTTCTTTTATCTCCGGCTGCTCACTTAATATCTCGTTTGTTATGCCCGCCAGTTCTAGAGTTTTATTGAAGTCCTCTGCAAATTCGCTGCGTAGATCCATATATATGATCTGTTTATCCGCCTTTGGGAAAAAAACAAGTTTTAGTGAAGATGCTGCAAAAAGCGCAAATATAAATATCATTCCAATCAGTAAAATGCTTGTCTTCTTTCTATTTATGGCTACCTGTGGGATCCGCTTAACAAGATCCCAAAAGTATTTTCTTTTTTGTGTCATGTCCTTTTTTTTCAAAAAAAGGAAGGCCGCGATCGGCGTAAAGAAAACAGCTACAAGATAGGAGGAAGAAAGTGCAATAATAACTATTTGGGGTATACTGCGAATGTACTCTCCGGCGACACCCGGAAGAATCAAAAGCGGCACGTATGCCGCAATGGTCGTCAATGTCGCAGTAAGAACAGGGATCAGTACATCTCTCGCTCCTTCGGCACACGCAAGCAGACTCTCTTCTCCTCTATCAAGCCTAACTTGAATAGCATCGCTTATCACGATCGCATTATCTACAAGCATACCTAAAGAAATTATCAAACCGGCAATTGCTATTTGATGTAGTTCTATGTTAAACAGATTCATCATGGAGAAAGTAATGAGCACAGAAAGAGGTATTACCAAAGAAACTACCAGCGCGTTTCTTAAGCCCAATCCCAAATAAATGACCATGATAACAAAGAATATACCTTGCAACAGGTTGATCATCAGATCATTTATTGAAGCCTGGATATCTGTCGGTTGATAAAGGATCTCTTTTAATTCCAAGTCAGCAGGGAAGCTATCCTTTACATTATTTATACATAGCTTTAATTCTTTCCCGCAATTTAATATATTTATCCCATCCTGAAAATATCCAACCAGCAAAACGGCATTTTCCCCATTTTGACGGATTTGGGTCTCGTTTTCTTTATTTTTTACAACAATACGGGCAATGTCCTGAAGTTGCAGAGTGCTTCCGTCATCAGCCGATACTCCTATTATCAGTGTTTTTAGATCATCGATATTTTTTAAGCTGCCTCCGGAATTTACGGTGATCTCCTGATTTTGTAAATTTACACTCCCTAAAGGCAGTGCTAAATTCTCAGCCTTTATTCTTTCCACTAAATCGTTTAAAGATATACTGCTTCTGTTCAAATAACCAGTATCTACTAAAACCTGATACTGTTTTTGTGGTTCTCCCTTGATTTCGATTTTAGATAATCCATTTTGTCCTGCCAGTTCTTGCTTCAGAATATTTGCATACAAAGCCAGCTGATCATAGCTATAACTCTTGCCGGATATGCTTAAAATAAACCCTGCTGTTTTATCCAGTTCGGTATCGATCATGATTTCCTGGCATCCTTCAGGAAGATCATCCTGAATATTTTTCATTTTTTGGCGCAGCTTTTCCCAGGCCTCGTCGACATCCGAACCATTGATAAGCCATAAAACAGTTGTTGATATGCTATTTTGAGAATATGACTCCATATAATCATATCCAGGGATACCCCTAAGCTCATCTTCGATTTTTATAGTTATCAGTTTTTCAATATCTTCTGCCGAGGCTCCGGGGTAAACAGCAGATATTTTAGCGACCGGAGGGACTATTTGCGGATTTTCCTGTTTGGGCAGCAGTAAGTAATTATATGCACCAAAGAGCATAAGTAATAATACAAGAAAGATACTTACCTTTCTGTTGAGAATTATTCGACGGAGAAAATCATTGTTCATTATGCTTCCTCCCTCTATGGCATAAGCCGAACCTTATCATTTTCTTCCAAGCCCTTGCTGCCTTCAATGATGACCTTTTCTCCGGCCTCAAGCCCCCGAACTAAGACCTCGCTGTCGTACGCCGTTATCAATTCAATATACCTGCGCTGTACGATTAAATCTTCATCAACTATATACACGAAACTTTTTCCATCATTTTTTATCGTAGATAAAGGTAAATAAAAACCTCTTTCCTGGCCGGTTTCCAATAATATCTCTATATTTGCGCCGATCGGGATCTCAGAAAATGTTACCGAGGATCCCGGAATGATGCTGATGCTTGCCGAATAAGTCCACGTTTGTTTATCGGGATAGCCTTTTATGCTTTCGATCTTACCATCAAACTCTTTGTCGCCATAAAGCATTCTGGCTTTGGTTCCCCTTTGCACTTTGATCAGATCTTTTTCTGCCAAACCAAATTTTATTTCCAGTTCAATTCCTCTGATAATTACTGCGGGTGCTCCTCCCGGGATCAACTCCCCTAGTTCGTATAGTATTTCTTCAACAAAACCATCGATATCGGCTTTTAACGCAGCATCTTCAAAGGCGTTATACGCACTCTGATATTGTGTTTGTGAATTTTCATATGCTGTTTTTGCCTGTATCATCTCCAGTTCGCTTTTTTCAAGTTCTAAAAGAGAAACTGCTCCGGCTGTATAAAGTTCTTCTATTCTTTTGTGATTATTAAGTATGAACTCGTACGCGGCAAAGGCTGCAGACTTTTCTCCTGCTGCAGCTTGAAGAGCCAATTCATGATCCTTCGTCTCGAGCCCAAGCAGCCGGTCGCCCATTATAACTCTATCACCTTTTTGAACATAAATTTCCCGCAGCACACCTCCGGATTTAAAACTCAGTTTTCTAAGCTCAAGTGCCGAAGCCATTCCGTTATAATGCAGTCTCTGTGTCCTCTCCTCTTCGGCGGCCAGCATGATCCGTACCGGCTTGTCCGGTTCGTTGATCGGTTCGTTTTCATCCGGGCAAAATAATACCAGGCATATAATTGCAGCCATAGCAAATACTGCACAAATACTCAACAGCCAGATCTTTTTTTTATTATCGATCCATTTCATCTTGAATCTTCACACCCTTTTTACTATGCCGTAAAGCAATATTTCACTCAGCTGTCCATATATCTGGCGCATCGTCCAATTATGCTCATCAGAAAACTCCATCCTCAACAATACATTCATCATTTCTTTAAGCATTGGTGCAACGATTTCATGCCGGATTTCCGGGTTCATTTCTTTTTGCGCTTCACCCTGAAGCATCAATCCGTAAAATGATTCGATTTTCTTTTTGTCCAGAGCTTCGATTTTCAGCCATTGTTCAGGGTGATCGCGTCTTATTTCGATCAGTAGGCGCATTGGCACTGCGTAGCTTGAAGCGACAAGACCCTTCACCTTTTTCTGCCAGTTTTCTTCGCCTTTTAATGTCTTTTCTGTTTCCCTGTAATTCTTTTGGATAAAATCCTCCAGTATTGAAACTATCAGATGCTGTTTGCTTTCAAAATGCTTATAGATCGTTTTTTTACTTATCCTTAATTCTCTGCTGACATCATCCATATTAAGCTTTTTGATCCCTTTGTCTTTGATCAGTTTAAATGCGGCATCAATAATTTTTTGCTCCATAACCAACCTCCGGAAACTAGTTTATATCTTTTCAGTTTCCACTTTTATTGTATATCAACTTGCTGCCGAATTCCAGCCATCCTTTTGGGCAAAAAAATGACCCCTGCACTTGCAGGGGTCATTCGAGTTTACATCATGCCGCCCATACCGCCCATGCCGCCCATCGGTGGCATGCCGCCGCCTTTATTTTCTTCCGGCTTATCTGAAATCAAGCATTCGGTGGTCAACAGCATCGAAGCAATGGATGCCGCATTCTGGAGTGCTGAACGGGTGACCTTTGCCGGGTCAACGATACCCGCCGCGATCATATCTTCGTAAGCCCCGGTCAGAGCATTGAAACCTACTCCTTTTGCTCCGGTCTTGACCTTCTCAACCACTACCGAACCTTCCATACCGGCATTGTTAGCTATCTGCTTCAAGGGCTCCTCAAGAGCTTTCTTGATAATATTTATCCCGGTCAACTCATCAGGCTGATCTGAAGAAACATCCTCCAAAGATTTGAGTGCATCGATCAATGCTACACCGCCACCTGAAACTATTCCCTCTTCCACAGCTGCACGGGTCGCTGCCAATGCATCCTCGATACGATGCTTCTTCTCTTTAAGCTCTGTTTCAGTTGCCGCACCGACCTGGATAACGGCAACACCACCCGAAAGCTTCGCCAGACGCTCCTGGAGCTTCTCTTTATCAAATTCGGATGTAGTATCTTCCAGCTGTTTGCGGATCTGAGATACTCTGGCATCAATAGCCTCTTTGTTTCCACGTCCTTCAACGATTGTGGTATCTTCTTTATTGACTTTTACCTTCGCTGCACGACCCAATTGTGACAAGTCTGTATTCTCCAGCTTAAGACCAAGGTCCTCACTGATGACCTGTCCACCGGTGAGAATAGCGATATCCTCCAGCATAGCCTTTCTTCTGTCGCCGAAGCCGGGAGCTTTGACAGCCACGCATGTGAACGTTCCACGCAGCTTGTTAACGATCAGTGTAGCCAGGGCCTCACCTTCAACATCCTCTGCGATTATCAGCAGGGCTTTGCCTCCTTGGATCACCTTCTCCAAAATTGGCAGAATGTCCTGGATCGATGTGATTTTCTTATCAGTGATCAGGATATATGGATCGCTGAGAATAGCTTCCATTTTGTCTGTATCGGTGATCATGTAGCCTGATATATATCCGCGATCGAACTGCATCCCTTCGACCAGTTCCAGAGTCGTTCCGATGCTCTGGGATTCTTCAACGGTGATTACTCCATCATTACCCACTGTTTCCATAGCTTCTGCGATCAGATTGCCGATTTCCTGGTCAGCAGCGGATATTGAAGCTACCTGCGAAATAGCACTCTTTGATTCTACGCGCTTAGCAATATTTTTTATTTCGCTGACTGTAGCTGTGACCGCTTTTTCGATACCCTTTTTGAGGATCATCGGGTTAGCACCGGCAGCAACGTTTTTCAAGCCTTCGCGGATAATAGCCTGCGCAAGTACAGTTGCCGTCGTCGTGCCATCTCCGGCCACATCATTTGTTTTTGTAGCAACTTCCTTGACCAACTGTGCTCCCATATTTTCGAATGGATCTTCAAGCTCTATTTCTCTGGCAATAGTAACACCATCATTTGTTATGGTAGGAGAACCAAACTTCTTATCCAAAACCACGTTACGTCCTTTTGGACCTAATGTTATTTTTACTGCTTCAGCGAGTGCGTTGACGCCCTTTTCCAGAGACCTTCTAGCCTCTTCACTAAAGATTATTTCTTTCGCCATCCTATAACCCTCCTCAATATTTTTTACTTATCGATCAATTTATCCAACTGCGTCAGACGATCGCGTGTATGTCGCGTTCACTTAAAATCAGTACTTCTTCTCCATCGATCTTTATTTCAGTACCAGCGTACTTTGAATATATGACCTTGTCCCCAACTTTAACTTCCAAGGCAATCCTCTGCCCGTTCTCCAGCATTTTCCCGCTTCCTACAGCAAGCACTTCGCCCTGCTGCGGTTTTTCTTTGGCAGTATCCGGCAGCACAATGCCGCTCTTGGTCTTTTCTTCTTGCGCCAAAGGTTTTACAACTACTCTGTCTCCAAGTGGACGGATGTTCATCATTTTGGACCCCCTTTAAATATTGTTTATTGTTAGCACTCTCTTTTGTCGAGTGCTAATATTCACTAATAATATTAGTTTAGGCATAAACAGATGGCAAATCTCATAATAGGCTATATTTAGTGTTTAAAACCATTTATTTTATTATATCTCTTTAATGCTCTCTTTTTCATCTTGCTTTGTTCTTCTGTCTATTTTTATTTGATTGTCTCGAAGTCTTTTTTAACTTATTATTTGATTAAACATCTTTCTAAAAGGAGCAAGGAAAAGATGAATATGTCGCTTGCCAAACAAGCCCTTCGTAAAGAACTGCTTGCCGCACGCAAGGCTTTATCACCTGAAAATATTATCGAAAAAAGGCTTTCGATCACCGAAAGACTCCTGATACTTTCATGTTATGGATCGGCCGAGACCATCCTGGTCTATATACCAGCACATAATGAGGTCGATACTTTATCGTTGATCAGCTCATCTTGGGGAAAAGGCAAAGTCATCCTGGTTCCTGTTTGTCAGCCAAAAAAAGAATTATTATTATCAAAACTCGAGAGCTTCGATCACCTTGAAAAAAGCTTGTTCGGACTCAGAGAGCCCTCTTGGCAGAGCTTAAATCCCGTCCCGCCGGTCAAAGTGGATATAGCTCTCATTCCCGGAGTAGGTTTTGACCGGCATGGATGCAGGCTGGGTTATGGCGGGGGATATTACGACCGTTTTATCCCTAAGCTTCGTCCCGGCTGCCTTAAAATTGGTCTTGCTTATGATTTTCAACTTCTTGATACTATCCCTTCGGATGAAAACGATATCCGTATGGATATGATAATAACTGAATCGATTTTTCAACGCACTTGAACGATCATTTCTACTTCGCACACAACGCCTAATGGTAAAGAATTCACTCCCACCGCGCATCTGGCGTGTGCGCCTTTTTCACCGAACAAAATGCTTACAAGCTCTGAAGCTCCGTTTACTACTTGTGGCTGTTCAGTAAAGCTTTCCGTACTATTCACAAAACCCGTTATTTTAATGATCCTTTCCACCTGGTCAAGGTCCTTGACCAGGCTTTTGATAACACCCAAACAGTTCAGGGCGCATAATTTTGCCGCCTGATAAGCTTCTTCCGCAGAAATACTGTCTCCGGCTTTACCAATATATTTGATTTCCCCATTTTCTATAGGAAGCTGGCCGGAAGTAAAGATAAGCTTTTGAGACATGACACCGGGGATATACGCCGCGACAGGTTTTGGTGCTTCCGGTATTTTCAGCCCCAAGGAATAAGCCTTTTGTTCAATTATCGACATCGTTGCACTCTCCTATTTTGATTTTATTTGATTTTATAATTACCAACCCGCTCTGCAAACAGAACGTATGATCTGCTATCCACACAATCCACATGTTTATCCACATGCTGATCCTTTTATTATCGACGTTTTCGAGTATTTTGTCACATTATACACAAAGATTACGAAAATAGTAGTTTTTTGTTTTGATTAATCCTAAATATAACAAGGCCAACCGGTGTTTACACGGTCGGCCTTGAATTTTTAGTCCATGTTTTGCGTTGAAGCGACCCGTTTAATGCGAATCTTCTCTATTCTATGTCCATCCATTTTGATCACATGCATTTCAAGTTCACCTATGTTTAGCACATCCCCTACCACAGGAATACGTCCAAGTTTGGCAAAAACAATACCGCCAACGGTTTCAGCGTCATCACATTCCAATTCAAGACCAAGTTTTTCGTTGATATCCTCTATCCGGAGACTGGCGTTGACATCTATTGTACTTTCATCGATCCTAAGATAATTGGGTTCTTCTGTATCATGTTCGTCCTGGATATCACCCATTATCTCTTCGATCAGATCCTCCATTGTTACTAATCCTGCAGTACCGCCATATTCATCCAGCACTATCCCCATATGGATCTTTTCTTTTTTCATTATCCTGAACAAATCATTGACCATTTTTGTTTCAGGCACAAAAATCGTTGGCCGCACGTATTTTTCGAGAACAAAATCGTCCGTGCCGCAAGCATTGGCCATGAACAAATCTTTTATATGCACAACACCCGTTATGTTATCTATACTATTCTCGTACACAGGTATCCTTGAAAACTTTTCACTTTGGATCATCTCCATCAGTTCATTAAGCTGCATATCTTTCTCAACGGCAATTATGCCTGTTCTCGGCACCATCACATCCTTGACCATGGTTTCGACAAAATCAAACACTCCATGGATCATCTTCTTTTCTTCCTGATGGATGACTCCCTCTTCCTGGACGGCCGATACCAGTTCGATGATTTCCTCCTCCATGCCGCTGGCTTTCTGTTCCCTGCGTTCTTCTTCCTCGATCATCATGATCCTGCGCAAAATTCTCTTTATGAGTCTGGTTATTTTAATCAAAGGCATCATGCACAACACGAAAAATCTGATCGGTTTTATAAATAATAGAGTTGTTTTTTCCGGATCTTTTATGGCGATCGTCTCAGGAATAATATATGCAATAATTGCAACAACCGGAATTATAGCAGCCGCTGCAATTACTATTCCTTTATCTGTTCCCCATTGGGCCAGTACAAAAACGGTACCCATTATAACGAACAATCCCCTGAACACTATATCGCCAATACGTACTGCCTCTACGAACAAATCAAGCTCATTAAGCATCCGGTTGATTTTAGTGACTCTGGGATCTATTTCAACTGTTATGCTACGCAAACGATGCCTGTTCACAGCCAATAGAGCTGTCCTTACAAGAGTTATTAAAGCGGCCAGAACCAAAAACAATAACAATACTACCCACTTACTACCACCGTCGGGGTCCAATCTAAAACCAACTCCCTTTCATGCTTTAAGCTAATTTATTAAGATTATACCTGATTTTGTCGATTTTCGGAAGCAACCTCTGTAAGTTTAAGATTAGGGACGGCATTAAGATCCCAAGCTGATCTTTCTCCGTTTTTAAATCTATACATGCCGGCGCAGGCGATCATAGCGGCGTTGTCTGTGCAATGTCCTAATTCCGGGATATGCAAATCGATCCCCTGCTCTGCGCAACAAATCTTAAGGCGCTCTCGCAAGGCACTATTTCCAGCAACTCCTCCGGCGACAAGCAATGTTTTTAGGTTGTATTTTGACAGGGCACGCATTGTTTTTTCAATCAAAACATCAACAACGCTCTGCTGAAATGATGCTGCTAAATCCGCCTTGTCAACTTCTTCTGATTTTTGACGGGCACGATGCAGATAGTTGATCACGGCTGTTTTTAAACCACTAAAACTAAAATCAAAACTATCCTTGCTAAGCCAGGCTCTTGGAAGACTTATCGAGCAAGGATCACCCTTTTGAGCCAATTTGTCCAGCAAAGGGCCCCCCGGATATCCAAGCCCCATGACCCGGGCAATTTTGTCAAATGCTTCTCCAACCGCATCATCCCTTGTTTGCCCGAGCAGTTCATACCGACCATGTCCTTTCATTAGGACCAGAGCGGTATGTCCCCCGGAAACGATAAGACAGAGCAAGGGAAAATCCCATTTCCTCCTCGTTATCCAGTTGGCATAAATATGTCCCTCAATATGATTAACACCTATCAGCGGAACATCCAAACCATAAGCAAGTCCTTTGGCCGCACTCACTCCTACAAGCAATGCCCCAACCAGGCCCGGCCCATAAGTCACGGCTCCCGCGGTTATATCTTTTAAACTCAGATTCGCCGCTGTCAATGCTTGATCGATAAGCTGGTCTATTTGTTCCAAATGATGTCTGGAGGCAATCTCCGGGACTACTCCTCCATAGAGTTGATGAATATCGATCTGTGATGCAACGATATTGGACAATAACTCACAATCATCACTCATCACAGCAACAGCAGTTTCATCGCAGCTTGTTTCAATAGCTATTATGATATCTTTCTTCATCGGGAAACGACCTTTCAATATATTTCCTTCCACATGATAATCGCATCTTCATTATTATCGACATAATACCCCGGTCTTATTCCGGCATATACAAATCCCATCTTGCCATATAGCCTCTGGGCGCTTTCATTTGATACCCTTACCTCTAAAGTCATCCGCAAAACTCCCTTGGATTTCGCGTACATGACTAACTGTCCGATAATGATCTCACCGATTTTTTTTCCGCGATGTTCCGGGGCTACAGTTATATTAGTTATATGCGCTTCATCAACTATGATCCACATCCCGCCATAGCCGATTATTTTTGCAGTATCCTCCTCGCCTTCGATAACAAAATAGCGAGCAAAATCATTATCAAATATTTCACAACGAAAAGCGTATGCAGACCAAGGTGTAGGATAAGATACTTTTTCTATCTCCAAGATGTTTTCTATATCTTCGATTTGCATTGGACGCACTTTATATTCCATCTGCGGTGCTCCTTATCCATAATATCATCAGTCTTTTTTGCACCTCATCAGTCTGGCTTCTGCCTCGGGGATCCTAATATAGACAGGCTTAACTTGATCCAAAGATCCTTTTTCGCCCGAAAGCAGTTTTTCCCTGCCGAGCCAAGCAACTGCGGCTGCTCTGGTGATGGATGATATGCGTGGCACGATCATCCCCTTTTGCGGGATGATTTTTTCCCATATTTCTGAATTCATCCAGGCTCCATCACCGACCAGCAAAACCGGTTGGGCATATTCTTTAAGTTTTTCAGCCCATTTAAAAGCCGATATGGCACAATCTTCGTGCAGTTGCTCAAGGATGTTATCCGACCAGCGGAACAATGCTGTATATATTTCATTCTTACGGGCATTCATCATCGGTGAACACAATTCTTGCGTATGAGCACAATTAAACGCCAAGGCCTTCAGTGTAGGCACGCTGACTAGCGGCAACTGCAGAGCATGGGCCAGTCCTTTGGCCGTAGCCATGCCTATTCTCAATCCCGTAAAAGAACCCGGCCCCCCCGAAACGGCAATGCCTTCGATATCGCTTCTCAGTATCTTCGTTTGACGCAAAGAATCATCGATCAGCGGCAAAAGCTGTTCTGCATGTGTAAATCCGGCATTTAGGGTTATTTCGCTCTTCACTCCCTCCGCAGAAACAATAGCTACAGAGGCAACAGGAGAAGATGTTTCAATTCCTAATACCAGCATTGTCAGACAGCTCCTTTACTAGATCTATCATCGTTTCGCCATGGGGGACAAATGTTATTTCCCTGGTTTCGCCATGGTTTTCCTTCTCATCCCGACGAATTATTATTTGTAGATGCTCTTCCGGAAGATATTTGGGGATCAGATCCGCCCACTCGACGGCGGTGACCCCGGATCCATAAAAGTATTCCTCATAACCAAGTTCTTCAATAGCCTCGGGAACAGGGAGTCTGTATATATCGAAATGTGCCAGGGTAAGTCTGCCTTCATATATATGCATTAATACAAACGTTGGACTGGTCACCTCTTCTTGTATTTCCAACCCTTTGGCCAGCCCTTTGACAAAAAGCGTTTTGCCCGCACCAAGATCACCCTCGAGAGCTAACAATTCGCCTCCATTTAACATTTCTCCCAACTTTTGCGCCAAAGCGAAGGTCTCTTCTCCCGAAGTGGTTCTGAATTTTATCACCTTTTCACCTCAATGTACGCTAGTTTTTTTACGTTCGTATGCTTTTTCTCCATTGACATACACATTCTCAATATTGGTTCTCCAATCCAGTGGATGCCCCGTCATGACGACAAAGTCAGCATCCTTTCCCGGCGCAAGGCTGCCTATGCGTTTTTCTAACCGAAGTATTTTAGCAGGATTGATCGTGATCGCCTTCAGCGCCTCCATCTCATCAAGCCCATTTTTTGCGGCAAATGCCGCACAAAGCGCAAGATACTGGATCGGAGTGACCGAATGGTCTGTAGTCAGTGCTATCAGTACGCCTCCTTCATTTAATAAGGCAGCGCTGTGCCAGGCTATTTCCGCCATTTCTACTTTAGCCCGGTTACTGAAGGTAGGCCCGAAGATTACCGGTATGCCCCGTTCTTTTAAAACATCTATGAGCTTATGGCCTTCCGTGCCATGCTCTATGATTATGTCAACATTGAATTCCTCGGCAATGCGTATAGCGGTCAGTATGTCATCGGCACGGTGTGCATGCGCCCGCAAAGGCATTTTCTTCTCCAAAACATCCGCCAATGCTTCAAGCCCAAGCTTTCTTTCGAAAATCTTGTTCTCTGCATTTGCCTCTATCCTCCTTTGCGCATACACGCCAGCATCGACAAAAGCTTGACGAAGCAATGCAGCTATGGCCATTCTAGTTACCGGTTGTTTCATTTTCTTCCCAAACATTCGCTTCGGATTTTCACCGAAAGATACCTTTAAACCGGCTTGTTCTGTCAAAACCATTTTTTTTAATTCCACCCCGGCCGTTTTCATGACCAATGGTAATCCACCAATGACATTGCTGCTCCCCGGGCCGGTCATCACGGCGGTCACTCCCCCTGATAGCGCATCTTTAAATGCCAAATCAAAAGGATTGACGGCATCCAAGGCTCTCATCTGAGGAGTCAGCGGATCTGAATATTCATTGGCATCATTGCCTTCGGTTTTATATATTTCTTCTAAAATCCCAATATGTGTATGCGCATCGATCAATCCTGGTATTATCGTCTTGCCTTCAGCATCAATTTTTTCAGTTCCTCTGGGAAATTTTAGGTCGTTTCCCACAGCAATGATTCTCTCATTTTCCCATATAAGTGCTGCATTTGTAAGGACTTCCCCCTCCATAGTATAAATGATCGCATTTGTAAAAGCTTTGCAGCTCATATTTTTTCATCCTCCTTGTAATCTTTCATGCTTAAACTTATCTTAGAACGCTCTTTGCATACATTTAAAACGGTAGCTCTTATCCTATCCCCAATATGTACGATATCCAACGGATGTCGTATATATTTTGCACTCATTTCAGATAAATGAATAAAACCTTCCTTTATTGTACCGATATCGACAAAAACGCCGAAATCAGTGACATTAGACACTATCCCTTCCAACACCATCCCTTTACAAACGTCATCAATACCTAAAACATCCTTCCTGATAAGGACCGGGGGCAATTCTTCACGCGGGTCTAAACCAGGCTTGATCAAGGAGTCTATAATATCCTGCAATGTTGGCAAACCCACCTGCAAATCCTCGCTCAAACGAGGCAAATCTAATCCGGAAAGTTTTGCCTTCGTTTCCTTCTGCAACAAAGATATCTTATCTCTATCGACTCCTGTTTTAACCATGACTTTTTCAGCAACATCGTACGATTCAGGATGGACCGAGGTGTTATCCAAAGGCTCTGCCCCATCGAGCACTCGCACAAATCCCGCGCACTGCCTAAAAATTCGCGGACCGATCCCGGGAATCGAGAGCAGTTCTTTTCTTTGTTTGAATTCTCCATTTTTTTCTCTGGCTGCCACGATCGAAGCAGCTAAAGTTCTATTCAGACCGGCGATATGTTGAAGCAATTCAACTGATGCCGTGTTTAAATTTACTCCTACCGAATTTACACAGGTCTCAACAGTGTTTTTTACCTGTTTCTCTAAAAGCTTTATATCAAGATCATGCTGATATTGACCTATCCCAATGGCTCTAGGTTCAATCTTGATCAGTTCTGCCAGTGGATCCAGCAGACGACGGGCTATGGATACCGCGCTTCTGTGTGTCAGATCAAGATCCGCAAATTCTCTGGCGGCTGTGGGCGAAGCCGAATATACAGAAGCCCCTGCTTCATTGACCAGGACATAGCCCATTTTAAGCTTGTTTAGGCTGATCAATCCCTCAATGAACAAAGCCGTTTCGCGCGATGCTGTTTTATTGCCGATAGCCGCAACAGAAACTTGATGTTTTTCGACGATATTTAAAACTATTTGTAACGCTTCATCCTTTTTGTTATGGGGATCGTTCGGATATATTATTCCTGACTCTAAATATTTTCCGGTAGTATCTATCACCGCAAATTTACATCCGCTGCGATAACCCGGATCAATGCCTAAAATATTATGCCCATGAAGCGGCGGTTGCATTAATAAGCTTTTTAAGTTGCATGAGAATATCTTAAATGCCTGTTTTTCCGCTCTTGCGGTGGCCTCCAGCCTCAATCTCCTGGAAACACTCGGGAACAGCATCTTGTCGCAGCTGTCATGGATTGATTTTAAATAGTATTTATTTATTATTGAGCCTGTTTTGCCGATCTTTTTCTGACATATTCCACTGATTATTTTTTGCTTTGGGAAAACTAATGCTACCTTTAAAAGCTTCTTCCTTTCCCCACGGTTAATAGCAAGGATACGGTGCGCGGGGATCTTGGCAATTTTCTCCCGAAAATCATTATAAATAAAAAACACCGAGGAAGCTGGATTTCGTCCTTTACATACAAATTCTCCGAAGTTTAACAGCTCACTCCTGATCAATTCCTTAAGTTCAGGATCACCGGCTATTATTTCCGCGGCAATATCACAAGCTCCGGATAAGGCTTCGGCGGTTGTAACTATAAGAGAGGAGCTGCCGATGTATGCTTCGGCAGCCAGCTCGATTTCACTGTCAGTCGATGTCCCTTCCATAATAAGCCGCGCCAGCTCTTCCAAACCTTTTTCCCTTGCTATCCGAGCTTTATTCATTCTTTTGCCGCCAAAGGATCGCAGAACATCTTTCAGATCCTGGATATACAATGATTGTTGGATTTTATCATATATTTCAGCGGTCATCTTGCCCTGTTTGCTGATTCGTTCAATTGCCTTTTTGCGTAAACTATCGATCTTTTTCAGGTACTCCAAACGAAAGGCGAGATCATACAGCGTATCTTCCTTCAGTCCTGCGGTGGATTCCTTGCGATATCTGGCGATAAAGGGTATTGTATCACCGGATTCAAGCATACGAACGATGCAAGCGGTTTTTTCCGGCGGTATTTTATACTCCTCACTGAGGATCTTTATATTATTCACGGCTTTCCATTTTCTGCAGCTTAAATTCAGCTTTGATGGATCCAATATTCTCTTTTCGGTGATTTATTATTTTAGGTTCCAGATGATCTCCAAATCCTTTCTGTTCCTCCGCACTCAACAAATCCAACTGCCTCAGGACCTCCATTACGACCGGTGCGACCGCCCGCGTACTGCCATCATCTATTTTCACAGCGACGCCCCAGCCTTTTTCAGGAACGCCCAGACAAAATATGCCTTCATTACCTTCTTTAGCAATGATTTTTCCTCCGGTACGTAAAATCAAATCCGTTGTGAAACATCCTTCTCCAGCAACTATTACAGGGTGTCTGCGCATGGCCTGACAAATTTGATCGCAGGCTTTCTTTCTCGCTGTTTTAAAATCCACCGGTCTGACCAACCGGGCAAAAGCTAGAGCCATTTTTTCCAGAGACATGCCAAAGACAGGTACTCCGCAACCGTCTGTTCCCAGAATAATTTCATTCGGGACTAAATCTGTAAATCCAGCCAGTGTTTTGAGCATGATCTGTTGTACCGGATGATCAGGCAGATAATAACCCTTCAACGGATATCCCATATATTTAGCCAGGGCAAGCATGCCCAAATGTTTTCCGGAACAACTGCAATGCCATACATCTGGCTTGCGGGATTTTTTAACAAGCTCATTAGCCGCCGACCTGTTGAGGGGGAAATGAGTTCCGCAGCAGAGGTCCGACTCTTTCAACGCTATTTTAGCCATCAAATGCTGACCTATGTGTACATGCTCGTCTTCCCCGCTGTGCGAAGAGACCATAAGAGCTATTTCTTCCGTTGATATAGGCAAACTTTCCGCAGGTATATTCTCTAAGACGGCGACGCCCTGAACAGGCTTGGCTGCGGAACGCATATAGGTGATCATGCCCGAATCGCCTACCGAGGCGATCATGACACCCAGATGATCGACCACCGCCACAGATCCACGGTGGGTACTTTCAGTGATTTTTCCTCTTTTTACTGCAACCAAAGAGCAGGATCTCATTTGCTCATTCCTTTTTTATTTCAGATAATAAAAATAACGAGCCTGTGCAGCCCGTAAGAGAGAACACCCTATTTCTTTCGGATGTACATCCTTGGCACACGTTTGGATATATTGCATACCACTTCATAGTTTATTGTTCCAAGGACTCGGGCGATTTCATCTACAGATATAAACGAATCCTTATCCCGGCCGATCAATGTCACCTGATCGAGTGGTTTTGCCACGGATTTAGCCGCGGTCACATTGATCATCATCTGATCCATGCATATCCTTCCTACAACCGGTACACGCTGTCCGCCAAAAATCACTTCTGTACGTCCAGAGAGTATCCGTGAATACCCGTCGGCATATCCAAGAGGGAGAGTCGCAATTACTGATTCCTCTGAAGTCTTATATATCCCTCCATAACTGACTGGAAAATTGGGCGGAACCCTCTTGACCTGTGATATACGAGCCCGCCAGGACAAAGCCTGCTGAAGCTCTGCCCTCTCTGTATGGACTTCTTCAGATGGATAAAGGCCGTAGAGCATTATCCCCGGACGGACCATGTCAAAATGTGCTTCCGGATGATCAAGGATCGCTGCGCTATTAGCAGCATGTTTGACCGGAAAGACGTACCCTGTTTTTCTCTCAACAGCAGCTGTAAAAGCATTAAATTTATCCAATTGTAATTTTGTAAAAGCCTTATCCTTTTCATCAGCTTTTGCCAGATGAGTAAAAATACCTTGTATGTCCAAACCCGGTAGAGCCAAAATTTTTAGAACCTCTTTCATTCCCGGTTCATCGGGTATAATACCGATCCGACCCATACCAGTATCGATTTTCAGGTGCACTGTGATTCTTTCGTTTTTGACGGCCATTTGGGATAATATCTCGGCATCACTGTACGAACATATCGACAAAGTGATTTTGCTTCGCACTGCTTTGAGATACTCGGTAGTCGGCGTCCATCCCAGGATAAGTATAGGTTTTTGCAAGCCTGCTCTGCGCAATTGCATGGCTTCCTTCATGATCGCGACCCCAAAACAATCGGCGCCTGCTTCAACCAGCGATTTTGCGACCCTGACGGCTCCATGACCATATGCATCGGCTTTGACGATAGCCATTATTTTAACTTTCGTTCCGACAAGACGTTTGACCTCGTTATAGTTATGCCGAATACTGTCAAGATCTACCTCTACCCATACCGGTCTTGGCATGATCTATTTCTCCTTTCCGGAACGGTCTTTGTCAGCGATCTCTTTAAGGGCATAGGGGAGCATTTCTAAAACATCTGAAGCCATTGTCCCGTGTAAACCTTTGTTTCGGGCAACCATATCCCCGGCAAGCCCGTGCAGAAATACCCCAAAATAAGCTGCGGCAGCCGGCTCCATTCCCTGAGCAATAAGCCCGCTGATCACACCGGTCAGAATATCCCCAGTTCCCGCCGTAGCCAGTCCAGGATTCCCCGTCGAATTTATATAAACTGCCCCCGCGGGAGTGGCTGTTATAGTCGCAGCCCCCTTAAGTACCACAATGGCATTGAATTTTGCCGCTGCTTCCAAAGCGATTTTGACACGATCATATTGGATCATTTCTACCGACATCCCCAAAAGATTAGCCATTTCCCCGGGATGAGGCGTCAGGATTATCGCACTTTTTGACTGCTGTAATATATCCGGGTCGACTGCCAAGGCATATAACCCATCTGCGTCAATTATAATGGGCTGTCTCGCTTTTTCCAAAAGATTGATCAATATATCCCGGATATTTTCCCCTCTGGAAATCCCGGGGCCAAATAGTACTGCCTTCTTTCTGTCAAGCAAATTCTCTATTTGTGCCCACGCAGAAATATCCAAAGTTAGCTGAGAAGTCTCATCCATCCCGTGTGCGATCGCTTCCGGAAGCAAACTGCAAAAAGACGGCAGCAACGATTTAGGTATACAGGTGGAAATAAGTCCTGCTCCGGATCTATATGCCGCTTTGCAGGCAAAATAAGCTGCTCCGGTCATCCCACCGGAACCGGCGATAGCGAGAACATGTCCTGCGCTGTGTTTATGCTTCTGCCAATCAATAAGAGGCACTAGACCTTCAACGAAGTCCTCAGTTACATAAAACACTTCCTGCTCAAGTTCGTTGACTGCCTCCTTCGGCAAAGAAATATCTGCCACTTCAACATTTCCGGCATACTTCTTTCCCGGGAAAAGAACTAAACCCCTCTTCAGCCAGGCAAAAGTGACCGTATGATCCGCCTTGACTGCGCAATTCTCTACCCTGCCTGTATCAGCGTCCAATCCGGATGGTATATCGATAGCCAAAACAGGCACATTGCTTTCATTCACAGCCTGGATGACCCTGACTACATTGTTGTCCGGGCTTCCTTTGAAACCGGTGCCAAAAATTCCGTCGATGACCAAATCGCATTGATTGAGGCGTAAACGCAGTATATAAAAACTATTCTCATCCTTGAGCACATGCCATTTCAAACCTTTTTTTTCAATCAATTGCCAGTTGACCGCGGCATCTCCGCTTATCTCCTCCGGAGCAAAAACCAAAAACAGTCTTATCTCTGCTCCTAAATCATGCAGGTGTCTGGCTGCAACAAGGGCGTCACCACCATTGTTGCCTTTTCCGGCAAGAATGATGATTTGTTTTCCTTCCAGCTTATTTAATATCTGACCACTTTTTTTAACTGCGGCCGCTCCCGCATTTTCCATCAACAATAAAGAAGGCATTCCGTAAACATCGATCGCCCAGCGATCCAGCCTTTTCATTTCGGCTCCGGTCAAAACCCGCATTTTTCCACCTGCTCTCCTACAGCAACAGCCATGGCATAATCCCGGCTGTGCGAAATGCTTATTTTTATTGCACTCATCTTTTTGTTTTCAAGAATCTTATTCAATTCCATGGTTAAACGCACCTCCGGTGCTCCCTCTTTGTTCGGGATGATCTCTATATCCTGCCATGAGAGACCGCTCAAGCCTGTGCCCAGACATTTTAAAACAGCCTCTTTTGCGGCGAAACGTCCAGCCAGAAATGGTCCAGGATCCTTTTTTTCGCAAAAAGCTCTTTTTCATTTACGCTAAGTATCCGATCGACAAAAGCTGGACGATCATTCAGCGCTTTGCGTATCCGCTCGATCTCAATGATATCCGTTCCCACCAAAATCATTTTCCCACCAACTTTACCGTTTGGTATCAAAGCAATTCGGATCTTATCACACAGGCTACTTCCTCAACAAGCTCTTCCAATTCCTTGCTGTTTTGACCCTCAGCCATCACCCTGAGCAACGGTTCTGTTCCAGATGCTCTGACAAACAACCTGCCTCTGCCTTCTAATTTTTGTTCTCCCCGGGATAAAGCCTCTTTTATTAAAGGGTTTTTATCCCAGTTAGTTTTATCTTTGACTTTCAGATTGACCAGTATCTGTGGATATGTTTTCATCCGGGCAGCCAACTGGCTCAGCTTTTTTCCTGATTTTTTAACGATTTGCAAAAGCTGCAGGGCAGTCAATATTCCATCACCTGTCGTCGCATATTCTCTGAATATGATATGCCCTGATTGTTCCCCGCCAAGTATTGAATTTGTTGCAAGCATCTTCTCAAGCACATATCGGTCTCCGACGTTCGTTTCATGCACACAGATGTTGTTTTCCTTTAAAGCCTGCCTTAGGCCCAGATTGCTCATGACTGTTATAACCACCTGATTGCCGAGTCGTGCTTTTTCCTGCAAAGCTAGTGCGCAAATCAGTATTATCTGATCCCCATTAACAATTTCTCCATTTTCATCAACAGCGATAACCCGATCGGCGTCTCCATCAAACGCCAAACCAAGGTCTGCCTTATACTTTACTACAGCCTTCTGTAGATTTTGCGGATGAGTCGACCCACAGTTCATGTTTATATTAAGTCCATCTGGATCATCATTTATACTGACGACCTGTGCCCCCATATTTCTTAAAATCTTTGGAGCCAGGCAATATGCAGCTCCGTTCGCGCAATCCAGGATGACCCTGATCCCTTTGAGTTCCTGTTCGATCGTTTTCTGCAAATGGCCGGAATACATATTTTCAGCCTGATCCAAGGTAAATATTCTGCCTACTCCCTCTCCGCAGGGTCTATTTTCAACAAATTTATTTTCCATGATCATTTTTTCTATTTCTGTTTCCAGCTCATTGTCCAGCTTAAATCCCTGATCGTTGATCAGCTTTATCCCATTATCCAGCGCAGGATTGTGGGAAGCAGATATGACAGCCCCTGCACAAACATCCATGTTTTGAGCAAGATATGCCACAGCGGGTGTAGGTATTACCCCTGCTTGCCAGACATCAAGACCAACCGAACAAAATCCCGCAGTCAGAGCAGCTTCAAGCATTCCGGAAGATATTCTAGTGTCTTTACCGATCAATACCGCTGACCTATTGGTTTTATTTTTCAGAACTATTCCTGCAGCACTACCTAAACTCATTGCCAGCTCAGGAGTGAGCTCTGCGTTGGCTAATCCTCTGATACCGTCTGTTCCAAACAATTTAGGCATTCCAAACTCTCATCCTTTTTATGTTTTTTTGCTTATCACTACCTCAACTTTTACAGGCTCAACCTTAGTAACATGATATTCAGCAGGCGCTTCAACCTTTAGTTCGATTTGATGAGTTCCTGCTTGTTTATCTTTTAAATCAAGCACCGCTCTGATTTTTCCATCGATATCTTTCATGTCTTCCTGAGAGCCTTGGATAGTCAATTTGACTTTTTCCGGTTTTAGCTTGACCTCAAAATCTGCGGGTTGGTTTAAAACTTCAATTTCGATATCTTCAAATGTTTTAGTTACCGGTGCCTCCTGCAGCTGGACAATCACCTTGACTGCAGGCTCATAGACCATACTTACCCCCTCAGGCGAAATCAAACCTACCTGGATGATTAAATCTTGCTGCAACCCTGAAATATCAACGGGCTGGGTCATAACATGATCAATATTGTTCAGTCTCTCATAAGAACCGGTTATTTTGACCGTTTCCGGCTCAAGAGCGACCCTGTATACCTGCCACTCTGTTTTTGGCTGGCCGACCAAAGCCACCTTTATAGGAACCGTCTTGGTCGGAACATTCTGGATGACCGGGACGGTCACCTGGACCGTCTGTGGACTTATTTCCAAGTACCCGGCTGAAACATTCTTCCCTTCATTATCTAAAAGAATGACCGGAGAATTCAGAACTAAATTTTCTGTTGCCAGGTTCAAATCGATAGTTATTTGGGCTTTATCAAGCGATTCCAATACTTTTTGTGCGCCACGGACCACGACGCGCGATGGCGATATCTCCGGAGCGTAACTTGAATAACCCGGAGCTACTGTATTTTCCGTTTTTACTTCGATTTCCAGTTGTTTCATTGCCACCGCATCTATTTGCAGTAAAAGGTTTTGTCCTTGATTTATCTGAACAAGCTCTATCCCGTTAGGCAAAGTGAGATTTATACTGAAACTTTTTTCTCCGAGCTCTGCCTGGCTTAAATCAACTGTGGCTCTTATATCCTGAGTATTCAAAGTTGTAATGGAAGATTGAGTTCCTTTGACCCTTATGTCAACAGTCTCAGGCTTATCAGCCGCTACAAGACCTTCCGCCAAATTAAGATAGGTTAACGGTATCTTCAGCATCTTTTCTGTTGCTGGATTTTGCATATTGGTAACATAAAACCACATCAAGAAAGCCAGAAATATAGCCGCGATTTTATAGCCCCAATCCTTTTTGAAGAATTCGTGCATTTCAAGACCTCCAGTTAATAATTGAGGATCCGCCAGGAGTCTTTGTCTGAAGCTTTTTGTGCAGCATCTCTTTTAATGTGCCCTCATCCAGATATCTTGTAAGCCGCCCTTCCTCTGCGACCGATATCACACCCGTCTCCTCAGATACTATCACGGCAATAGCGTCAGATTGCTCTGTAAGCCCAAGTGCCGCTCGATGCCTGGTACCAAGCTCTTTGCTTAGATTAGGATTCTCTGAAAGGGGTAAAAAGCAGCTGGCCGCCACGATCCGATCTCCGCGAATAATGACAGCGCCATCGTGCAAAGGGCTTTTTTGAATAAATATATTGATCAGGAATTCAGCTGATACTAAGCCATCTATTTTTATCCCTGTTTCAATAAAATCATTTATACCGGTTTCACGTTCCAGGATAATAAGTGCGCCGAGATTATTCTGGGATATCACGCGAACGGCCCGGACAACTTCGTTGACCATATTTTCGAGCGCCTCATGATTTAGCATTACGACCGGTTTAGCGAAGAATTTTCCACGTCCAATGCGTTCAAGTGCTCTTCTTAATTCCGGTTGGAAAACCACAGGAAGGGCAACAACTAAAACCGATTGCAGCAGTGCCAATATCCAGGAAATAGTCTTAAAGCCCAGCCAGTTACTGATCAAGGATGCTGCGATCAAGATCGCCAATCCTTTGATCAATTGTACAGCGCGGGTACCTTTAATAATCATCATTGCTTTATAAATAACAAAGGCTACAATTAAGATATCGATAATGTTTACTGCATTGTATGTATTAATGATTTTTCCCCACAAAGTACTGCACTCCCCTGCATCTCAATTGAACTAAAAATTATGTTCGACAATTACTGGCAGTATTCCTTTTTTATCATCATAGTCAACAGCTTTGTTACATAAATAAATTTTTAAAGTCTGAGCGGTATGGTATAATACACTGATAAAGAGAGTATTGTCCCATCTTCCTTGGAAGGAGGAAAACCATTGCGCAAGTGGGTCGTTCCAATCACGATCGTCTGTATCATATCGGGATTTTTTTTATCATACCAGCTCAATAATTTGAGCGGGTCCACAAATTCAAACCCTCTGAGTGAAAAGAATCAAAACCTTGTCCAGATCATAACCGATTTGGAGGATGAAATTAACAAGCAGGAAGCCATCATCGTATCTATTCGTACAGAGCTCGAGACTCTTGAAGATCAACCTATGATCGGTGCGCTTGAAGATTTGCGTAATGATTTGCGGGATATTAGGATCGTTGCCGGATTGACGCCTGTGGCGGGCAAGGGTATCCGAATCACAGTGGACGACAATAAAGATGGCTTACAGCAGAATCCGAAAGATGACCCGAACAATTACATAGTTCATTATGAGCACCTTCTGAATCTGCTAAGCGAATTGCGTTTAGCAAAAGCTGAAGCAGTCGCCATAAATGGGCAGAGGATAATCACCACATCAGAAATAAGGTGTGTCGGCAATGTTATCCTGATCAACACCACGCGGATTGCTCCTCCCTTTGTGATCAGCGCTATTGGCAGTCCTCAGCATATGTCCGAAATAGTATCCAGTGGGGAGATCGATATCCTTAGATCATTGAATTATCCTGTTTCTATAGAAATTTTAGATGATTTGACGCTGCCCTCCTACAAGAGCAGTTTGCAGTTCAACTATGCCCAACCCATTAAGGAGGATGATATATAATGTGGTTGATTCCCCTGCTTGGTCTTGTCGTTGGTTTGTTGCTCGGTTCAGCAGTGACCTTTCAGATACCCCCCGTTTTTATTAAATACTTATCCATTGCTGTTTTAGCCTCTTTGGATTCAGTTTTGGGTGGTTTGCGCAGCATCATCGAAGAACATTTCGACAGTACTGTCCTGATGACCGGTTTTTTTACCAATACACTTCTTGCCGCTTTACTTGCCTATCTCGGTGACCGACTGGGCATCGATCTTTATTATGCTGCCGTATTTGCTTTTGGCGTACGTTTATTCCACAACCTGGCAGCAATAAGACATCAATTGATCGTCAAACACCGAAACAGGAATCAGCAGCTGAGGTGAGTATATAATGAAAAAACATTTGTGGACCTTGCCGCTTACAATTGTGTTTTTATTCATCGGAATACTTATTTCATTGCAGTTTCAATCGCAAAACCTTCTTTCCAGCGATTTGAGCGTGCAAAGGACCGAAACACTTATCGCGATGGTAAGGGATCTTTCCGGTAAAAGGCAACAGTTAGCCGCCGAGGTTTTGGACCTTAACAGCAGACTGAATGTTCAGCGACAAAACAGCGAAGATGAGAAAGTTCTATATGACAGTCTGAGCAAAGAACTGGTCAAGCTGCAAAAACTCACCGGACAGATACCGCTCGAGGGCCCCGGGATAAGCATAACTATCGAAAAAATCATGCCCATTCTTTATATAGATATTATTCAATTCATTAATGAGCTATGGTCTTCAGGAGCTGAAGCGATTTCGGTCAATCAGTTCCGGATAACTCAGAATTCTTCGGTATTTTATACCGAAAGCGAAAATGTTATGTCTGTTACTGTAAATAATATTGTTTTATCCTATCCGATCACCATAAAGGCCATCGGCAGCACAAACAACCTCGAAAAGGCCCTTACTATTCCAGGAGGAATAATGGACAAGCTCGCATTGTACGGAGCTTATCCGGCTATTGCTCTCCATGAAACATTGACCGTACCTGCTGTAAATTCAGTTCCTGATTATTATTTTTTAAGAGAGTATAAGCCACCGGAAGTACCCGCTGCAGCTACGATCGCGCAGTAAAAAACCGCCTTTAGGGGCGGTTTTCTTTTCCAACACGCTAACGTATCTTCTCTCCGGCTACCGTTCTTGTACTTCCTTCTTCCCAGGCTAATCGGCCATTTATCCATACTTTGTTTATACCTTCGGAAAGCAGCATCGGTGAATCCTGAGTCGCTCTGTCTCTCACTTTTGCCGGATCAAGAAGCACGATATCCGCCTTGCAGCCGGCTTTCAAAAGTCCTCTATCGGCAAGGCGCAATCTCCGGGCAGGCATAGAAGTCATTTTGGCAACTGCAGTTTCAAGTGAAATGATTTTCTTATCACGAACCAGCATAGCCAATACTCTTGGAAACGTTCCGTAAGCACGAGGATGTGTTGCACGGCCGCCGGAATATATCCCGGTATCACTTCCGAAAAATACAAATGGATCAGCCGCCGCTGCCTCCATGCCTTGTTCACTGATCGAGTGGATCAGCGGTTTTTTACCTAAATCTGTGCTTGAAAATGTATAGGGATAAACGTCGGCGGTGATGTCTAATCCCTTCCTGTTCGCATCTGCAAGCATAGCCAAAAGTACTTCTGTCTTATCCCAATTTTCAGGGTATCCTGCTTTTATATGACTATATTGAACAGGTACTTCTGCCGCCAAGCCTATTCTTATAGCTTCATCCAGAGCCTGAACCACTCCTCCATATTCGTTGCGGATATGCGTAGAATAAAAACCTCCGTAATCTCTTAGCACACGACATAGTGATATCAATTCTTCCTCAGTGGCCAGATGCTGAGGAGCATACTCCAAACCGGTCGACAGGCCCAGAGCACCATCGGCCATAGCCTGAGCCAAATGTCCCTGCATAGTTATGATATCATCTGCAGAGGCTTTTTTGCTTCCTGAAACACCAGCAAGCTCTCTTAATGTTCTATATCCTATAAATAACCCGTAATTGATCTTTGTTGCTGGCAATTGGCGAAAATATCCCTTAATATCTCTCGGGGACCGTCCGCAATTCCCTCCCACCTGTGTGGTTACACCCTGAGAAAGAAACGGAGCCATGCTCTCGCCTGCCAAAATATAATCCTCGGTATGTGTATGGATATCAATGAATCCCGGGGTTACGACCAAACCTTGAGCATCGATAAGACTCGCTTTTTCATTTATTTGAAAGTCCCCAACTGCAACTATTTTGTCGCCCTTTACTGCGATCCTGCCTTGCATAGCCGATCCACCGGAGCCATCAATAACTACAGCCCCGTCAATTATCCAGTCACAATCAGGAATAAAGAGCGGGATTTCCTTTTGTTCTTCGGAAGATATTCCGGCCTGAGCCGGTTTCCTCTGACATCCCGTTCCTAATGGCAGGAGCGCTGAGGCTGCCATTGCGCTTATTCCGATCAAAAACTGGCGTCTGGTAATCACTTCGCTTATTTACACCTCGCCATATATTATTTTATCCTCGCCGCAACAGCCTGACCCATTTCATTTGTACCGACAAGCCTCATCCCTTTTGACCAAATATCAGCTGTGCGCAAGCCGCTGTCCAGGACCTCACCTACGGCCTGTTCTATTTCTTTTGCTGCTTCCTCGCAAGCAAAAGAAATTCGCAGCATCATCGCTACAGAAAGGATCGCGGCCAGCGGATCAGCTTTGTCCTGACCGGCAATATCAGGAGCCGATCCATGGATCGGCTCATATAAGGCCTTGTCCTCGCCTATGCTTGCTGAAGGCAGCATGCCAAGCGAAGCGCCCAGCACAGAAGCTTGATCCGAAAGGATATCTCCAAACATATTTTCCGTCACGATCACATCAAACTGTGCAGGATCAAGGCATAACTGCATTGCGCAATTATCCACATAAAGATGGCTCATTATTATCTCCGGGTTCTTTTTGGCTTCTTCAACGGCAATTTTCCGCCATAGTCTTGAGGTATCGAGAACATTGGCTTTATCTACTGAGGTTATCCTTTTTTCTTTTATCCGCAACCTCTATAGCCTTTCTGATTATCCTGCGTATCTCAAGCTCATTGTATTCGATGGTATCGAAAGCCTTCGTAATACCGTTTTCATTTATTGTGCCTCTTGCGCCAAAATAAGCACCGCCGATCAATTCCCTCACTATCATGATGTCAACATTTTCAAGCATATTGTTCTTTAGTGGAGATTGATCCAGAAGCTGCATCCAACATTTTACCGGGCGCAAATTTGCATATAAGCCGGCTGTTTTGCGTAATTCGAGCAACCCTTTTTCCGGTCGGTGCTCAAGTTTTAGTTCGTCCCATTTAGGCCCGCCAACAGCTCCCAATATTATTGCATCACACTTTTTGACTTTTTCCAGAGTTTCCGGAGGACAGGGCTTACCTGATACATCATAAGCACTGCCGCCGATCAATCCTTCATCTATCGAGTACTCTAAAGCATATTTGCTTTTTATTTTATTCAAAACCTTAAGCGCCTGGTTCGTTACTTCCGGGCCTACTCCGTCACCTGGCAGTACGACGATATTAAGCACGCTTTTTCACCTTCTCCGCTGTATATGGAATAAGTCCGCCTGTCTCCAATATGTCCAGGATAAATGGCGGAAGTGTTTCACCAGTATAGGTTTTCCCCGTTGTTTTATTGTTGATCTTTCCCTTGCCAGGATCAACCTCAAGGATATCATCTTCTTTTATTTCGCGGGCAGCTTCCGGAGCAACGATTATAGGCAGTCCGATATTGATAGCATTACGGTAAAATATCCTGGCATAGCTTTCCGCGATCACGCAGCCAAATCCTGCATGCTTGATCGCGATCGGAGCGTGTTCGCGTGAGCTCCCGCAGCCAAAATTGCGCCCCGCGACCAAAATGTCTCCGGCTGCTATTTGTTTCGCCAAATTCGGGAATAGATCCTCCAGGCAATGTGCCGCTAAATGTTTCGGGTCAGAGTCATTCAAATAACGTGCAGCTATTATGACATCGGTATCGATATCATTTCCTGCTTTCCATGCTTTACCCTGTAATGTCTGCAGCATCCTATACAACCTCCTCTGGTGAACCAATACGTCCCAAAATAGCCGATGCGGAAGCAACCGCAGGATTTGACAAATATACTTCGCTCTTTGGATGTCCCATTCTTCCGACAAAATTGCGGTTGGTGGTCGAAACGGCGCGTTCTCCCTCTGCCAATATCCCCATATATCCGCCGAGACAAGGTCCGCAAGTTGGTGTGCTTACGACCGCGCCGGCTTCAATAAAATCTTCAACGATCCCTTCCTGTAATGCCTGTAAATATATTTCTCTGGTCCCGGGAATAACTATCGCCCTGACATCCGGATGGATAGTACGCCCTTTGATAATTTCAGCGGCTATCCGCAAGTCCTCAATGCGTCCGTTGGTACATGAGCCAATGACGACCTGGTCTATTTTTACGTTTTTGCCTTCAGCCACAGGCTTTACATTTGATGGTAAATGTGGAAAAGCGACCTGCGGCTGCATGTCAGTTACATCTATTTCAATTATATCGGCATATCGGGCATCTTTGTCACTAATGAACTCTTTCCATGGCCTTTTCGCTCTTTTTTTTACATAATCAATCGTTTTTTGATCAGGAGCGATCAATCCTGCCTTAGCACCGGCCTCTATTGCCATGTTGGTCATCGTCAGCCGCCCATCTACCGATAATTCATCAATTGCCTGCCCGGTAAACTCCATAGCTTTATATTGGGCTCCATCGACCCCGATCAGGCCAATCACTTCCAAGATATAGTCCTTGCCGCTGACCCATTTGTTTTTTGGTCTGCCCTTCAAGATAAATTTCAGCGTTTCAGGGACCCTGAACCATATTTCACCCATTGCCATGCCCACAGCAAGATCAGTACTTCCAACGCCGGTCGAAAATGCCCCTAATCCACCATATGTACAGGTATGCGAATCCGCTCCTATGACGACATCCCCGGGCAGGACCAAGCCTTGTTCCGGTAAAAAACAATGTTCTATACCATTGCGCCCTACTTCGTAATAATGTGTCAGTTCCTGTTCACGGGAAAATTCCTTGATCTCCAAACACTGTTGGGCCGAGGGGATATCCTTGGCCGGAGCGAAATGATCGGGGATCAACACGATTTTTTCTTTATCAAATACTTTTTCGATACCAAGCTTCCTGAATTCTTTTACGGCAAGAGGTCCTGTTATATCATTGGCCAAAACAAGATCCAGTTTGGCATTGACGATCTCGCCGGCTTTAGTCGTTTTTAAACCGGCATGGTCAGCCAATATTTTCTCTGCCATGGTCATTCCCATGTTTTTACCCTCCCTGTAGGCAGACTAACGCTTTTTATTCTAACCCGGCTAATTGGTCCAGCCCGCTCCCTGCTAAAACCATAGGATAGACGTTTTCCTTGCTGGATGTGATAACTTCCAGCACAGCCATACCCTTATGAGCAATGAACTCCTTGATTTTTTCTTCTAATTCTTCTATCCTGGTGACCCTTAAGCTCAATGCGCCAAAGGCCATTGCCAAGTACTGAAAATTCGGGTTTTTTCCAAAATGGACAGCTGCATGTTTTCCTCCGCAATAATGATCCTGTAGCTGTTTGACCATGCCCAGTGTCTGATTGTTCAATAAAAGTATTTTGAGCGGCAATTCATTTTCCATTGCCGTGCCAAGTTCTCCCATACCCATTTGAAAGCTTCCATCGCCTGTCACCGCAACTACTGTGCATTCCGGACATGCAACCTGAGCGCCTACCGCAGCCGGGATACCATAACCCATAGTCCCTAATCCCCCGGAGCTGATGAAACTCCTTGGTTTATGTGCTCTGTACATCTGCGCAGCCCATATCTGATGTTGTCCTACATCTGTCGTCATGATGGTCTGTTGCGGAAGATGTTCGTTCATTAGCTGAAGTACATCTCGCGGCGAAATGCATCCATCTCCTTCGCACTCATAATTCATTTCTTTCATCAGTGAACATCTTTGACGGATCAGTTCAATTTCAGCCAGCCATTCAGGGTTGTTCTTTTTTTGCAATCTGTTGTTCAGCTGATTCAGAACAACCTTGACATCACCAACCAGCGGTATATCTGCCCGGACATTTTTACCTATCTCAGCGGTGTCTATGTCAATGTGGATTATAGATGCTTTCGGTGCAAATTTGCTCACATTCCCGGTGACCCGATCCGTAAACCTCATCCCCATGGCTATAAAAAGATCACAAGCCTGTACGGCTAGGTTGGCTCGCGCCAATCCATATGTACCAAGCATACCAAGAGCCAAGGGATGTGAAAGCGGTATGCTGCCGATGCCTGTTAGGGTATTAACGACCGGGATCTGAAGTGTTTCCGCCATTTCGATCAGCTCATTAGATGCGTTGGAGGAAATGACTCCTCCGCCCGCACAAATCAAAGGCTTTTTGGCTTTTTGTAAAATCTCGCTGATTTGTTTGATCTGACCGGCATGACCCATTATTTTTGGTTTGTAACTGCGAAGCTCAACAGGCGCTTCATCTTTTGGTTTGTACTCCATACGCCCCATCATGATATCCCTGGGCAAATCCAGTACTACTGGCCCAGGTCTTCCGCTTGCCGCAATATAAAAAGCCTTGCGCACCACATTGGGTAATTCTTTGATATCCTTCAGCAGGTAGTTATGCTTGGATATCGGGTCAGTGATGCCTGTAATATCGACCTCCTGAAAAGCATCCGTCCCGATCATACCTGTCGAGACCTGCGCTGTCAGAACAATAAGCGGAATGGAGTCCATATATGCAGTAGCAATACCCGTTACCAGATTGGTTGCTCCGGGTCCCGATGTGGCCAGACATACACCTACTTTGCCACTAGCTCGTGCATAACCACTGGCAGCATGAGCTGCCCCCTGTTCATGCCGAACCAACACATGTCTGATTTGAGAAGAATCTTCCAAGACATCGTGTATCTCGAGAGTCGCACCCCCGGGATAACCGAAAATGACTTCGACTCCTTCTTTTTCCAGACATTTGATCAATATCTCAGCACCCGTAAGCATAAAAAGCACCTCCGTTAAAGCTCATTATTTTTTCAGCCAGGGCATCCTGCTTCTAAGTTCTTTCCCGACTATTTCTACTGGATGATTGGCATCGATACGCTTTTGAGCATTGAACCATGCCCTGTTGGATTGATTTTCAAGGATCCAACGTCTGGCAAAAGTACCGTTCTGGATCTCTTTGAGTACATTTTTCATTTCTTTTCTTGTTTCTTCAGTGATTATACGCGGGCCTACGGACATATCGCCATATTCGGCAGTATCGCTTATTGAATGCCTCATTTTAGCTATCCCGCCTTCATAGATCAGGTCAACAATAAGTTTAAGTTCATGACATACCTCAAAGTATGCCGACTCCGGCTGATATCCTGCTTCAACCAGAGTATCGTATCCTGCTCTGATAAGTTCGGTCAGTCCTCCACATAACACGACCTGCTCTCCAAAAAGGTCTGTTTCTGTTTCTTCTTTAAATGTAGTCAGTAATGTTCCAGCTCTTGTGCATCCAATACCTTTTGCATAAGCGAGTGCGATCTGCATAGCTTTGCCGGTAGCATCCTGATGGACCGCGACCAGTCCAGGTATCCCTGTGCCTTCATTGTATAATCTTCTTACCAGGTGCCCTGGTCCTTTAGGAGCCACCATAAAAACATCGACGTCCTTAGGAGGTTGGATCTGTGCGTAATGAATATTGAAGCCATGGGAAAAGGCGAGTGCATTGCCTGCTTCCAGTCCCGGCAATATTTCATTGCGATATAGTTCAGCTTGTTTCTCGTCGTTGATCAGTATCTGGATAACATCCGCCATTTTTGCCGCCTCAGAGGGGGTCACGACCTTGAGCCCAGCTTTCTCTGCTTTTTCCCAGGAAGCGCTTCCCTTGCGAAGCCCAACTACCACATCAACTCCGCTGTCCTTCAGGTTTTGAGCTTGGGAATGGCCTTGGCTTCCGTACCCTATCACCGCTACCTTTTTACCCTTTAAAAAACTGAGATCTGCGTCTACATCATAAAAGATTTTTGCCATTTTACTTCCTCCTCGTATTTTTTATATATTTTTAATCTATTTTATTCCTCTGACCATAGCCACCTTGCCCGTGCGGACCAATTCCTGGATACCGAAGGGACGCAGAGACCTTATTATTGCCTCGACTTTTTCCTCATCGCCCGTTGCTTCAACGATCAATGAGCGTTTTCCGATATCAACTATTCGACAGCGGAATATTTCTACTATCTGCATCACTTCCTGACGAACAGCGGCATCCGCAGCGACCTTCAGCAATAACAGCTGCCGGTCCACTGTTTTTTCATTCGTTATATCATTTACCTTGATAACCTCGATTTGCTTGTTGAGCTGTTTGCTGACTTGTTCTATCACTTTTTCATCGCCCTCGACCACAAGCGTGATGCGTGATATGCCCGGTTGCTCTGTTTCACCTACGACCAGGCTTTCAATGTTATAACCACGGCGCGAGAACAATCCAGCCACATGAGATAATACACCCGGTTGATTTTCAACCAATACGGCTAATGTGTGCTTCACCTTGCCACCTCCCCAGCATTTGATCAGGTCCTCCCCCCGGAGGTATGATCGGCAGAACATTCTCCGACTGGTCAACGACACAGTCGACCAGCACGGGCCCTTTGTAATCAAGAACCTTTTTGATTATCTTTTTGCTTTCTTCCGGTTTGGTGATCTTAAAGGATTTGATTCCATAAGCTTCTGCGATCTTAACAAAATCGGGATTATAGGCAAATATTGTCTGTGAATAATGCTCATTATAGAATAGTTCCTGCCACTGACGAACCATCCCCAAACAAGAATTATTCAGAATAAATATCTTAATGGGAAGGTCATGTTGAGCTACAGTGGCTAATTCCTGAATGTTCATCTGGATGCTGCCGTCTCCGGTGAAAAGCAGCACATTCTCTCCGCGGCGGCCAATTGCAGCGCCTACGGCTGCGGGCAAGCCAAATCCCATAGTGCCCAGTCCTCCTGATGTAACAAAATTCCGTGCACCCTCCAGGGGAAAATATTGGGCGGTGAACATCTGGTGTTGACCGACATCAGTTGCAACGATCGAACTGCTCCCGGCCAAGCAGGCCACATCTTCAATTATTTGCTGCGGTTTCAGGGTCTCTCCTTTTATATATAGCAAAGGATATTTTTCAATGTACATATCGATCGTTTTGTACCACTGCTTGATATTCAGCTTGATTTTTTGTACTTTCATTTCCGCAAGCAATCTATCCAAAAACCTTCCAGCATCACTGACTATCGGTATCGCCACGTCGATGTTTTTACATAATTCGGCCGGATCAATGTCTACATGAACAACTTTGGTTGCGGACAAAAAGCTTTGCGGATCACCAGTCACACGATCGCTGAAACGCACGCCGACTGCCAGAAGTAAATCGCAGGAATTAAGCGCCAGGTTTGCCGCAGGCAGTCCGTGCATACCAACCATTCCGAGAGTATACCGGCTTCCCTCGGGAGCCGCTCCTTTGCCCATTAATGTGTTAACGACCGGTATCCCGGTATATGCAATGAATTGCCGCAATTTATCAACTGCCTGCGAGGAAATTATGCCTCCTCCGATCAGCAGTAAGGGACTGTGGGCTCCCTTGACAGCTTCGGTCACCTTGCGGATTTGTTCCTCGAATCCATTGCGCGAAGCTCCTTTGCGCGTTGTGATCATTTGCGGGGCAATCGAAAAATCAACCGCGGCGGTAAAAATATCACTCGGAATATCGATCAAAACAGGACCTGGACGCCCCGTTATCGCAACATGCCATGCTTCCTCCAAAACAGCAGGCAGTGTCTTTATATCTTTCACCATATAACTATGTTTTGTTATTGGCATAGTTATACCCATGATATCGGCTTCCTGAAAGGAATCCCGGCCAATATCGGCTATATTTACCTGTCCCGTTACTGCAATTATCGGGACCGAATCCTGATAAGCGTTGGCTAAACCAGTGACAAGATTAGTCGCGCCCGGTCCTGAGGTCGCGAAGCATATGCCTGGTCTTCCCGTCACTCTGGCGTACCCGTCAGCAGCATGTATCGCTCCTTGTTCATGTCTTGTGAGGATGTGCTTAAGTTTTGATTTCCCCAGTACATCATAAAGAAAGATGACCTTACCTCCCGGGTAACCAAATATATATTCGACACCTTTATTTTCAAAAAAATTAACCAGACATTCTGCACCATTCATTACATTTCCACTCCTTGGGACTTCTTTTCATTCCAGTATAAAAACAGCACCCTGCGCAGCAGACGTAACCATACTGGAATACCTTTTTAAATACCCGGTCAGATTTTTGTCGGGTGAGCCCTTCCAGTTTTTTCTCCTCTGCTCGATCTCCTTATCATCGACCAAAAGCTCAAGTTTTCTCTGCGGTATATCAATACTGATGATATCTCCTTCATTAATAAACGCGATTTCTCCTCCGCACGCAGCCTCGGGGGAGACATGTCCTATTGAAGCTCCTCTAGTTGCCCCGGAAAATCTCCCGTCAGTTATAAAAGCAACGCTTGAGTCCAATCCCATTCCGGCAAGAGCAGAGGTTGGAGTCAACATTTCACGCATACCCGGACCGCCCTTGGGCCCTTCATAGCGTATCACGACAACATCGCCGGATTTTATTTTCCCCGCAAGAATAGCCTCGGTAGCTTGTTCCTCGCTTTCAAATATTCTTGCAGGTCCCTTATGGATCATCATCTGTTCGGCAACTGCTCCTTGTTTGACCACTGCTCCTTCGCGGGCTATATTACCCTTGAGCACGGCTATTCCGCCCTCTTTGCGCCAAGGATCACTTAGTGAACGAATTATTTCACCTTTTGTTTTGGGAGCCGCTCGCAAGACATCTTCCAATTTATCTGCAGCAACCGTCTTGACTTTCGCTTCGATGAGCCCTCCATCATATAACTCCTTCATAACACTCATTATCCCGCCCTCTTTATTCATGTCCTCAATAAAGGTAGGGCCGGCCGGACTGAGCTTGCATAACTGCGGTGTGGTCCGGCTTATTTCGTCTATCATTTCCAAATCTAGCTTCAGACCTGCTTCATGAGCGATCGCCGTGAGATGAAGTACAGTATTTGTGGAACAGCCCAATGCCATATCAGTACGTAAAGCATTTTTGAAAGCATTGATCGTCATGATGTCACGTGGTCTGAGCCTTTTCTCAAGTAGTTCCATTACTTTTTCTCCGGCCATTTTCGCCAGTCTGCGACGGGCTGCCTTGACCGCCAGGATCGTACCATTGCCCGGCAACGACATGCCCAGAGCTTCTGTCAAGCAGTTCATTGAATTTGCCGTATACATCCCGGCACATGAACCGCAACCCGGGCAAGCCGATGTTTCCATCTCCGCCAGTTCGAAATCCGACATTTTACCCTGACTGTGTTTACCGACGGCCTCAAAAAGATCACTCAAGGCGATCCTTTCGCCATTATATTCACCGGCCTGCATCGGCCCGCCGCTGATAAAAATGCTGGGGATATTAAGCCTCAGCGCTGCCATCATCATCCCCGGAACTATCTTATCGCAGCTCGAAATAAATACCAAAGCATCCATCGGATGAGCCATGATCATCGTTTCTACGGAATCGGCGATCAGTTCGCGGCTTGCCAGAGAATACTTCATACCCTGATGATTCATCGCTATGCCATCGCACACTGCAATTGTCGAAAATTCGAAAGGAACTCCGCCAGCATTGCGTACTCCTGCCTTCACACATTCTCCGATCTCTCTTAAATGTACATGACCGGGTACATATTCATTAATGGAGTTTACTATGCCGATAAATGGCCTCTTCATTTCCGGCTCGCTAATACCCAGTGCTTTCAGCAGCGAACGATGCGGAGCCTTGGACGGTCCCTCTTTGATCACACTGCTTCCTGTTTTCAGCATACCTTCTCCCATTTCAATCCCTCCATATTCTATTATTTCAAAAATCGGAAAAAACAAATAAACCTCTCACCCACAACAGCCAAACGGCCGTCAGGGACGAGAGGTTTCTCGCGGTACCACCCTGTTTACCTTTATATGCAAAGGTCAACTCGATTACAATTAACGGCTTTTACCGGCTTGCCCTACTCAGCTCAGGCAAACAGCTCTGGGACGACCCTGTAGCATTTAACATACCGGTTCTCACCACTCCCGGCTCTCTGACAATCACTAAACGCGACAGCTTCCCTTCATTGCTTTTATCTTGTTCATAATTTGATTAGAATGTTAATATTTAGTATATTAGCAATCAACACGTCTTGTCAATCTTTATTTGAGTTGACTTTAATATCCCAGTTCCTCCCCGACCACTAACACGATTATATCAGTCTGTGAAGGTTTTTTCCGCAAAATCGTTGTGATGTTACAAATGCGGCTGATCCCTGTACAATCCATGCATACACCTGTTTGAGTGCAGGGGTTTGAAAAGTTGAGTCTTTTGTTGTTCAGCGGAGCGGCGATCATTTCGATCCTTTCCATTGCCGCATCAAGGTCTTTTACTATCTTATTCGCGCCGGCTACAATGATGACTTTTTTCGGGCCAAAAGTCATCGCGCTGACACGGTTGCCTGTACCATCGACATTGACCAGCTTCCCATCCATCGTTAATGCATTTGTGCTGCTTATAAAGCAATCGCAAGTCAGTTGCCGGCGTCTGATCGTCATTTTTTCCTCCGGAGTCAAGGTAGACAAGCCATGATTCAGTACTTCCTTGCCAATCTTAAGCAAATCTTCCAGGATATTTATTTCTGCAGTAGTAACGGATCCTCCGATACCGACGGTTTTACTGTCTGCGATCAGTTCAATCACTCTTTTGCGCGCTTCCTCCTTACTCGGAACATATTCTGCTTGAAAATGATTCTTTTTTAGTGCTTCGACTGTTTTTCTTGCCAGAGTTTCCTTGTGCCATTTTTTGACCATGTATTTTCCCTCCTTATAGATAATAGCCTCAGTAATTGTACTATAAAATTATTTAAGTGATCTTCACTGAAATAATTTTATATGATTCACCAATGTTTGTCATATTTTTGTTATTATAACTTTGCAGCGCTCATAATTAAGAAGGAGAAATAAAAAGCTTATGTATAAAAAAATCTTGACAGACATTGCCGGCAAACTGAACCGTGAACCCTTTGGTATACTTATAGATCAGGAAATCAACACATATGCTGTTCTTCTGCCTTTGATCACCATTGAGGAAAAGCTTTGTCTGCTTTTCGAAGTGCGTTCCAGGCATTTGAAAGACCAACCGGGTGAGATCTGCTTTCCGGGAGGCCGGATAGAGAAACAGGACCCATGTCCGGAAGCAACAGCAATTCGTGAAACGGCTGAGGAAATCGGTATAACCGCAAATAATATAGAACTATTAGGTCCGCTCGATGTTTTGTGGACTCCTTTTCAATACAGGATCTATCCCTTTGTCGCCAACATTACTGAAGGCTGCATTCCTGCACCGGTGCTGGCAGAGGTAGAAAAGCTTTTTTATGTTCCGCTTGAATTTCTATCTGAATCCACCCCTTATATGAGTACCATACGCGTTAATATGGCGCCTGAAGAATCTTTCCCCTATCATCTTATCCCTGGTGGATCTAACTATCCCTGGCTTGCAGGCGAATACCCTGTGTATTTCTATGAATACCAGGATTATGTGATTTGGGGCATAACTGCAAGGATACTTCATCACTTCCTGAAAAAAATAAAATAGCCCAAATAAAAAGTTCCCTTAAAGGGAACTTTTTGCTTCGATCTTTGACCAGGTGTCTCTTAAGGCTACTACTCTGTTGAAAACAAGTTTTTCTTTTTCTGAAAGCAATTTATCCAGACAAAAATATCCCTGTCGCAAAAATTGATAACTTAAACCCGGTTTAGCTCCGGCAAGCCCAGGTTCAACGAATGCTCCCTTCAGGCAGACGACAGAATCATGATTATATCTTGCAGTAAAATCATTTGGCTCGGCTGATTCTTCATTTTCAAGAGCAGGATCTTCATCCAGCATCAAATAGTCAAAAAGCCTTATCTCAGCGGCAAGTGCATGGGCAGCAGAAAGCCAATGGATCGTCCCTTTTACTTTTTTACCGCTCTGATCTTCTCCACTCTTGCTTTCCGGGTCATATGTACAATAAATCTCTTTTACCTCGCCGGTGTGCTCATTCTTTACGATCCGCTCACATTTTATTATATAGGCGTGTTTTAAGCGGACTTCCTGAGATGGTGTGAGCCTGTTATATTTTTTGGGAGGTATTTCCATGAAATCTTCTCGCTCTATATAAAGTTCCCGTGAAAAAGGGATCTTCCGCGAACCCATTTCAGGCGCTTGAGGATTATTCTCAGCCTCAAGCCATTCGACCTTATCTTGTGGATAGTTCTCTACAATGACCCTGATCGGTTCCAGTACTGCCATTACCCGTGGTGCTTTGCCGTTTAAATCTTCCCTTATACAATGTTCCAATAGGCCTATATCCACTGTACTATTGCTCTTGGCGACACCGATCCGCTCGCAGAAATCCCGGATCGCTCCAGGGGTATATCCGCGCCTTCTTAATCCTGATATGGTGGGCATCCTTGGGTCGTCCCATCCTTCGACGAATTTTTCCTCGACCAGGCGGCGTAATATTCTTTTGCTCATGACCGTGTTTTTCAGATTCAGACGGGCAAACTCGATTTGCTGCGGATGATGGATACCCAATGTCTCCAGCAGCCAATCGTACAGCGGGCGATGATCCTCAAACTCCAAGGTGCAAATGGAATGCGTAATGCCCTCAAGTGAGTCGGAGATTGGATGAGCATAATCATACATTGGGTAGATGCACCATCTATTGCCTGTGCGGTGGTGCTCCGCGTGCAGTATACGGTATAAAACCGGATCACGCATGTTTATATTCGAGGAAGCCATGTCGATCTTAGCCCTCAAAACGCACGCCCCGTCCGCAAATTCTCCGTTTTTCATCTTCTCGAAAAGCTCCAGATTTTCTTCCACAGATCTTTTGCGGTATGGACTTTCTTTGCCCGGCCCGGTCAAGGTGCCGCGGTAGTCGCGAATTTCACTGGAAGACAAATCGCATACATAAGCCTTGCCCAGCTTTACAAGCTGAACAGCGTACTCGTACATTTTTTCGAAATAATCCGAGGCATAAAACATCCTGTCTCCCCAGGAAAATCCCAACCAACGAACATCATCTCTGATTGCTTCGACGTATTCGGTATCTTCCTTGCTAGGGTTGGTATCATCAAATCTAAGATTGCATAAGCCTTTATTCGCTTCGGCGATACCAAAATTCAGGCATATTGATTTTGCATGTCCGATATGCAAATAACCATTCGGTTCTGGGGGAAAGCGGGTATGGACCTTGCCTTGATTCTTGTTTTGCCTGATATCTTCGTTGATTATGTTCTGAATAAAATTGATCAACTTTTATCCCCCTTAGTTAAATGTCTGTTGATATTATACCGCAAATTTCTGTCTATACATAAAAAACATTGCCAGATTGGCATTTTGCTTTGTTATATTGTACCATAGTCTTATCAGGAGGGATCGTCCAATGATTTCGGCTATGAAGGAATATCGTTTATGGGTTGAAAATGTCACTTTCCCGGATTTAAAGAAAGAATTGCTTGCAATCGAGGCTCATCCAGAATCAATCATTGAGCGTTTTGGTAAAGCACTTGAGTTTGGCACCGGCGGGATGCGCGGTTTGATCGGAGTCGGACAAAACAGGATGAATATATACACCATTCGTAAAGCCACCAGCGGTTTGGCTTGTTTTCTCAATAAAAACTACTCCGGTGATAAGCGGGTGGCGATCGCCTATGATTCCCGCAGGATGTCCAGAGAGTTCGCTTTGGAAACATCCCTTGTTTTAGCCGGTCATGGGATCCAGGCATTTCTATTTAATAAGATCATCCCTACGCCAATTTTATCTTTCGCTGTGCGCGAATTGGGATGCTGCAGCGGAGTTGTTATAACTGCCAGCCATAACCCTAAGGATTATAACGGCTACAAAGTATACGACCATAACGGCGGGCAGGTCACCGAAGAAATTGCCGATAAAATCACCGCTGAGATCGAAAATATCGAATCTTTTTTTGCTATTTCTCCTCCTGCCGTCGAAGTTGCCCACTCAAAAGGCATGCTGCATTACCTCAATGATGATTTGATGTATTCTTATCTCGATAAGACTATCTCCCTGCTGCAAAACAGAGCGCTTGTCGATGCCTGTGCTTCTTCGCTGCGCATCGTTTATTCCCCTCTGCATGGCGCCGGACTGGTTCCTATATGCGAACTATTCAAAAAAGCAGGGTTTTCCTCTGTAAATCTGGTCGAAAAACAAATCACCGCTGATCCGGATTTTCCTACAGTGGTCTGTCCGAATCCAGAGGAAATCGCCGCATGTGAACTGGCGATAGTCGATGCGCAAAAATACAGTGCAGACATCGTACTCATAACAGATCCTGATGCCGATCGTATCGGTCTAGTCGTTCCTGACGACCGGGGCAACTACGTGCAGCTTAACGGCAATCAGACGGGTGCCCTGTTGATCGATTATCTGCTGCAAATGCTAAAAACAAAAAATGCCCTGCCGGAAAACGGAGTGATCGTTAAAACTATCGTGACTTCGGACATGGGTGCTTTTATTGCCAAAAGCTATGATGTGGGCTGCGTAGAAGTTTTGACCGGATTTAAATATATCGGGGCAAAAATAGCCGAATTTGAGCAAAATAAAACACATGATTTTCTTTTTGGCTACGAAGAGAGCTATGGATATCTTTTCGGGACTCATGTCCGCGACAAAGATGCCATCCAAACAGCTTTGTTGCTTTGCGAAATGGCTTTATTCCATCAAGCGCGAAAGCAAAGCGTTTACCAACGCCTACAGGAATTATACAAATATTATGGCTTCTTCATGGAAAACCTTATCAATGTGAGTCTGCCGGGTACTGAAGGTTCAAAAATAATCACCCTGATCATGAATGGTTTGCGAAATAAACCGTTTGATCGTATTGAGGATCTTCCCGTCTTGTCTTATAAAGACTACCTCTCACGTCGCGAATATGATTTGCAGGCAGGAGTTTCCAAGACGATCGACCTGCCTTTTTCGGATGTGCTTTATTATCAATTAGCCAAGGATTCCTGGTTCTGCATCAGACCATCGGGTACAGAACCAAAACTTAAAATTTATATAGGCACGAGGGATGATCAGTCGGCAATCGCTGGAGCAAGGCTTGCTCGACTGACTAGAGCACTAGAAAATATGATAAATTCTTACATATCATAAATGTATCCTTTTTTGCTTTTTTTTATACCATGTTTGCCGTCATATACAGCATATTCAAGTATTTTATAGAGATTTTCGATTTCCTGGGGTCTGTTCACTGCCAGAGCAATTTCTTCCAGGGTGGACCAAACTTTCGGATGGGCTTTTAAATATGTCTTTGTCTCCGCCAACATATCAATGATCATGTCGGCGCTTTTTTTACCCTGCTCTACTCCAGGCTGATCATAAGCATTGACTCCGACCATAAAAGCATAAAATCCAACAGCACGTTCAAAAATTGCAATCAAAGCACCCAGAGAATAAGCATCCAGCTTTCTCAATGAAATGGTAATAGATCCTCGTTTATTTCTGGTCAAAGCTTCCCGAGTGCCCAGCATAAATGCACGCAGATAGTCACCGCTGCCCATTCCTTTTTTTACAATACGCATATCCTGACGCCAATCACTTAAAACTTCGATAAAAATGACAAAATTATTATCCAAGCCCATCACAAGCTGTTGTACATATGCATGCTGATCGGTAGAGCCCTTGTTTCCGTAAACATTTATCCCTTGATGAACTGTCTTTTGCTGCAGGCTGTGTTTTTTACCCAAAGATTCCATGATCAATTGCTGCATGTATCGAGGAATGTATTGCAGTTGATCTTTGTACGGAATTATGACCATATTTTTCGAGCCGCAGCCGGATGTAGCCTGATACCACATCAAAGCAAGCAGAGCTGAAGGATTATTACGCGCTGTCTTGACTCTAGTACTCTCATCCATGTCTCTTGCCCCGGCTAAAAACAGATCTATATCCACACCAGCCAATGCGGCCGGAAGCAGCCCAACAGCAGAAAAAACCGAAGTTCGGCCGCCGACCCAATCCCAGATATAGAATCTTTTAAGCCAGCCTTCGCTCCGGGCCAGCTTATCCAGTTCACTGCCGGCTGTCGAAATCATCACAGCATTTGCACTGAAATCTATGCCCTCCGCAGAAAATATTTGTCTTATCTCCTGCAGTCCATTGCAGGTTTCTACCGTACGGCCGCTTTTTGAAACAACGATTACGAGAGTATCCTTAAGCTCACCGCCAATATTTGATATTATGCGGTCGATCCCATCTGGATCAGTATTATCTATAAAGAATGGCTGCAGCGATTTTTTTTTGTCAAGCAAGGCATCTGTTATCAACTGCGGCCCTAAAGCTGATCCTCCCACGCCAATGAGCAGCAGATTACGAAAAGCACTTTTTCCGCAGGAAAGTATTTTTCCCTGAAGGATTTTCAATGAAAATTCTTTTACCGCAGCGATCTCCCGGTCGATAGCTTCAGTTATCTCTTTTTCTGGAGCGAGTTTTGCAGCCCTAAGCCAATAATGACCGGCCATGCGTTGTTCATCGACATTGACCTTCGCTCCTTCTTCAAGTCCATCCATTGCGCAAAATGCCTGATCAAGCTGCTCCCCCATATTAGCGAATATATCCTCGTGAAAATACATCCGGCTCACATCCAAATAAAAACCGATCTTATCGTCTGTATACAAATATTTTTGAAACCTTTTCCAATAAGCTTGCTTGTCCATATCTTCAACCCCTTGGCATTATATACTCGATTTTAAACCTTGCATTCGTTCGATTTCAGATCATTTAATAACCTCGGCGGCAAAATCATTTATCCAGTGTACTTTATCGGAATATGACTGCAAGTCAGGTGAAACCCCATAACGGAAAACACACAGCTCAATCCTCTTGTTCAGGTATTCTTTAACGTGCACCACAGCGTCTTCAAGATCACCGTCACCTGAGGATAGTATCAGATTATCATAATTTTGCTGATGGGCAAGTTTTACAATAAGCGTAGCTATGCCTACATCAACACCTTTTTGGATCTGCTCCGATAATATCGCCGAACAATATGGGCATCTATACTCATCTTCCTTCAATTTGTAGAGCTTTACGATAAATTGCGGTCCATCAGGCCGGGCGGTTTTCAACCAGGTATTGAACGCATTTTGAGCATCTGATGGCGGATTCAGTGTTGAATTAAGGTAATATGCCCGGTGGATAGATCATTCTTTTTCCATTCTGTTGCGTAATTTCAAATAATCAAAATTATAGCTAGGATTGACCGAACGCTGAGCGTTAAATAAATATGCCGCATCAATTATCCAAATCGTCTTTCCTTGACGCATCCCAACAACTCCTTCGAAACTTTTTTTGCATAATCATATATTACCATAATTTAGCTGTTCCAATATTCATAACCCTCTTTTCTTTCAATAAAAACAATGGTAAAAGTTTCTAAAAATATTTATAATATTAACGTATAAGCGTATTATGGTTTGCTTTTGAAGGAGGAAATATTTTGCTCCAGCTGTACCCTTTGACTCACCCGCAGAAGCGGATATGGTATATTGAAAAAACTTTTCCTGAAACGGCTGTGGCAAATATTGCCGCAACCGTAAGGATAAAGGAAAAAGTTGATTACGAAGCTCTAGAGCAAGCACTTAATTATGTCGTCAGGATCAATGATGCCATGCGCACAAGGATCATCGAAAGCGGCAGTGAACCTATGCAATTTTTTGCTCCTTACGAAAAATTTACCACCGAATTTATCGATTTTAGCGAAGAATCTCTTGAAAAGCTTTATGAATGGGATACAAAATCCTCCGGTACTCCGATACCCTTTATAGACTCCCCGCTGTTCTATTTCGTCCGCTTCAAGCTAAGTGAATCTGAGGGTGGTTTTTTCAGCAAGATCCATCATTTTATCACTGATGCCTGGACAGAAATGCTCCTTTGTTCACAGATCATGACAGCCTATCGCGCTTTTTGCGAGGGCAAAGTTCCCGATATCAGTGCGTTTTCATATATAGATTACATCGGGCGGGAACAGCGCTACCTCAATTCAGAAAAATATCTTGCTGATCAGCACTATTGGTTGGGACAATTTGATCCTTTACCTGAACCGGTGACTCTTCAAACAAAAAAGCCCTCAAAAAAAACCCTGGCAGCCCGCCGGAAGTCATTTATTCTTTCCAAAGATGACGCGGATAACATCCGTTCTTTCTGTGCGGAGCAGAATATAACAGTCTTCACCTTTTTGATGACTATGCTTACCGTATATATCAACCGTATAACTTCATCAAATGATATTGTTATCGGTACACCTGTGTTAAATAGGCTTAATGCTAAAGAAAAGCAAATGACCGGTATGTTTATCAGCACAGTTCCGTTATGTTTCCGGATCGATGAAAATACTCGTTATGTTGAATATGCACGCAATATAAACTCAAGCTGGCTTTCGATCCTCCGTCATCAGCAATATCCGTATGATATGCTTCAACGGGCGATCCGCAAACAAGGCAACCAAGTCGGGGAAAATCTTTTTGAAATCACTATATCTTATCAAAATGCCAAATTGACCAAAGATCTTTTGCTTTGGGACGGCATGACCCGATGGCACTTTTCCGGTTATCAGAATGAACCTCTGGTCATCCACATTAATGATCATGATGATAATGGGATCCTAGTCATTAACTATGACTACAATATCAGTTGCTTTGCCGACCGTGAGATCCATTTCATCCATAGTCATTTCCGCAGTCTCATAGAGGATGTTCTTAAATCCCCTGACAAACCGATCCGTTCGCTAACGATGATCAGCGCAGAAGAATCGCAACGCATACTCGGTTTCAACCGGACCTCTTCTGTGTATGATCGCGATCAGACCGTGACCGCTCTTTTTGAACAGCAAGCTGATCGGACGCCCGACGCTTTGGCCTTGATCTTCCATGATGAAAAAATATCTTTTCGGGAGCTCGATAACAGGGCAAATCAGCTAGCCCATAAGCTCCGTGAAAAAGGGGTCGGTCCGGACGATATAATAGCTGTGATGCTTCCACGCAGCCCACACTTGATTTATTCGATTTTAGGTATTTTGAAGGCCGGAGGGGCTTTTATGCCCATCGACCCGTCATATCCACCCGACAGGATCCAGTATATGCTCAAAAACAGTACCGCAAAATATGTCATCACTTCAATAGATTTAGCACTGGCTTTTGATGTTGATCTTGAGCTAATAATTGATCCGCACGGTCCCGAGATCATCGGGAATGAATCTTCAAGACTTCCGCTGACGAATTCTCCGGATGATCTTATATATATAATTTACACTTCAGGTTCAACCGGTCTTCCTAAGGGAGTTATGATCAAACATTCCGGCCTGCGGGCTTATATCCATGCATTGGAGAAATTCATGTATTTCCAGCCCGGCGAAGCTGTCCTTTCTATTTGTACTATCGCTTTTGACATTTTCATATTTGAAACCATCCCATCTTTAGTCAATGGTATGCATATCGTCCTAGCAGATGAAAATGAACAATTGCTACCCGCCTTGCAAAAAGAGCTAATCATAAAACACAATATAGTCAAATTCCTTGGAACTCCGGTCCGCATGAAAATGCTCCTGGAAGATCCCGGAAACGAGGAGTGTTTTGCCTTTCTTAAAGAGGTCATGATAGGAGGAGATACTTTCCCCGAGCCATTGTTAAAACAGATGAAGCGGGTATTGACCGCCAGAATTTATAACGGTTATGGCCCGACCGAGATCACGATCGGAGCCACATTTAAAGACTTGACCGATACCGACGAGATTAATATCGGCAGACCGATCGCAAACACGAAAATTTATATTTTAGACAGACATATGAATATGGTCCCCATTGGTATTCCTGGAGAGATGTATATCGGGGGAGACGGTTTAGCCCGCGGATACCTAAACAATGCTGATTTGACAGCAGAAAAATTTGTCGACGACCCTTTTTGCCCCGGAGAAAAGCTTTATCGCACAGGAGATTTGTGTCGCTGGTATCCCAAAGGTGAAATAGCCTTTTTAGGGCGGATCGATTCTCAGGTCAAAATACGCGGACACAGAGTCGAGCTGGGAGAAATCGAGAAGGCTATCCGTCAGCAGCCGGGCATAACTGATGCCCTTGTGATCGACATGCCCATCCGTGGACGCAACGCGCTTTGCGCATATATAGTTACCACAGGTTCGAATGAATTTGATCACCGACAGTTGCGAAAAGAGCTATTTAAGCAGTTGCCCAATTTTATGGTTCCGGGTTTTTTTGTATCCCTGGAAAGTATTCCGCTCAATTCAAACGGTAAAGTCGATCGACGTGCACTGCCGCCGCCGGATAATATCATCGCTCTTCAGCAGAAATCCGAACCGCTCGGGGATGCTGTCGAACACCAAATCGCGCTGATTTGGGAAAATATTCTTGAAGTAGATGCTATCGGAGCAACCGAGGACTTCTTTGAGCTGGGCGGTGATTCACTGGATGTAGTCAGCCTGGTAACGGCTTTGCACAGTGAATTCGGTGCAGAAATAACCATCAGTGATATTTATGAAATGCCCACCATCCGCAGGCAGGCTGATTTGATCCGCAGTTCTGCTTCCGCTCCATGTTCTTCTATTTGTACACCGAATATCGTTCCCTTGCAGAAGAAATCCTCTTTACGGAGAATATATTTCATACATGCAGGCAATGGGGAGATCAGCAACTATCTGAATCTTTGCCGCTGGCTGGACGACGATATTTCGGTTTATGGACTGCGTTTTATAAATAATCAGCTTTCCCCGGCTAATTTTACCGTAAATGAGCTTGCCGCCAAATATCTTCAACAGATCAGAAATATACAGCCTCACGGGCCATATTTTTTGGCAGGTTGGTGTATAGGCGGGACGATCGCTTTTGAAATGGCCTGCATGCTCGAACAAGCGGGAGAAGATGTTGCCTTTCTTTCGCTTATCAATACTCTCGCCCCACAAAAATGGAAAAATATAGCCCCTTTTACCATAAAAACAGAAATAAAATTTATTAGTTCTCTTTTGGGCAAAGCAGCAGCCGGCAATTCACCCCGAACAGATTCAGATGATATGGACAGACTATGGAACTCAGCACTAGATCTTACACAGTTTGATCAAGCCAGTCGGGACAGGGTAGATCAGCTAATTCCTCTTGATGCAAAATTAGCGATCCCTGATTTCGCCGTGGCTGAATATCACACTCTTGTAAAATACATCAATACCATCCGTAGCATGCATAATGCCCGAGCCTTATATTATCCCGGCAGAATGCTCAAGACAAAACTTCACTTCTTCGAAGCGACAATAAATGATGTTATTAAAAACAAGGATGAAAATATAAAATCATGGCAGCGCTATTGTCAGCTGCCCATCGAACGCTATAGGCTGCAAGGGGACCATTTTTCCATATTTCAGGACCCTGAGGTTGAATCCCTAGGTAAGATAATAAGCGGGATCCTTAGCTAATCGCTCTTGCCCTGGAGGTGTTTATGACCTTTTCTTTTGCCTTGCTTAATTTTTCAGCGCTGATGCTTTTCGTCCTCCTGGCTTTTGCTTTAACGATGAAGAGGAAAGGCCAGCTTTATTATGCTTTTTTATTTTTGTTGATCTCCATGCTTTTATGGACGGTAGGCAATGTCCTGACTTGGTCAGCCTATTATGAAACCGGTCAAATCGTTATGGGCTACGTCAAGATGTGGTACATCGGGACCTGTTTTCTGCCTCTTTTTTTGTATATAACCGCATTGCTTTTTAAGAAATCACGAATCAGCTTTACCGGGTGGAGTATATTGTTTTTTGTCCCTCCGACCTTTTCCTACCTGATGATGCTGACCAATGAAATAAATGGAGGCCTATTTTATCGCACGTTTTCTCTGATCAACACCCAGGCTGTTTTTGGGCCGGTTTTTTATTTTCATTCAGGCTTCTCTTATATTTATCTTGCTATGGCTTTGTACCACCTGATGACTTTTTCCACTCAAAGCTCAGGTCTCTTTTCGCGCCAATCCCTGCTAATGCTCACGGCGGCAATTATTCCGATAACGATAAATGTAATTATTACCTACCGTTTGATCGATCTCCCGCTTTATTACACCTCTATAGCTTTTTCGATCACTGTTTTCCTGCTTTTTATTTCCATCGTCAAGTACCGTTTTCTGAATCTCACGCCCATAGCCATACAAACCGTGCTGGATCGTATGAGTGACAGCATCGTGGTCATAAGCGAGGGACGTATAACATATTATAATCGCGCTTTTCAAGAAAACTTCCGCAGCATCGATCCTCAATTATCTGCAGATATATTTAAAATTTTTATGTGCAATGATGAGCTTTGTAAATTTTCTGCAAAACTCAAAAGTGAAATAGACATCGTCTCTGTTACCGGAAATATAAGATCTTTCGAACAAAAAATAACCTTAGCCGAGGAACTTCACCAATTTCAAATCGAGATCACTCCCTTATATACCCCGGAAACGAATCTGGTTTGGGGACAATTGTTATTCATCAAGGATACTACTCAGATTTACCGTGCAAACGAAATCATCAACCGCAATCAGACCATGCTTATAGAGCAACAGCATCTAGCCTCTCTGGGACAATTGATCGGTGGTATCGCTCATAATTTAAGGACTCCGATCATGGCTATTTCCGGAGGATTTGAGGGTATTCGTGATCTGGTCAACGAGTATAAGCTTTCCATAGGTGACCAGACTGTAACGACCGATGATCACCTCGAAATTGCCGACGAAATGCTAGAATGGATCAATAAAACAAAACCCTTCTGCTCTTACATGTCAGATATCCTCTCCGCAGTAAAGGATCAAGCTGTGCGACTGAACGAATCCTCGATGAACAAGTTTACAGTTACCGAGCTGCTCAAACGGGTAGATTTACTCATGAAACACGAACTTAGAGTCGGTCACTGCTCGCTCAGGATCGACAACCGTACCGATCAGAATACAGAAATACCGGGAACTATGAATAATTTGATCCAGGTCATCGGCAATATCATCGTGAACGCCATCGAAGCATATGAGGAAACAGAAGGAATCATTGATATTGTTGTCGAATCATGTAGGGTTACCGCCGGGAACACCTGTTTTTCCATCATCGATTACGGACCAGGAATACCGGAGGCTTCGCGTGAGCTGCTTTTCAAAGAAATGACTACGACAAAAGGAACCAAAGGAACAGGCTTGGGTCTTTATCTTTCATATCTCACAATAAGAGGAAAATTTATGGGAAACATGTGGTTTGAAAGCGAAACCGGACAGGGAACGACTTTCCATATATCAGTACCGACCATACAGACAGGATCAGCAGGAGGCTTACAGAATGAGGAAAAAGTTGGTTGAGACTAATGAAGATTACAGTATCATCCTGGTTGACGATGAGATTGGCATCATCGACTCCATTGGCACAGTTTTAAAACGCAATGGCTATAAATACAAAGGTTTTACAAATCCGCTTGATGCTATAGAAGCTCTGCGCAGCGAGCATTTCGATTTGCTCGTGCTTGATTACCTAATGTTCCCTATCCACGGAGACAAGGTAGTCGAAAACATCCGGGTCTTCAATAAAGAATTATATATACTGCTTTTGACCGGTCACAAAGACCTTGCTCCTCCCTTGGAAACGATCCGGAAATTAGATATACAGGGCTATTGTGAAAAAAGTGATAACTTTGATCAACTAATTTTGTTGATAGAATCCGGCTTGAAATCCATTAATCAAATGCGCACAATAACCAAATTCCGCGATGGGCTGAACAAAATCCTGCAGGCAGTTCCTAAGATTTATCAATTGCAGCCGATCGATACCATTCTGGAAGAAATACTTGTTCAAATCATGCCTATCGTTGATGGGACAAATGCTTTTATCCTTGTTGACAATCCCACTGAAGAAAACGCCGAAAAAAAGAGCATATTTAATGGGCTCGGTAAATACAACACTGATCTGAATACATTCTGGTCGATGCTCAATCCCGAGTTCATAACCAAAGTCGGTACTTCACGTGCCGAAAGAGAAACTCTCATTTATGAAAACGGGATAATCATCCCTCTGTTTGATGAATATAAGCATTCTCTAGGTGTTTTATATGTTGAAGGTCCCGATCGCGAAGATGCGCTTTATTTGCTTGAAATATTTTCCAATCAGGCGGCTTCTTCAATCAGCAATGCCTTCTTGCATTCTCTGGTCAATGTTAAAAATGAACAGCTGAATCAGACATACATCCAGCTAAAACGCAATTACCTTGACACGATCCAAGCTCTGCGACTAGCCGTTGATGCTAAAGATGTATATACCCGAGGACATTCTGATCGTGTAGCCTGCTATTCGGTAGAATTAGGCAAGGCCGCCGGCCTTTCCGCACAAGAATTGCAAACCTTGAAATTGAGCGGATTGTTCCATGACATTGGGAAAATCGGTACCGCAAACGATATCCTGCTTAAAACAGACCGTTTGTGTGCTGAAGAATACGAAGAGATCAAAAAGCACTCCCTTACAGGAGCACATATTCTATCCGTTATTTCTTTTTTCAAAGATGTTATCCCGGTAGTCAGAAGCCATCATGAGCGAATAGACGGCAATGGATATCCGGACGGTCTGCGCGGTGAGAAAATACCTTTTCTGGCCAGAATAGTATCTATTGCCGATGCCTTTGACGCAATGATGTCAGATCGTATGTACCGCTCCCGTCTAGATCCTGATAGTATCAAAGCCGAGTTGATCAAAGGGATCGGGACACAATTCGATGCCGATTTAGCCCGTATTTTCATCAAAATCATGGACAGTCTCCCGCCTTTCGAGGATATCCATATTGAGGATCTAAGTATAGAGTATTGATAGTCGCTTTAAAAAACCAGGAGCTTAGCCTTTAAGGGGCGACTCCTGGTTTTTTAGTCCATTCTTTTATTTGATCATATAATATTGCTCGATAATATTTACGCTTAATCATACTTAAGCGGTTCTTTTTTTCTGTAGACCATCCCAATAAAGACGGCGACCAAATTCTCATATTCATCACGCACTTCAACATTATAACTTGCCAGCTTATTTTTGGCGTGAAGTTCCTGAGCTATAGCTGTCAGCACTTTACCCTGAGGGGGTTGAAAATAAGAAATAGTGATATTTATGCCTACAGCCTTTTGTCCGCCAAAATTTGCTGCCGCTGCGAAGGCATAGTCAGCTAAAGTAAAGGTGAGTCCTCCCTGAACAACATCAAATTCATTGAGATGATTGTCAGTTATCGTGACCTGGGCTACGGCATAACCCTTTTTGACTTCTGTTACCTCCAAACCGATAAACTTTGCAAAACGGTCTCTTTGAAGAAACTTATCATAATCTTGTTTGTCCATGGATATACCTCCAGTAATCAATTTAAAGGATCAGCCGCTTTCTGATCCTACGAATAGCAACTGTTCCAAATATAACAATAAATATAATAATATACAACAGGTCCTTGACTATTTCTCCGCTGATGATACCCGGTAAACAAAACGCCCGGGATAAACGAGCCGCATGGGTCAGCGGAAGCATTTCCGCTAAAATTCCTATAGCAGCAGGCATGCGATCCAGGGGAAAAACGACCCCGGAAAAAAAGAACATTGGTGATAAAAATCCCGTAAAATAAAAATTGAAATGGTTGATATTGTGCACAAATGAAGTTATATAAATAGAAAAACAACCAAACATTATTCCACACAAGAAACCTACAAAAAGGGTAAGAATACTTAGCGGATAGGTGATTATTCCAGTTATCCAACTCACGAGCAGTACCGCTCCAGAAAAAAACAAACCCTTGGTCCCGGCAAAAATAATCTCGCCCAGCATAAGATCAGTCGTCGATATCGGCGCTCCCAGCATTCCGTCATAAACCCGATCAAACTCCAAGCGGATAAACGTTCCAAACGTACACTCATATGAAGCTGAATACATCGCTGTGGTCACTGGCAGGGCGCTGGCCAGAAAGGCTATGTATGAAACCCCTTCAAATCCGTTTAAATATGTGCCCAAGCCTACACCCAGAGCCATGAGCATGATCAAAGGCTCTAAAAAAGGCGGAAAAATGTTGCTGAAGAAATTTGCACTATAAACACGAATATGCCTATACCAGACACTGTATATCCTTTTGGGGAGATTGGGTACTGCTGAAAATTCATTGCTGCTCATTTAAGACCCTCCCGGTTATTTTAAGAAAAAGATCCTCCAGATTACAAGGACGGATCATACACTCCTCCGATGCGAGAAGATCTTGCGTCAGTTCTGATAGCATCCTGTTATCATTACTATAAATATATGTGATCCCTTGAAAAACTTCCGTGCGCATTCCCTTATTTTTTAGTTCGATGGGGCAAACCAAGGCAAGAGTTTCACTCCGCATTATCTCCACGACATATTTTTCGATATGTCTTTTCAAAAGCTCTTGGGGCTTGCCCTCGATTACTTTTCTTCCCTTGTCCATAATGATTATTCTATTGCATATTTGAAATGCTTCTTCCATATAGTGTGTCGAAATAAGCAGGGTCACGCCATTTGCTTGCAGTTCTCTGATCTTATTCCAAATCATATGTCTGACCTGAGGGTCCAGGCCAGTCGTTGGCTCATCAAGGATCAGCAGCCGCGGCTTGTTGAGCAGGGCACGGGCTATGGTCAGTCTGCGCTGCATCCCCCCCGATAATTCATTTATTCGCGCCTTGGCCTTATCCTGCAGTTCCATAAAGCTCAATAATTCTTTGATCCTTAAAAGTGCAATTTTTGATGGTATTCCATAAAACTTGGCATAAACCGCCAAATTATCCTTAACACTTAGCTCGGTATCGAGATTATCCTGCTGGGATACGATCCCCGATAACGCTTTGATCTGTAATGCTTCTTTATGCGGGTCATAGCCAAAAACGCGTATCTCGGTCTTTCCCCAGTCATCGGCTTCGGCTTTGCCTGATATAACACTCATAGCGGTACTTTTACCGGCTCCGTTCGGCCCTAATAGACCCAGACATTCTCCGTTGCTGATCTCAAATCCAAGTCCATTAACGGCAATAATATCAACGCCGAAGGTCTTATTAAGCTCTTTAACTTTGACAGCCACCCTGTTCAATCCTTTTTCACGCCGCCTTTCTAAAATACTTTTAATTGATCACATTATGGGTACGTATACGATTCTTCCCGCTGTTTTTTGCTGAGTAATGGTTTTGATCGGCCATCATGATCAATTCTTCCGGGGTCTGCCCGGTGTACTCTGCAACACCCCCGCTGATCGTGATATTGTCTGAGGTCTCGAAACAGTTTTTTTCAATGCTTGCACGCAAGCGTTCAGCAAGGGAGAAAGCTTCGGCATGGTTAGTTTCCGGAAGATCACGATGAATTCTTCTCCACCGTAACGCCCAACATAGTCCGTAGCCCGACACGTCCTGACGATTATCTCGGCAACCTGCACAATGACCTTATCTCCGACCAAATGGCCATAGGTATCATTGATTATCTTGAAATCATCGATATCGATCATAATTATCGATAATGGACACTTTGTATACTTCGCTTTATCTATCTCTTCGCATAAACGAATGTAGATATTTTCGTGATTCAGCAACATTGTCATGGAATCACACTGGGCCATTCTGCGCAGCTGCCGATTCTTTTTAATGATCAGCCGCTTGTCGATGAACGAGCGAACACGCATGCCAATCACCATCCTGCTTAATATCCACGCCGTGATATTCATTATTAGTGCATTCACCCTGAGGATCATTAAAACATCGGGGTTTTGCTGGTAATATGGCAGTAAAAAAAAGAATATCAAAAATGCTCCTCCAAAAAGCAAGGCGCTTTCAATAGGCATAAGATAAATAAACGCGGCAATACCGTAGACCGTGATTATATAAATATGGATGGATATCAATTCGCTCTGCGGAACAAGTGCTAATGCAATTCCGAAGAGCAGTATGCCTAACAAAAAAGTGCTCTGTACTATTTTGACTATATGCATTTTGATTTTATCGACCTGACTGTAAACAAAATAGAGTATGGGCAGCGATACTAGAATAAAGACAATAAAATCCATTACAACGCCGCCCGTATTTAAAACGTGCTCCTTCAGAAACAAGATGATCGCGGTTTCAGATATGAGCAGAAGCCCGGAAACGGCTACCATCCGAAAAAGGTTTTCACGGTCGATCTCTCGTGAAAATGTCTCTTTATATTCCGATGGTATAGACATTAGTATTTTGCGTATTTTTGTTTTCATAATTACTCCTGCAATTATTAGTTTATAACCCTTTTTTAGACATAGAAAACCATATGTCTATTGCCGGACTATTTTTATTGAATCTAATTGTTGTTTAAAGCTTTGTCTGAAAAGTGCCAGATACTCCTCACGCAGCTTGCGTTGCTCAAGCAACTCTGCTTCGTCCAAGCCGCATTTTTTTGCTTTGGCAGCCAACTCGTTGATCCTTTTTATTCTTTCATCATGCTCCATGCTCTCTCCCTCCTAAATAAAAACCTCTACCAAGCTATTTCAAGTCCTACCGGACAATGATCGCTTCCTAAAATGTCCGCATGGATCGAAGCCTTACTTATATATCGGCTGATCCTTTCGGAAACGAGGAAATAGTCTATGCGCCATCCGACATTGTTGGTCCGGGCATTAAACATATATGACCACCATGTGTAAGCGTCTGTTTTGTCTGGATACAAATAACGGAAAGAATCAACAAATCCTGTCTGAAGCAACTCCGTCATTTTTTGGCGCTCTTCCGGAGAAAATCCGGCATTTTTAACATTTGATTTTGGGTTTTTCAAATCTATTTCCCGGTGCGCTACATTAAGATCACCGCAAATTATCACAGGCTTAAGTTCATCTAATCCTTTAAGATATCGGCAGAAATCATCCTGCCAGCGCATACGGTAATCGAGTCTGGCCAATCCCCTTTGGGCGTTAGGCACATAAGCATTCACCAAAAAGAAGTCCTTATATTCAAGGGTTATGATCCTTCCTTCAGTGCTGTGCTCGGCAATATCGATATCAAGCCATGCTTTTAGCGGTTTTTGCTTTGTGAAAACAGCAGTACCGGAATACCCTTTTTTTTCTGCATTGTTCCAATATTCTTCGTAGCCTGGGAAATCCACCGTGGACTGTTCCTGATGCATTTTTGTTTCTTGGACACAAAAAATATCCGCATCAACGGATTGGAAAAACTCCATAAAGCCCTTGTTCATAATTGCTCTAAGTCCATTTACATTCCAGGAGATCAATTTCATGCTTGTTTTCCCTTCATCGATCTATTTTTCTTTCCCCATCGAGGGTAATCAGTGCTTTATATAATTCAGGCCTTCGATCCCGAAATACTCCCCACTCAATACGCTGCTTATCCAACTCATCAAGATCAAAATCAGCATAGATGACCGTTTCGCTGTGGCGGTCTGCTTCCGCGACGATTTCTCCATGAGGTCCGGCAATAAAGGACGATCCGTAGAAATCAATGCTTGAGCCTTGTTGTTTTTCCGTCCCAACACGATTAGCCGCAATAACGGGGATAAGGTTTGCCGCAGCATGTCCTCTCATGCATATTTGCCAGTGTTCTTTTGAATCGATCATACTATTCTGAGGTTCGGAGCCTATCGCTGTTGGGTACAATAACATCTCGGCTCCCATAAGAGCGAGACAGCGGGCGGTTTCAGGGAACCACTGATCCCAACATATACCCAAACCTATTTTTCCGTAATTTGTCTGCCATACTTTAAAGCCGGTATCTCCTGGATTAAAATAGAATTTCTCCTCATAACCCGGGCCGTCTGGAATATGACTTTTTCGGTATATTCCAAGCAATGAACCGTCTGCATCGATCATGGCGACTGAATTATAAAGAGCGTTATTGAAGCGCTCGTAAAAACTTATCGGCAATACGATCTGAAGTTCCTTGGCTATCTGGCTGAAATTTGAGACGGCAAGATTTTTATCAGCCTCTTGAGCATATGTATAATTTTTCGGATCCTCAACCTGACAAAAATAAGGGGTTGTAAACAGCTCCTGCAGCAGAACGATCTTGGCTCCATTTTCAGCTGCTTTACGCACAAGGCTTTCAGCTTTGTGCGTATTTTCTCCTATATTATCTGTACAAGCCATTTGTATTGCGGCTACTCTAATTTGTCGCATGTTCTCCTCCGTTGAAAAATCATATCTTTTTTGCAGCAGGGAATTGCTGAGTTGCACAGTGCACATTTCCGCCTTCCCTTACGATAGCCATGCCATCTATTTTTCGTAAGACTCTCTTTGGAAAAAGTCTTCGAAATACCTCTTCAGCCTGCTGATCTGCTTGGGTCGCTCTGCCTTTGAAAACAGGTAATATCAAGCCTCCGTTGACAAAATAAAAATTGATATAACTTAAGGTCAGCCTTTTACCAAACTCCTCGATGGCTGGGGGTTGTGGCAGTTTAACTATATTTAAACGCCGACCCGCTGCATCGGTCGCATGCTCCAATATTTTAATATTTTCAATGGTACGAGCATAATTCGGATCATCCGGATCTGTGCAATCCTGTATAAGAACTGTTCCAGGACTGGCAAAACAGGCGATATTGTCGATGTGTCCGTCCGTTTCATCTCCATACAGTCCCTGTTTGAGCCAGATACATTTACTGACCTGAAGCAATTCCTTGAAATGCTTCTCCAAATCAGTCTTGGTAAGATGCGGATTACGCATGGGATTCAGAAGGCACTCTTCAGTTGTGAGCAGGGTTCCTTGTCCATCGACGTGGATCGAACCTCCTTCTAAAACGAAGGGAGCATCAACAACAGGCAGACCCATGCTTTCGGAAAGTCTCCGTGCAACCATATCATCAAGATCCCAGTCTTTATATTTTTCTCCCCAAGCATTAAATTTCCAGCTGACAGCTGCCCTGTTGCCCTGATCATCAATAACTACTGTTGGTCCATTGTCTCTAAGCCAGGAATCATTATGCTCAATATTTAGATAGCTTATATTCTTATTCTGGAATGATCCGGGAACACTTTGGTCATCTGGTTCATTTATCAAAACGACCACCGGTTCGAAGTCAGCGATAACATTTATTATTTCCCGGTAACCGGCGCATACGGCCGGATAATTTTCGGGAAAGCACATAGTTTCTTTGACTGGCCAAGCAACGGCAGAAAACTGGTGTGGCTCCCACTCCGCAGGCATTCTGAACCTCTTATTTTTCAGAGCATTTTCACCTCCGCCATACTCGTTTATGTAAACTATAGCAAAAATAACTCATTCAGTACATAATTAGAGTATCTCTGAATTAGGAGGAAAAAGTATGGCCGACCAGCAGATACGTATCCAATACCTTTACCACAGTGGTTTCATGGTTGAGACCCCAAAACATATATTGATCTTTGATTATTATAAAGGTCCTGTCGATTTCGGGAACAAACCCATCATCGTATTTTGTTCACATAGCCATGCTGATCACTTTGATCCGATTATTTTTGAGTGGGCAAAGCATAACTCAGATATTCGCTATGTTTTAAGCAGTGATATAGGTTGTCCGAGAAACATAGGCCAATGTGTCAACCTTTGTCCGGACAGCACGGTAAGCATCGAGCAAACAGAAGTCACAGCCTTTGGTTCGAGTGATGAGGGGGTTTCTTTCCTGGTCAGCTGCGATAATAAGGTTTTTTTCCATGCCGGTGATCTGAACTGGTGGCATTGGTGGGGAGAAAACAAGGAGGAACAAGCGTTGGCTGAAAAGCTCTTCAAAGCAGAAATAGCCAAGCTCAAAGGGCATACCATAGATGTCGCCTTTTTTCCTGTTGATCCAAGGCTTGAGCATTATAGCCACTTGGGTGCTGATTACTTTATCAAGGAACTCGCGCCTGAGATCCTTATACCTATGCATTTTGCTGAAGCTTCGGCAGATGTTCTGGCCTTCGCTGCAGCAAGAGCAGACTGCCCTACGAAAATAATCGTACTGACCGAAACCAACAGAACTGCTCTTCTTTTTTGACGCTTTGCTTTCAATTTATCGACCTGCCCTTTGTTTTATACAGCCGGTAGGCAGTGAGAAATGCTCCTATCGCGCAGACAACAGCAGACGAAAGATATACTGTTTTCATTCCCAAAATAAAAGCATCTTCATAACCGGGAATAATACTTTCAACATTTTTTCCTAAATATTTGCTCATTTGGTTATATAGCATTATCGTCGATATTGATATCCCTGCTACCATACCGGTATTTCTTACTAAAGCGTTGACACTTCCGGCAATACCTAATCTTGCCGTTGGAGCTTGAGACATGATCAGGGACGTATTGGGTGACTGGAACAATGCATTGCCTATAGAAATAACAGCAACAAACAATACTACCGTACGCACCGAAGAGAACTGATCCAGACCAGCCATAAGCAGGAGACCGGCACAAACGAGCAGCAGTCCGCAAAAAGTCAATATTTCAGAGCCTATCTTATCAGACATATATCCGCTCAGCGGAGCAACGATCGCCATGACAAGAGGAAAAGTCATCAGGATCACACCCGTTTTCCCTGGACTAAGGTACAATACATTCTGTAAATAAAATGGCTGGATTATTGTCACACAGCTGATTGCCAAAAAAGATATAAAAGCGCAAAAAATACTCAAACTGAAAAGCTTATTACTGAAAAGATCCATATTTAACAAAGGCTCAGGATTGTTTTTTTCATAACTGATGAAATATACCAAGCCTGCACAAGCTATAAATAAACCAGCGAGGATCAAAGGATCGGTATAGCCTCTTTTTTCGCCAATTATCAGCGACCCAAACAAAAAGACGATTATTACTATGATCAAAAGCGCCCCGCGATAGTCAAAGCTTTCACCCTTCTGTGCCTTAAGATCAGGAAGTATGCGGGCTCCAATCAATAGGGCAGCGATCCCTACCGGAACATTTATAAAAAAGATGTAGCTCCAGTCCAAGATCTCGATCATAAATCCTCCCAGCGGCGGACCCACAAGAGAACCCAAAGCCACGGAAGTACCGGCGATCCCCAGTGCTCTTCCTCTTTCTCCGCTCGGAAAGACCTGTGTGATTATACCCTGACTCGTCGCCATTGCACCCGACGCTCCGATAGCCTGAAAAGCCCTGGAGAAAACCAATCCAGGAAAGGAATCGGCAAAACCGCACAACAAAGAACCAATCGTAAAGATAACTATGCCAAGCTTAAATACCCATACCTTGCCTTTCATATCGCCAAGTTTCCCGAAAAGCAATATAGTCGAAGAAATCACGATCAGATACACAGTAACTATCCAGGATATCGATTCGGTGCTGACCATCAGCTGTTTTGCCATGATCGGAAGTGCAACATTGACAATACTTCCGTCAAGCGTAGCCATAAAGGTCATTATTACTATATTAAATAATATAAATATTCTATTTGGATAAATATCCTCAACCATTACTGACTGCCTTTCCACATTATTACGGTGATCGCAAGCGGTCTCGATCCAGATGTTTTATTTGATCCACCGTTTTTTGATGTCAACGGACATATTATATAATGTAAAGGAGCCTGGTTCAACCAGACTCCTTTTTTATTCACTCATCGTTCTCAAGATTTCTTTTATTAGAGAGGTAGGTATGCCTCTTTTTATTATTACCTCTCCTATACTGACTGGAAGAACAAAAACAAGTTCGCCCCCAACTATTTTTTTATCATATATCAAATTATCAAGTGTTTTTTCCAAATATTTTTCGGGGATTTTTTTGGGCAAATCAAACGCTGAAAATAAATTTTCTATCCTTGACACAGTGTTTTCTTTCAGCAGTTGAAGCTCTAAGGCAATTCTCGCTGCGGCAGCCATGCCGACTGCAACTGCTTCTCCATGCCTGTATTTTTTATACTCAGTTGCACTCTCCAGAGCGTGTCCAATTGTATGTCCATAATTAAGAATATTTCTTGATCCCTTATCTTTTTCATCATCGGCGACGATCTCTGCTTTGATCAGACAGCAATTTTCAATGGTCGCAAGCCAACTCTGCCGATCGTGTCTCAGTAAACTATCAACCTGTTTTTCAATAAAGCAGAATAGTTTTTCATCCCGAATGATCGCATATTTGATAACTTCGGCGAGTCCGGATTTCCATTCAGGTGTGGGTAGTGTATCCAAATACTTAAAATCGGCCCAAACTTCCTGAGGTTGATAAAACGTACCTATCATATTCTTGCCCAGAACATGATTGACTGCGACCTTCCCGCCTATGCTGCTGTCAACTTGCGCCAGCAACGTAGTAGGCAACTGATAAAACCGCACTCCCCTTTGATACAGCGCTGCAACAAAGCCTGCCATATCACCGACAACTCCGCCGCCAAAAGCGATCACGGCAGAATCCCTTTCTAGATTGCAGCCAAGCATCCTGGTCAATATCTCACCCGCTTGTTCCCAGGATTTTGCATGTTCTCCCGGGGGCATGACGTACACATTCGTCCTTCTTCCTTCAGCGGATAGCGACTCGATCAGGTCAGTCCCGTGATTTTCAAAGACATTTTTATCGCTGATCAGGAAAACTTCTCTGCCCAATCTTTTTCCGAAGTCGCCTTTCAAGCCATCGGTCAATATATTATGACCTATACGAATTGGATAACTCCGTTCACCCAGGTTTACTTTGACTTCTTTTTCTTGTGCGGACAAAGCATTCTCCTCCTGATCAACATCTATTATCTTTCTTTTAAGTAGGCTAAATAGCGCTGGTAATTCCCGATGCTCTCATCTAAATGGTCTCCGCCGAATTTGTCGAGCATCGCTACAGCTAACACCCATGCTGTAACTGTCTCTCCGACGATCGCCGCGGCCGGTACTACACAGACATCAGATCTTTCAACTGCCGCGGGCTGAGTGCTTTTAGTAAGCATTTCTACGCTCTCTAATGGGGCCATCAAAGTCGGGATCGGTTTCACAGCTGCCCTTATGACCAGCTTTTCTCCATTGCTAAGACCGCCTTCGATACCTCCGGCATGATTTGTGCGGCGATAATAACCCGCTTCTCGGGAATAAGTTATGGCGTCTTGCATTTTTGAGCCCCATGTATTGCCTGAATTAAATCCTTCTCCTATCTCGACCCCTTTGACTGAAGGAATGCTCATCAAAGCTTGGGCTAAAAGACCATCCAGTTTCCTATCCCAATGCACATGTGATCCAAGTCCGGGCGGAAGTCCTTCAGCGATTATCTGGAACACTCCTCCTAAAGAATCCCCTCGTTCTTTTGCTTGATCAACAAGCTCTTTCATAGCATTTGCAGCCTTGTTATCCGGACAATAAAAGGGATCATCATACAGCTGATCTCCAAATACTTCCGGCTGAATATCCGACCTGACCGAACCGACCGATACTGTTTGTCCCTGGATCTTTATTCCGAAATAACTTAAAAACTGCTGGGCAAAGGCACCTACAGCCACTCGCATAGTAGTTTCTCTTGCGCTAGCTCTTTCTAGAACATTGCGCAAATCATAATGCCTGTATTTAAGAGCTCCGGCAAGATCCGCATGCCCGGGACGAGGGCGGGTAACAACCTTATCTTCATTCCTCACAGCCTCAAACGGGTCCATTATTTCTTGCCAATTTGCCCAGTCTATGTTAAATACTGTTAACGCCAACGGACTGCCTAGTGTTATTGAATCTCTCAATCCGGCTGTGATTTCCACCTGATCCTTTTCTATCTGCATCCGATTTCCGCGTCCATATCCTCCCTGACGCTGTCTGAGTTTTTTATTGACCTTCTCCACATCGATCCTTATCCCGGCAGGAAAACCCTCAATAATAGCGGATAGGGCTTTGCCATGAGATTCCCCGGCAGTGAGATAACGCAGTGCCATGATCAAACCTCCCTTGTGGAAGTATTCATAAGTGATTGCAGGGTTTCATGAAAATATGGGAAGGAGACCTCCATAGCCTCCGCATCCTCAACAATTGTTTTTCCTTCAGCTCCGAGTGCCGCGATGGCCAAAGACATAGCGATACGGTGATCACTATAGCTTTGACATACTGCACCCTTAAGCTTGGCACCTCCATTGATGCGCAGACCGTCTTGCAGTTCTTCTATCCTGGCCCCCATTTTGGTCAATCCTTCGCAAATCGTCTTCAAGCGATTGCTTTCTTTTATTTTCAGTTCAGCCGCGTCGTGTATTTCAGTAACACCATCGGCAAAAGATGCCGCTACGGCAAGGATCGGTATTTCATCGATCAGGCGGGGGATCATATCTCTTCCTATTGTCACACCTTTCAGGCGACTTGTTTCGGCTTCAATATCTCCGATCACTTCACCGGCGACGGTCCGCTGATCGCTGATTCTTATTCTAGCTCCCATTTCCTTTAGGACTTCTACTATTCCATCTCGCGTGGGATTGAGACCAACTGACTCGATAACTATTTTTGAGTTGGGAACTATCAAAGCTGCCACAATAAAAAAAGCGGCAGAAGAAATGTCTCCTGGAACTAGCACTTCTTGGGCATGTAATTTAGACCCGCCTTTTATCCTTACGCATAAACCATTACTTTCTACCCTGGCTCCAAAGGACGATAACATAAGCTCAGTATGATTGCGAGATCTTTCCGGTTCAATGACTTCAGTCCAGCCGGGTGTGAAAAGACCTGCAAGCAGTACGGCTGATTTTACCTGTGCGCTGGATACAGGAGAATTGAAAGTGATAGGTTTCAGCTCCCCCCCGCGAATAGTGAACGGAGCCAATGAGTTATTGTTTCTGCCGATAACTTGCGCACCCATTTCAACGAGCGGTTTAATTACCCGCCCCATGGGCCTGCGCCTTATACTGCGGTCACCGGTCAATGTAGTCGTAAAATCCTGCGCTGCTAATATACCTGACATCAATCTCATCGTCGTTCCCGAATTTCCTACATTTAGGATGTTTTCAGGCTCTGTCAAACCATTCATGCCTCTTCCATAAACGCTGATGTTATCATGTAAAACATTAATGCGCACTCCTAATCCCCTGAAGCAGCGAATAGTGCTTTGGCAGTCGCGCGCTTTCAAAAAACCTTTTATTTCAGTGATTCCGTGAGCAAGAGCTCCTAACATCACCGCCCGATGAGATATGGATTTATCTCCCGGAACATTTATTATTCCATTTAAACTCTTTGCTGCAGATAAAACCAGTCTCATCTTTTTTCACCTTACCCCACACTTGATTCTCTCACTTTATATCCCTTTGCTTCCAAAATTCGCAGGGCCTCCTGCATGCCTTTTTCTTCGGCGAACCCCAAACGGATGGCTCCGTTCTCTCCTTCACGGACACGCTGGACTTCGATGTCTATTATATTGATAGCATATTTTCCTAATAGTGTAGATATTTTCCCGATCATCCCCGGTTGATCAGGGATGGCTACGTTCAGTTCATATATTTGAGGAAGGATACCCTTCATTCCTGTCGGCAAACTGCGTCGCCATAAACGAACCTCCAGCAGTAGTTTATTCAAATTTTTACTATTTTTTTGTTTTATCGATCGTTCAAAAGAACTGAGTGATTTCTTGAATTCCTTGATCATCGGCAATACTGCCTGTTCATTGCTTAATAGTATCCCGCTCCATAATTCACTGTTGCTCAATGCTATTCTCGTGGTATCGCGCAATCCTCCGGCAGCAAGCATAAGGTATCCCTGCTGACCGGTCTCCATTTTTCCTACAGTATTGATCAGAGCGCTTGCAACGACATGCGGCAAGTGGCTGACAGCGGCAACCTTCTTATCGTGTTCCTCCGGCGTAAGAATTATTACTCTTGCTCCGAGCAATTCAACGATTTTTCGAACCTCCGCCAATGCCCACGTGGAAGTTTTTGCCGTAGAGGTGAGAATATATACTGCATTCTCGAATAAAAGGTCATCGACGCCTTCCAAACCCCATTTTTCTGATCCGGCCATCGGATGTCCGCCGACAAAGTATATATCATCAGGCAGGATCTCTTCCATCATCGCAACGACATTTTCCTTGGTACTGCATACATCGGTTAAGATAACTCCAGGTGAGATCAGCGGAAGGATCCTCCGGACCGTCACCGATAGTTCCTGGACAGGGACCGCTAAAAAAACAAGTTCTGCATTCAACAAACCATCACTCAAACTTGTTGTGCCACGATCAATTACCTTTGCTTCGGTCGCTTTCTGAACAATTTCATTCTCTACGTCGATCCCGATTATTCTGTACTCAGGGTGTCTCTTTTTCAAGGCCTTCCCTAAAGAGCCTCCGATCAAACCAAGACCGACGATAGCTATCTGCTTGATCAATACCTCCACACCCCTCTTGATCCTAAACTGTTCGTCCCATTACTTCTGCGATCATTTTAACTTCCGACATCGTCGCTGCAAAGCGGTCGGGAGTGATACACTGAGGTCCGTCACAAACTGCCTCGCTTGGATTATTGTGCACCTCTATGATCAGTCCGTCTGCTCCAGCCGCGATCGCTGCGCGAGACATAGGCTGCACATATCTCCATTTTCCTGTGCTGTGACTTGGATCAACAAAAACCGGCAAATGGGTCAGATGTTTGATTACCGGGACAGCAGAAAGATCCAGAGTATTACGTGTATAATTCTCAAAGGTACGGATCCCTCTTTCGCACATAATGACCTCATGGTTGCCCGAAAGCATAACGTATTCAGCAGCCATTATCCACTCTTCGAAGGTAGCATTCAGTCCTCTTTTTATCAACACTGGTTTTTTGAATTTAGCTACTTCAGTCAAGAGAGGAAAGTTCTGCATATTCCGAGCGCCGATTTGTAAAATATCAGAATAGTAAGCGACCATCTCAACCTTACGTGTATCCATTACCTCGGTTATTATTTTTAGGCCGGTCTCTTCTTTGACCTCAGCCAAATATTTTAAGCCTGTTTCTTCCAGTCCCTGAAAAGCATATGGCGATGTTCTTGGTTTGAAGGCTCCTCCGCGCAGAAAACGCGCCCCATTTTCCTTGACCCGGTAAGCGATCTCGAGCAGGCGCTCTTTGCTTTCAACAGCACAAGGGCCCGCCATGACCTGTATTTGTCTGCCTCCTATTTCTACACCATCAACAGATATTATCGTATCATTATTTTTGAATTCCCGGCTAGCCAATTTATAGGGAGCAAGGATCGGAATGACCTTTTCTACCCCGTCCATGGCTTCCAGTGCTAAATCAAGATAGTGAGTCTTATCTCCTACGGCACCGATCAGAATTTTTTCCACACCACGTGATTCATGGATCTGGAATCCATTCTCCTTAAGCTTGTCAATTACAAGATTGATTTTCTCTTCGCCAACCTGTGTTTTCATGACAATAATCATTATTCATTCCTCCTTCTTATTATCCAGCGTAAGAAAAAGAGGTATAAAAAGGCACCCCAAGGAAGGGCGCCTATGCCGCATCTTCTTCCTACCATTCTACCATACTGCTTATTTTTATTAAATCCATTGCTCGAGCCATCGCTATTGCTACCGAACTACTTTACTGCCGCGATCTGATATTCTGGTTTTGTTATCATATGCTCTATACTCAACCATTGATATTTTTTCGGGAGAGCATCCGGGCGTTTATTTTAAAAGGCTTGCCATATTTGCGACGGCTTCTCTCGTGATCAGGAGTTTTCCATGTTCTTTGAGATACGCTTCATCAAGTTGGAACCAGTTCCCGTACTCTCCCATTATTGCCGAAATATCGAATTGATGCTCGTCACTCGTCTCAACCGCCAGACAATACTGTTCTTCATATTTATATAGTCTGCTGGATTCAATATCAAAAGATATTACCCTCGCGCAGGCCTTGCTGCATAGTTCCAGAGAATCGATCGCCCATATCTGTTGTGTGCCCCGTTCAATAACAGTTGAGTCTTCCCGGCTCCCCTCCGATTGATTTACCAACATTCCATTGATATTTATATGATCAGAGATCACGTGAGCACGAACTTTTGTCATTACTACGGCAAAACTATCAACAGACAAAGGATAAGCTTCGACCACCAGCTGTGAATCATCCTCGATCTCAAACCCGCATTCTTCATAAGCCATGTCGAGTATATCCTGGAATAACTCCTGAGCTTTTGGGCTGATAGGCATCATTTCCCATTTTTTGAAATCCCTTTCTTCTAAATCCTGGTTAGTAATAATTATTTGAACCTTATCATCATTGATTTTTTTTATTCTCATGACGGTCACCTCCCTTTTTGTCATGTGAATTGGAGGCAATAATGTATCACCATTATAGTGTATCAAAAATCATTGTCAAGTACAGGTTTAATATTGATCCTCAAGCAAAAATCCTTTTTGTTTTAATTCCGCTATTATCCGGTCAAGGCTATGTTCGTTTTCAGCTTCGATAGTATGCAGATGTAAACCTCCGGTGAGCGCAGAAAGCGGTTCAGCTTTGCTCAGACGGTATTTGGACATGTACTCCTCAAGATCCGCCATCGATCCCAGCATCAGCATACCCTTTATTTCGCCGTATATAGGGTGTTCAACACTAACATCGATCACTTTGCCCCCCAGATTCACAATGACCCTTAGTTCTTCCTCGATACTATTGGGATCGTGCTTAACGGCGATCACTCTTCTTGGACGGTCGATGCTCTTTCTGTTCAACATGTATCCCTGGGGAGTTGCTAAAATCTCGACTCCCTTGGCTCTTAGCAACGCGATATCCTGTACGATGACCTGACGGCTGACATCAAGAATCTCGCCCAGGCAATTCCCGGATACAGGCTCGGCGGTTCTGTGTAAAATTTCCAGCACTTGTTTGCGCCGATCCACATGCTCCACCCGCATCACCACCCCTTTATTTTATTTAGATTATAACCACACGCCCGAAACAAAGGCAAGGAAAATATGCCCTGCTGGGTAATCAGTGAAATAACTTTCACTTTGTTTGTGTGTCTGTTATTTACTATTCATTGGAACATTGATAAAATATCCATAGTACAATTTATTAGCATAATATGTTAAAAAGAAAGGAGATTTGTTCATGAAAACTGAAGTCATCTCTATCGTTTTGGATAATCGCCGTTCTGATGCTTCCAGTGTACAGGATATTTTGACCTCAAACGGATGCGTGATCCAAATTCGTTTGGGCGTGCATGAAATTCAGGGCTGTTCAAATCAAGGCCTTATCCTGGTAGTTGCGCACGGATCAGAGGAAGAAACTGATGCATTGCTTAAATCACTCAAAGCATGTAAGAGCATCAAGGTTTCATCAATGAGTATTTAATTTTTAAATAAGTACCAATCGACAACCTATTATCGATACGACAGCATTTTATGCATCAAAACCGCAGGCAGTATAATTTCAGGATCATCCTGAAATTATACTGCCTTTTTAAAATTTTATAGGATCATGGTATATATGTACATTCATGATCAAGCCCATCGCAATAAGATTGGCCAGCATGGAACTTCCTCCATAGCTTACAAAGGGCAGTGGTATCCCTGTGATAGGCATTATACCGATCGTCATCCCGACGTTCTGCACGACGTGGAATGTTATCATCGAAACCACTCCGATAACTATCAAGCTGCCGTATAAATCTTCGGTAGCAAAGGCTATCCTTATACATCGGAATATGAGTATAAAAAATAACAATAGCAGCAAAGATGAACCAATAAAACCAAATTCTTCGGCTAAAACACTAAAAATAAAATCAGTCCATTGTTCCGGTAAAAAATCATATTTTGTCTGGGAGCCCAAGCCCCAACCTTTACCCAGCAGTCCACCCGAACCGACGGCTATTTTTGACTGGATGACATTCCAACCCCAGCCCTTGGGATCGATCATCGGGTCAGTAAATATGATCAGCCTCATCAGTTGATAATCCTTTAGTGGCAACCAAAGTCCCCAGTTGTAATGTGCGTAGATAGCCAGACTTATCAAACCAGTGCTCCCGGCAAATATACCTCCGAGCATCAATGGCGATGCTCCCGCTGCCAGAAGCATACCAAACATTATAGCGATATAAACCAATCCTGTACCAAGATCCGGCTGTTTGAGAATGAGGAGCAGCGGAAGTCCGACATAAGCAAAAACCGGTGCAAGACTAAAAATGCTATTAAGTTTTCCAACACGCGGAACAAGAAATTTTGCCAGGCCCAAAACAAGCAGGATCTTGACCAATTCCGCCGGCTGAAATCTATAAGATCCCACAGGGATCCAAGCCTGAGCACCCTTCGTTTCCTCTCCAAAAAATAACACAGCGGCTAATAAAGCAATATTCAGCAAATAAATGTATAGCGAATATTTAGCGACTTTTTCGTAATCAACCAATAATACGAAGCAAAATGCGAAGATTCCTATTACCACGGCCACTAGTTGCTTCTGTAAAAAATTCGTGTCGTGTTTGATACTGGCATTTTGGGTCGCGCTGTTCAACACAAAAAAACCAATGGCAATTATGATTGCAATATTGATCAATAGAACATAATCCAGGCTTTTGAGCAGTTTGAAGAATCTCATTCCTTACACCTCAAAGTTTATTATACCCTGTGTACTCAAAGAACCTCAAGCTAATTGCTTGAGGTTCTTTGAGTATTTTTAGGATTTTTTATCAGCCTTTTATAGCATAAGTATTTGCTTTCTTTTCAGCCTTTACTGGTCACGCTTCAGGAGAAAACATGCTTTTATCGACTCCGCATATGGGGCAAACCCATGTATCGGGCAATTTGTCGAAAGCAGTTCCCGGAGCAATATTACCCTCGGGATCTCCTGCTTGGGAATCATATACATAACCGCATACGTCACATTTATATTTTGCCATCGTTTATCACTCCTATCATCCTATAACTAGATCAGTTTTCAGCTTTCCATAAACCATGCAGGTTGCAATATTCCCTTGCAATGACCTTTTTAGCTTCAATACAAAAGAAAGCTTCCGGGCTTTGACCGGGAGAAAGGAAACGCCTGTATACCTTATCATCAGCGATCAGTTCGATCCACTCGATATAGTGCTTTTCCTCCATCGGGTGCAATACCCCTCCGACGGTCACTTTATACCCTCCTTCGACCTTTTCGATCACCGGTACATGCTTCTCTTTGGAAGCATCCACTGTATTCTCAGCAAATTGCTTCATCGGTTCGCCACAGCAAACCAATTGTCCAGGTCCTTCGTGAAGTAACTCTACGATATTACCGCATTTTTCACATTTAAAAATTTTGTACGCGCTGCTCATAATTTTGACCCTCCTCCTTTTTTTCCTAATTCTTTTCTTTATCGTGTCCGGTCAATTCACGATAACGTAAATTTCCGGGACAATCCTGAATATGTTCACGTCCGCAACGCAGGCAGATTTTTTCAAGTTGTTCAGGGGTTTCAAACGCAGCCCTGAAAAATTCCATTAAGCCATTTTGCAAATCGAGAACAGCCTCCGGCGGCATACGAGCAATGATTCCCTCAAAAATCTGCGTTTGCCTTGCTTTATAATGTTCGATCCAATATTTACCTTGAGCTGTCAACTTTATTTTAATGACCCGACGGTCTTTCTTCCCTTCTTCTCTGAAGAGTAGATTTTTTTTGACCAGGCGATCGATAAGCTTCGCAGCTGCAACATTGCTTATTTCCAGACCTTGTGCAATTTCTCCTACAGAAGGTTCATTATGCATGTGTGCATGACACAAGCACTGACGTTGAGGGATCGACAAGTCGCCATCCGGCAAATCACCCATATTGACAGCTATTATCCTGGTCAAGATAGTGCGGTATAATAATTTCGTCCCAATCTCTAGAGCTTTATTAGTCATATCTACACACCACATTTTTTACTGAAATTATTTCGTTAACTAAGATAAATGTTAATATAGTTAAATATATTTGTCAACATCTTCATGCTTGACACGTTGCGAAGAACTTGTTAAAATCAAGCTAATATTCAAAAGACTTTGATTGGGAATAGTAAGCTCTGATCCTCCAGAACAGAGAACAGCCGGTCGGTGCAAGGCTGATGCGGAGGAGAAGCCGAACTCGCCCATGAGTCGCCGGCCGAAAATCATAGTAGGCTGCGCCGGGAGATTTCACCCGTTATCAGGAAAGAGTATCGGCATTCACTGATGGATGCCCGTATTTTGAGATGGCGGCAATTAGCCGTTAAGTTGAGTGGTACCGCGAAACAAAGCTTTCGCCTCAAACGTGAGGCGAAAGCTTTTATTTTTGATTATTTTTGATTATATTATTTTATTGTCATTATACTTAAGGAGGCTGATAATATGCGTAAGCTTTATACATTTGACACGACACTCCGCGACGGAGAACAATCACTGGGCATAACCCTGAATGTCAAAGAAAAACTTGAGATCGCCAATCAATTGGTCAAACTGGGTGTAGATATCATCGAAGCAGGTTTTCCTGCTTCTTCTCCGGGAGATTTCAACTCAGTTAATATCCTTGCCCGCGAGATAAAAGGAATGACTATATGCGGACTTACCCGCGCAGTCGAGAAAGATATCGACATCTGCGCCGAAGCACTCAGACCTGCAGAATCACCACGCATCCATACCGGACTGGCTACATCGCCTGTGCACATGGATAAAAAACTTCGCTTGGATCCTGAGGATGTTGTGGAAAAAGCAGTAATGGCTGTCAAACACGCCAAAAAATATGTTAATGATGTCGAATTCTACCCAGAAGACGCCTTCCGCAGTGAAAGGACCTTCCTGGCCAAGCTTTTTGAAAAGGTTATAGCGGCTGGGGCCACAGTACTTAATATCCCCGATACCGTCGGATATGCGACTCCTTGGGAATTTGGCGATTTGGTGACCTTCTTGATGAATAATGTTAAGGGTATCGAAAAAACTATCGTCAGCGTCCATTGTCATAACGATTTAGGCATGGCCACCGCTAATTCACTTGCTGGGATAAAGGCAGGAGCGCGACAGGTAGAAGGTACCATCAATGGTATAGGTGAAAGAGCTGGTAATACAGCTCTCGAAGAAGTGATCATGGCTATTTATGCTCAGAAGGGCCTCTATGGTGTCGAGTCTAGGATCAATACCCGCGAAATATCACCGACCAGCCGTCTTGTCTCAAAAATTACAGGAGTTCCGGTGCCCGATCATAAGGCGATAGTCGGCTCAAATGCTTTTATGCACGCTTCCGGGATCCACCAGGACGGAGTGCTCAAAGAAAAGACCACATATGAAATAATCGATCCGGAAATAGTTGGCGTCCCGCGCAATATTATCGTGCTTACAGCACGCTCCGGACGACACGCTCTGAAACACCGTCTGGCAGAACTTGGTTATGAGCTTGTCCCCGAACAAATAAATGAAATCTATAAAACCTTCCTAACTCTTGCCGATCAGAAAAAAGAAGTATTCGATGAAGATTTGCATGCTTTAATGGGTTATAGCGACTATGATAAGAGTGGGATCATCCTCAAAAGTCTTGCAGTTGCCACCAGCGGACCGACTATTGCCACTGCGACTGTGACTCTGATGATCGATGGTAAAGCAAAAACTGATGCCGCTATCGGAAACGGTCCGGTCGATGCCGCCTTTAAAGCAATTGAACGTCTGGCCGGTATGAATACGACACTTGAGGACTACACCATAAGATCCATCAGTAAAGGCAGTGAAGCTCTCGGTGATGCGACAGTCAAAGTTCGCTGCGCAAATAATGAATCCTTTATCGGACGGGGTTTAAGCACCGATGTTATCGAAGCCAGCGCTAAAGCTTATGCCAATGCACTGAATAAGATCAAAAATCGCTGACGATCAACTAAATGCAGAAAAAATAAAATACACATCTCAGCCGGAGAATTTTTCTCCGGCTGTGTTTTTTATCCTAAATAATATAAAAATCCAAGAAAATGCACGATACTGCCGCCCAGAACAAATAAATGCCATATACCATGATGATAAGGCAGCTTCCTCCAAACATAAAACAACACTCCGACTGTATAAATCACACCTCCGGTAAATATCCAGCGCAATAGACCCGGAGGGACCGAATCCAGCATCGGCTTGATCGCAATGACTGCTACCCAGCCCATCAAGATATATAGAATTGTCGAAAATATCCTTGTCCCTTCCAAAGAAACGATATTCATGATTATTCCGGTGATCGCCAGCGCCCAAACAATCCCAAACATAGCCCATCCCCATGCTCCGCGCAGGAAAACAAGGAGAAGAGGTGTATAGCTTCCGGCAATCAAAAGATAAATAGCCGCATGATCAAACACTCTGAAGACCCGCTTGGCTTTTTCGTTAAATATACCATGATATAGCGTGGAAAAAAGGTACAGCAGTATCAAAGTCGCGCCGTATATACTAAAACTGACTATTTGCCAAATATCGCCTTTCAGCGTGGCAAATACCACCAATATGACTAGGGCGGCAATAGCCAAAAGGACTCCGACTCCGTGACTTATGCAGTTGAACATTTCTTCTTTTACTGTATAACGTGTTCGCTTTGGAACATCAAGCGCGTGTTGATTTTTCATGATCCTATCTCCTTAATACTACCAATTTGTGAAGCTCTTATTATTCGTTGTTTTGTACCGGAACATCTCCGTCGCCCACACCCATTTGCAGAGCCACAGGAGATACCCCAAAATACTCCTCAAAAACTGCTTTGGCGACCAGCCCAATCGATCCGGAGCCACTCCATCCATGCTCAATTACTCCGGCAAAGGCTACTTGCGGGTCATCTGCCGGAGCATAAGCGATGAACAGTCCGTCAAAATCCTTGTTTTTAATATATCCCGCCCGGCCTGGCTGGGCAGTTCCCGTTTTTGCCGCCACTTTTATTTCAGCAGGAAAATGCTTAAAAAGAGAGTAGGCCGTTCCGCCCGGTTCTGTCACTGCCCTCATCGCTTTTTGGGTCTCAGCTATGGTCATTTCGCTGACATTCACCCTGGCGAGCAGTTTTGGCATAAATTCTTCGACTGTGTTTCCCAAATTATCGATGATTTTTTCTACCGTATATGGACTGTAGAGCTTCCCTCCATTGGCCAAAGTCGAAGTAAAGTTAGCCATTTGAATAATAGTGTACTGATTATACCCCTGACCGATGCCTATGTTGTAAGTGTCCCAGTCATGCCACTTTGTGTAGTGCTCCAGTTGGATAGATCTTTCCTGCTCCTGTACCCTCTTCTCAGCCCTGAGTTGATTTTGCAGGGTGCGTATCTCCCGTTCATTTGCTGCCTGAGATATCTTCTCCTGATAATTTATCTCTAATTCTGTTATTTTATCATTGATTTTTTTATTTATTTCTGCTGCCCTGGCCCCAAACTCCATTGCCTGCCATTGCAGATCCGGCAAGAGCCCGCTGCTTTCAAACGGCAAGTCTATTCCACTCGGACGACCTAAACCGAATTCATAACCAACTCTGGAAATATATTCAATACCGGCTCGTGAAGCCATTTCCTGAAAATATACATTGCATGATCCGGCCATAGCCGAATAATAACTCACCGATCCGTGTACATTCCAACATTTTATATATGGGGGATGCCAATAACTCCCTGAACATTGGATCCTATTGTCCGGATCCATTACCCCTGCTTCAAGAGCAGCCATTCCTATAATGGGTTTGAAGGTTGAACCGGGTACATAGCTTCCTTGTATGACCCGATTATACAAGGCTGGTGGCGTATTTCTAAAATAATAATCCGCTTGTGTCTGATCCATGGAGTGTCCGTTGAAATCATCCGGATAAAGGCTTGGTCGGCTTGTCATTGCCAGGACCTTGCCTGTATTGACATCCAGTAGGACAGCACCGCCGGCAAGAGCCTTAGGATGATCTTCCTGTACTTTGAGCAATGTCTGATCAAAAGCCTGCTCCATCACTTGCTGTAAATCAAGATCGATCGTAGTGATCACAGTATCCCCGGGCACAGGAGGAATTGAAAGCACTTCTCTGATCGGTTGGTTTCTGGCTGTGACCTCCATTTGACGGAACCCATCTTCACCTCTTAGATACTGCTCATATTGTTTCTCCAAACCTGTTTTACCGACAAGATCTCCTATGCTGTAATCTTCATATTCCGGCAGTTCGAGCTCTTCTTTTATTGAATGTACATAACCAAGCAAATGCCCGGCAAGGTTCTCATAGTTGTAATGACGTTGCGGTTGGGCAGTTATATTGACTCCTGGAAGATCTCTTTTTTGTTCTTCGATCACGGTCACTAATTCAATTGGTATATCTCTCTTGATAATTATCGGTTCAAACAATTTTACATCGCCTGATTTTATTGATTGTTTAACACTTTCAAAGGTTATTTCCGGATCATTTAAAATAATCAGTAAATCTTTGATCACCTTGTCAACATCTTGGTCCTTCAGTCCCAAATAATCCAAGGCCACATTAAAGACCGGACGGCTGGTGGCGATGACCTCACCGTCCTTATCCCATATTTCTCCGCGGGTTGCTGTCTCCCTTATCCAGCGCATTGTATTTGAAACGGCTATCGTTCGAAAATCCTCTGCCTGGACAAGCTGCAGCCAGGCCAGACGCAGCAGTAAAACAAAAAAGACCACCACGATGACCCCTGTATATATCTTTAATGTTCGCTCTAAAATTTTTCTTTCACGCTGCGGACCCATGGAACGCTCCTTTCGGTTCCTTTATGCCTCTCTTGCTCAACGATCTCTTTTAAGAAGGTCAAAGTTTATCTGCAGATCTCCGAGTCCTTGGGCAACTTGTGATAGGGTGTATATATAAAAGGTACTATACACATATTATAAAACGCCCTGGGTAAAACTGCGGTGAAGAATATATTGACAGACCACTCCATTCCCATGCTCAGACCTACTAAAAAAAACAGTGCTCCGTTTACGATCGATCCTAAAAACACACTTAACACCGGAACAAGAAGATTTTCGCTGAAAGTCCCCGCCGTGAACCATCCGGCAATTAATGCCGTCAAGCCTTTGCACAGCGAATTCATTCCGATAAACTTTCCGAAATAAAGGTCTTCCGCTAATCCCAGCAGCAATCCTACGCCAAGTCCTCGCTCCGGTCCGCAAATAACTGCGGTGCAAATGACCAGGACTAGGATCAAGTCCGGTTTGACACCGCCTATTTGCAGGCTATTAAGCATCGTACTTTGCAGAATAAGCGCTGAATATGCCATCAATATGAGTAAAATATACTTTTTCATTACCTATTCCTCCGGTTCAGTAGAGGGGTCTTTTGTCTGGGTGATAACGAAAACCTCTTCAATACTGTTAAAATCTGCGGCCGGTTCCAGAAAAGCGCTTTTTATCAAACCATTCGGCTCTATTTTGATTTCAGATACCGTACCGATTAGCAGCCCCTCAGGATAAAGACCTCCCAGCCCTGAGCTCACTATCGTCTGCCCTTTTTCCAGGGGAGCATCATGCGGCAGATGGATCATCTTCATATAATCAGCCCGTCCTATCCCGGATGCAATGCCCGTCGTCACACGATTTTCCAGTATTTTTGCTCCTACCGCACTTTCCGCATCAATTATCAATAGGACCTCTGAAGTGTATGCCGTTGTCCGGTCGATTATTCCGATCAGTCCATCCGGAGTCACAACTGCCATATTCTTGCTCAAGCCGTCTCGATGACCGCGATTCAGTACCAGCGTTTTATACCAGCTTCCGGGATCCCTTGCTATCACTTTGGCCAGAGTAAAATCATATAGATCTTTGGTTTCTTTCTTGTATTCAAGCAGATCGCGCAGACGACGATTTTCCGCCTCTTCTTCCGAAAGGTGATAAAGCTTTGTTTTTAAGGCAACTATCTCTCTTGTCAGTTGACTTTTCTCCTCTGCAAGTCTTTCTCGGTCAGCAAAACAAACAAAAAAGCCGCCGATCCCAACCTTGATCGAAGTTATGCCTTCCTGGGCAAAAGCAAAGGTATTTCTTAGCCCATGCGTAACAGGCAAAAAAGTTGCATTATCCCAACTGGTGTAACGCATCAGCAAAAATAACATTATTAAAATAGCTGCTGCAAGGCTTCCTAATATAGCTTTCTTTTTTGCTTTCACCTGAATCCACCCGACCGATCTTATTAAATATCCCTATATATATCCCCGTTCTTTTAAACTTATCCAGTCGTTATGTCCGAATATGAGGTGGTCGACCACTTCGATGCCCAGGATCCGACCGGCTTCACAAAGTCTTCCGGTAATTTCAATATCTTCCCGGCTTGGCTCGGTATTTCCGCTGGGATGATTGTGCGCCAATATAAGTCTTGCCGCACTCCGTTTTATTGGAAGTTTAAATACTTCCCGGGGATGGACTATTGACGAACTCAGTCCGCCAATCGAAACATTGTCGATGAATATAACCTGATTCTTTGTATCAAGGTTGATCACCTTGAAATGCTCCCGATCCAGGAGCAGCATCTCTGACTGCAAAAGGGCTGCGGCGTCTTGAGGGCTTTTGATCGCTGCCTTTTTGAATATAAGCTGTCTAGCCAAACGCCGGCTGAGCTCTACGGCAGCCTTTAACTGTGCTGCCTTGGCCAAACCAATGCCTTTTGTTTTCTGCATTTCTTCAATACTCGCTTGGGCGATATAAAGAAGCCCTCCCTTTTTCAGAAGGTCCTCAGCCAAGTGCAGCGCAGATTTCTCATTTGTTCCGGTACGCAGTAAGATCGCTATCAATTCCTGATCGGAAAGAGCATCACTGCCCATTGTGAAGAGCCTTTCTCTTGGCCGCGTATCAGATGGATATTCCCTTATGGCAATGTTTTTTTTCATTATTTGTCCTTCCCCAAAATCATGACCCCGCACTTTCGAAGAAGATGCATGGTTTTGGTCAGCGGAAGGCCCATAACATTATAATAACAGCCATCAATTCTTTCCACAAGCAATGAACCCATTCCCTGGATACCATAAGCCCCCGCCTTGTCCAAAGGTTCTCCGCTGGCGGAGTAGGCCTCGATCTCACAATTCTTGAGCTCTCTAAAATAAACATCAGTTACGGCAAAATCCTGATATATTTTATCGTCATAAATTATACATATACCGGTAATAACCTGGTGCTTTCTCCCGGACAAGCTCCGCAACATCTCCCTTGCCTGCGGGATGGAATCAGGTTTGCCAAGCACGCGGCCGTCAATATGTACTATAGTATCTGCCGCCAAAACAATTTCTGACTTTTTTGCCTGAACTGCCCTGCCCTTTGCTAAAGAGAGTCCCTTGACCCATTTGGTCAAGGGGAAAATAGGCTCCCCTTCGTTTAAACAACTTGGAATGACCGTAAAAGAAAGCCCGATCTGCCGCAGCAATTCTGCCCGGCGAGGCGAGCTTGAAGCCAAGATCAAATGCATAAATTCCTCCCTGAATACAGTAATCTTAAAGCTTTACATAAATTATTATCGCTAGAATAAATCCGATAATGCTTGCAAGATTGAGTTTTAACATTATGCCGAAGGTTATCTTCAGTACTATCAACTCAATTGTGAACGGTTCAAGTCCCATCGTGTTAAGATCCATGTTCAAAACTGGCAGGATCCCACCTAGCAGAGCCCCAACCAAACTACCTATCAGTCCTCCGATCAGAACAAGAAGTAAAAGCAGCCAAACACTCCTGCGTGAATTATACGCCTTCAATCCGCTCACCTTCCTCTCGCATCCATTAAAAATAATTATATAGGTATTAAAAATTATATGAGTGCTTAATAAAGAGGATAAAAATAATGAACCGCCCAAAGACGATTCATTATCCTATCTAATTATGTTTCATTTTTGGAAACTCATATTAAAGGTCAGCACCTCAAGATTGACCGCCAGATCAACCTTGCGGTATTCAATATGGGGGGGCACTGTCACAACTTTAGGAGCAAAATTAAGTATGGACTTGATGTTGGCTTTGACCATTTCATCAACTATTTCCTGGGCAAAATCAGCCGGAACAGCAACGATCCCTATTTGCACTTCATTTTTTGCGGCAAATTCAGCCAGCTTCGATATGTGGTATATGGGCAATTTGTTGAGCTTTTGGCCAACCTTCTTCTGATCCTTATCAAACATAGCCATGATATTGAATCCTCTTTCCTCAAATCCACGGTACTGGGAAAGAGCTGCTCCAAGATTGCCCGCTCCAACTATAATAACGTTCCATTTATTGTCGATCCCTAGTATCTTTGCAATATATCTATTAAGATCACTGACATTGTACCCTACACCCCTGGTACCAAATTCCCCAAAATATGCTAAATCCTTTCTGACTTGTGCCGGAGAACCGTTGACACCATCAGCGATAGTCCCGGAGGATACCGTTGTGATACCATTTTTTTCTAACTGCTTTAAATAACGAGAATATACCGAAAGCCTTATAATCGTGGCCTCGGGGATTTTCTGCGACTTCAACTGTAACCATCCTCCTTTTGTGAATATTATAACATACTATCATCAAAGGCAATAGTCTTCTTGTTCAATTTTGTACTTATTGATGAATATTTTATCTACTTGCTAAAATATTTTCGAGCTTCCGCAATAAGGTACAAAGAGCCTGCAACAATCACCAGATCTGATTTTTCGGCTTTGGATAAAGCAGCAGCAAAAGCTTTTTTGTTATCTTCTTCAGTTTGTACCTGTAGCTTTCCGGGAAAGAATTGGCCGAGTTCCTGCCAATTTCCTGAGCGCTCAGAGGGGACCTTTGTTATGACCACCTCGTCCACCAGATATTCGATCATCCTGATCGATTCTTTACGGTCCTTATCCTCCAACATACCTATAATCATAATTATTTTAGTGTACTCATCGCGATATCGCTTTAACCATAATGCTAAAGCTTTCATTCCGGCAGGATTATGTGCGCCGTCTATAATTACACAGGGGTCTTCCCTAAGCTTTTCCAGCCTGCCCGGCCAGCACACTTTCTTCAATCCCTGCCGGATTTTTGAAGCGTCAAGATTTATCCCTCTATTTTTCATTATTTCTAAAGCTAACACTGCTGTTGCGGCATTTATGATCTGATGCTCTCCCAGCAACGGAAGATCAAGGCACCCATAATCTATGTTTTTACTTTTCAAGCGGAAACTTTGAAACTTTCCTCTGCTGAATACACTTTCCCAAGCCATTTCCTCCTGAACAATGTGTAATTCTGCCTTTTGCTCCCTGGCCCGAATGTGCAATACTTCTAACGCCTCAATTTTATCGCTGGCTGTGACGATCGGGATCCCAGGTTTGATGACGCCGGCTTTTCGCGAAGCTATTTCCCGGATGGATGGACCAAGATATGCCATATGATCAAGCTCAACATTGGTGATGATACTTATGATCGGTTTAGCTATGATATTTGTCGAATCATTGTCTCCTCCAAGTCCGGCTTCAATTATCACAATATCAGTCTTTTCCCGGAAAAAATGCAGGAAAGCCATCGCCGTAAGGACTTCAAATTCTGTTGGTTTTTCTTTGGTCTGTAAAAAAACAGCCTCCGTTTTAGCAACAACTTCAGCCAGCAGTTCGGAGAAAGTCTCCTCGGCGATCTGCCGGCCGTTTATGCTGATACGTTCTGTATATGCCGCTAAATGGGGCGAGGTATACAAACCCGTACGATATCCAGACTGAGTCAGTACACTGGCAAGCATGGCCGCAGTCGAACCCTTGCCGTTTGTCCCTGCAACATGAACTACTGTAAGGTTTTCTTCCGGATTTGCCAAGCTGGATAGCAGAGCGTCGATCCTTTCCAATCCTAACTTTATCCCAAAATGCATAAGTTCATCAAGCAGACGGATCGATCGTGTATATTTTCTATCGCTCATTGCAGCGACTTTATCCTTGTATTCAGACTGTCCTGTTTAGCCTTAAAATCGGCCATTTTTTCTTTTTCCTTTATGATCACCTCTTGAGGAGCCTTATTTATAAAACCCTGATTGTTAAGTTTTACTTCTATCCTGGCTATCTCTTTCGCATAATTCTCAAGTTCCTTGTTCAAGCGACTCAGCTCTTTTTCTACATCGATCAATCCCCGCAAGAGAAGGTATACCTCTGCTTTACTTGCAATAGCCGCTACGGCTTGATCCGGTTTTGCTGCATCAATAGGCAATATATCGAATTCAGATAGAAATGCCAGATTTAATATATAGTTTTTGCTCAATTCAAATGCTTCCCGTGCTTCTCTGCTTTGAGGAATTATCCTGACAGCAGCCCTTTTTCCGGGAGCTATGTTTAATTCACTGCGTAAATTACGGATAGCCTTGATCACGTCCATGCTCGCGCTCAGCTGTGCTTCTGCCTCTTCATCCAGCTCTTCTGCATCTCCTGAGCACCATGAAGAAAGCATGATACTCACTTTATCTTTCGAAAGCATCTGCCAAATCTCTTCAGTAATAAAAGGCATGAAAGGATGCAATAATTTAAGCGTCTGACTTAACGTCGAGGCTAAGACATTTTGAGCCGTTCTTCTGCTGTCTTCTCCTTCACGTCCATAAAGCCTGGGTTTGATCAGTTCTATGTACCAGTCGCATAAATCATCCCATAAAAATTCATACAAAACCCTTGCTGCCTCACCAAAATCGTAACGCTCCATATTTCTTGTGACCTCAGCAGCAGTTCGATTAAACCTGCTCCTGATCCAGCGGTCAGCAAGCTCCATGTGCTCGGGGACACGCCCATCATCATAGTCTTGGAGATTCATCAGGGCAAATCGGGAAGCGTTCCATATTTTATTCGAAAAATTACGCGTGCTCTCCAGCCTTTCTGTCTGAAAACGCAGATCATTGCCCGGTGTATTGCCGGTAATAATGGTAAACCGCAGCGTATCCGCTCCATATTCATTAATCAATTCTATCGGATCGATCCCATTGCCCAGCGATTTGCTCATTTTGCGGCCCTGGGCATCCAAAACGAGTCCATGTATAAAAACCTCACGGAAGGGTACTTCCGGCATAAACTCCAGCCCCATAAAGATCATTCGGGCGACCCAGAAAAATATAATATCGCGCCCCGTCACCATGACTGAAGTCGGATAATAACTGCGCAATTCAGTGGTATCATCCGGCCAGCCCAGAGTAGAAAATGGCCATAATCCCGAACTGAACCAGGTATCAAGCACATCCGGATCCTGTACTAAACTACGACTTCCGCATTTCGGGCAAGCCTCCGGATCGTCTTTTGTACAAATAATTTCATCGCAATCCTCACAATACCAAACGGGGATACGATGTCCCCACCATAACTGGCGACTGATACACCAATCCCTGATGTTCTCCAGCCAATTCAAATATATTTTCGTAAAACGTTCAGGAACAATTTTTATCCGTCCATCTATCACCGCTTTCATAGCCGGATCAGCCAAAGGCTGCATTCTCACGAACCACTGTTTTGAAACACGCGGTTCAATGACAGTATCACAGCGATAGCATTGTCCGACAGCATGTTCGTGCTCCGCAGTCTTTTCCAGAAGACCCAAGCTCTCCAGATCAGCAACAATTTTTTTTCTGGCCTCATAACGGTCCAGACCCAGATATACACCTGCCTCTTCATTCATGACAGCATTCTTGTCCATTACCGTTATTTGAGGCAGCTTATGTCGAAGACCCATTTCGAAATCATTAGGATCGTGAGCAGGTGTGATCTTGACAGCCCCGGTCCCGAACTCCCGATCAACGGTTTCATCAGCAATTACAGGTATTTGTCGCCCTGTAAGCGGCAATTCGACCATATGTCCAATCAAATCATTATATCTTTCATCAGCTGGATGAACAGCTACCGCGGTATCCCCGAGCATGGTTTCCGGACGCGTGGTGGCAACGGTCAGCACTCTTTCACTTCCGATGATCGGATAGCGAATATACCACAGGTTGCCTTGTCTCGATTCATGTTCAACCTCTATATCCGATATTGTCGTCTGGCATTTTGGGCACCAGTTTATAATGTAATCTCCACGATAAATCAGCCCCTTGGTGTATAACCGCACAAAAACTTCCCGGACAGCTCTGGAGCAACCTTCATCCATCGTAAAACGCTCTCTTGACCAGTCACATGATGTTCCAAGCTTTCTCAGCTGACGCGTGATTTTGCTGCCGTACTGATTTTTCCAGTCCCATACCCGCTGCAAAAATTTCTCGCGACCCAGGTCGTACTTTGAAAGGCCCTCCTGGGCGAGCTGTTCCTCCACCTTTGCCTGCGTGGCTATGCCCGCATGGTCTGTTCCCGGCACCCACAGCGTTTTATAGCCTTGCATCCTTTTCCAGCGGGTCAATATATCCTGAAGTGTATTATCAAGAGCATGTCCTAAATGCAAGGAGCCCGTCACATTGGGAGGAGGCATTACAATAGAAAAAGTTCTTCGTGCTTTATTATCAATGATCGTTTCTTCATTTGCCGCTGCCTGAAAATAATTGCTTTTTTCCCAGTTTTCATACCACTTTTCTTCGACTTTTGAGGGATCATAAATTTTAGCCAATTCAGTCGTTTGCATATTAATCCTCCCAGCATTTAACAAATAACCTTCCATCCTTATAAAGGACGGAAGGTTTTTCCGCGGTACCACCTTAATTTCCGCCGTATGGCGGACGCTTTATGATGGATAACGGGCATCTCCGGCGCAGTCTAATTTTCTTCAACTACGCACCTGTCGGGCGACCCAAGATCAGCTTTCCGGCATGCCTCTCAGCCTTGGGCTTGCCTTTCTGTATGGGGTATGATCTTTTCCTCCCGCTAAACGGTTTGATCTGTATTCTTGCTTAATTATGATAACGCAGGGTATAGCTGTTGTCAATGATCCCGCTCCTCCCATAGCTCGCAGAACCATTGCCTCCACACGATATGATCTATATCAAGATAAAGCAGCCGGATTTTTTTATCTCTGCATAAAAGCAGTTCATTTGGATAAACTGTATCCTTGCACAGTGTGACCCTGAGTCTTTTGTATCCATATACTGAAGCTTCAAATAGGTCCGAAAAGACTTCTTCACCCGGCTTGTAAATCGTGTTGGTTTTGTCGATCTTGTAATGATTGAGGTCCAGTTTATGACCAAGCAGATTCTGCAAGCTTTCCCATCTGATTATTTTCCGTTCCATGTACATGTTTGCCAATATTTTTGCCAGCTCTTTGATCAGGCAAATTCTGACATGCCTTTGGACTCCCTTTTCTCCATAAACATCACGGCATTTGTCAATTTCAAAATCGATTATCCTGTTTAAATCTTTCTGTTTTTCTTCACAAATAAAGGCATTCCTAAAATAAATTTCTGTATGCTTGAATGCCTTCTCGTGATCAATGTTAGCTTTGGACAATGCATCCAGACAATATTTTTTAAAAGCTGCTTTGTTTGCAGATGACCCATAAATGCGCACAATATACCCCCAACGTGCTGTATATATTTACTATTTTTGTCATTTTATCCTTTGCTTTTCTTTTTGTCAAGTCGTTGTGTCTATCCACTATTCGTTTCGCAAGTTTATGCTTTTGCTATCTTTTTTATTTTATATCCAGCATATAATTATGCGTAAAGGGGGCACTCAGATGACTTTTGGTAGCCGGCTCAAATCTTTGCGCCAGGAAAAAGGTCTTACCCAGGCACAGTTCGGAGAATATTTTAATCTTGCCGAGTCGACCATTTCCCTCTACGAAACAGAAAAAAGGACACCTCACCATGAAACTCTGAAGAGGTTTGCCCTTTTTTTAAATGTCTCCCTTGATTATCTTTTCGGCTTGTCCGAAAATCGATATATTTCTGAGGCTATCGGAGAATTGCCCCAAAATAATTATGCAGTACCTAATACAGAAAGGCCTGTTCGAATAAGTGTTGTCCAAAAACTCGTCAGCATTAAAGGGATCATTTCTTATGAATATATCTCAGACGCCGAGGAATGGCTTCCTTACCAGCATGTCAAAGACGGACATTATTTCTGGCTTGTGACTTCCGATAACAGTTTTACCGGCGAAGCTATCCTGCCGGGCGATATGCTGCTTGTCCGCGAGCAGGCTTCACTTGCCAGCGGTGATCTGGCAGTTGTTATGGTCGATGATGATTCATACTCGATCCGCAGGATTTATATCAGTGAAGATAATTTGCTGCTGCAAGCAGCAAATCCCGATCATCCGCCGCTTATGCTCAGTAAAAAAGCATCCCTGTCACCACGGATCGTCGGCAAGGTTTTGCAGGTCAAAAGATCACTATCTGCGAAAAAGTAACACTACACCAATAATTATAAGGATAATTGGCCACCAATCGTTAAGATTGAAGTAATGCGGCATGAATCTTTGCAGGATGAAATAGCCGCCTAAAGCGACCAAAATCAATCCCAGCATATATTTGCGCTTTCTTTCCTGAGTCTTGGGCAACTCAGGTTTTTTTGTGTTCTCTGCTTTTATGGTTTCTACCGCAGAAACTTCCGCCTTATAATCACTTTCATTAGATGCAGTTCCGGATGCGGTTTGGGGTTCCCCTTGCTCTTTATCATCCGGCACATTTTTTATATCGCTTTCTTCTTCTCTTCGCTCTTCGGTATGTGGTTTTCGTTCCGGCACTATGATCATCGCCATAATGTAAAGCACCAACCCAGACCCTCCGAAGAAAACTGCCAAAAGCCAAGCCAAACGAATCAGGGTTGCATCAACATTAAAATATTCAGCGATACCCCCGCAAACACCGGCAATCATTTTGTTGTTTTTTGATTTATAAAGCCTTTCGGTCATATCGGTCCTCCATTCTTATATATCTTTCTTCATTTCGTAGGTTTGGAGCCGTTCACCGATCCATGCCCATATTTCTTCGGCACCGGCGCCATTTTCCGCGGAAAATACAATGAGCGGTAATTCTTGAGTCTCCGGCTTCAGCTGTTTGACAATAGCCCGAGTATTTTTCTGCCAATGCCCCCTGGATATTTTGTCAGCCTTTGTCGCTGTGATAACATAGGGTATCCCGCAGTCATCCAGCCATTCAAACATAGTCTTGTCATCTGCCGAGGGCGGATGTCTTATATCGACGAGCATGATTATACCGACCAACTGTCGCCGGCCGTTAAGATAGCGGTTGATAAATGTTCCCCAGGATCGCCTTTCTTCAAGAGACGTTTTTGCATAACCGTAGCCTGGCAAATCAACAAAATAGAAAGTATCATTGATGTGGTAAAAATTCAAGGTACGAGTCTTTCCCGGCTGGCTGCTCGTCCGGGCTAATTTTTTACGATTGAGCAGTTTGTTGATCAAAGAAGACTTTCCGACATTGGAACGCCCTACCAAAGCAATCTCTGGCTCATATCCGATTGGGTACTGTGCCGGGCTGACAGCGCTGATGGTAAACTCTGCCCCGGTGATTTTCATGCCTGATCTCCTTCTTCCAAGGCAGCATCAAGCACTTTGTCCATATGGTCGACCAGGATAAATTCCAATTCCTTCCGAATGTTAGGTGAAATGTCCTCCAAATCTTTTTTGTTTTCTTCCGGCAGAATAATGACCTTATATCCTGCACGATGCGCAGCCATTACCTTCTCCTTTATACCGCCCACGGGCAGGACCCTTCCACGCAGAGTGATCTCGCCAGTCATTGCAACGTCGCTGCGTATCTTTCTGCCGCTTATCGATGATGCAAGCGCAGTTGCCATTGTGATGCCAGCTGACGGACCATCTTTGGGTATTGCGCCTTCAGGAACATGAACATGTATATCGTATTTTTCATGAAAATCCTCAGTTATACCAATTTTTTGAGCCTTTGAACGCACATATGTGTATCCGGCCTGCGCCGATTCTTTCATAATATCACCCAACTGGCCTGTAAGCAGTAGAGCTCCTTTGCCTTTCATCAGCGTGACTTCGATATGCAAAACATCTCCGCCGACCTCAGTCCAGGCTAGACCGGAGGCAATACCGACCAGGCTTTCTTTTTCCTTGACTCTGAAACGGTATCGCGGTATGCCCAAATACTTACTGAGCGTCCGCGAAGAAATAACCACTCTGTTTTTTGAGCCCTCGGCGATTATTTTGGCAGCTTTTCGGCATAATCCGGCTAATTCGCGTTCCAGATTTCTTACCCCAGCCTCACGCGTATATCCGCGGATCACAGCCATGATCGTGCCTTCCTTCAGTTCAAGTTGATGATTGCTCAATCCATGCTCAGATAATTGTTTTGGCAATAAATATTTTAAAGCTATATTCAGTTTTTCTTCTTCTGTATAACTTGAAATCTGGATTATCTCCATTCTATCAAGCAAAGGACGGGGAATACTGTACGCGACATTGGCTGTAGTAATGAATAGTACCTGCGAAAGGTCAAACGGGACCTCAAGATAATGATCACTAAAGGTATTGTTTTGTTCAGGATCTAAAACTTCCAGCAAGGCGGATGATGGGTCGCCCCTGAAATCCGTACTCATCTTATCGACCTCATCCAGTAAAAATACAGGATTCTTACTGCCTGCATTGCGAAGTCCCTGGATTATCCTGCCTGGCATAGCTCCGACGTAGGTTCTCCGATGGCCGCGTATCTCCGCCTCATCACGGACACCACCCAAAGACATCCGCACAAACTTGCGTCCCAATGCTCTGGCAACAGATTTACCCAAAGAAGTCTTACCTACCCCCGGAGGACCAACAAAACAAATTATCGGGCCTTTGATTTTTTCGGTAAGTTTCCTGACCGCCAGATACTCCAAAATCCTTTCTTTAGCTTTTTCCAAGCCGTAATGATCCTCGTTGAGGATCTGTTGTGCCTCATTTATATCAATTTTGTCTTCGGTTTTCTTGTTCCAGGGCATTGACAGCAACCAATCAAGATAATTACGGATCACGGCCGATTCGGCGACCATCGGTGGCATTTTCTCTAAACGTTCTACTTCCTTTAGCGCTTTTTCCTCGATTTCCTCCGAAAGTTCGGCTTCGCTTATCTTCTGACGATATTCTTCCGCTTCGCTCCCCTTCTCATCCCTGTCCCCGAGCTCATTCTGGATCGCCTTGAGCTGTTCCCTTAAATAGTATTCCTTTTGAGTTTTCTCCATCTGTTTGCGAACTCGCAAGTTGATTTTGCGCTCAATTTCAAGAATTTCTATCTCGCTAGTCAGAATAGCAGACAATTTTTCAATACGATCCTTGATATCCAAGGCTTCAAGGAGTTTTTGTCTTTCGGGGATTTTCAGGGTCAGATGAGCAGCAATCAAATCGGCCAGGCGATTCGGCTCTTCTATAGCGACAACATTGACCACTGTCTCCGGTGCAATTTTCTTGCCCTGCTTGACATATTGCTCGAATAGATAGACCAGATTACGTACCAGAGCTTTGGTTTCCGGTGTTTTTTC